>JBELMB010000039.1:0-36373 GCA_042088665.1 Sagittula sp.
GGGCCCCCAAGGCCCAATGACGCCCCGCCCGTCGCCTCCGCACCATGGCACAGACCGCCGCCCCGCGGCGCCAGCCTGCTGCCAAATTGACACGCCACACGACTTGTTGTCTCCTCCGTGCCAGACAAAGCCCCTCACCGGACATCGCCACCGCCCGCCTTGCGCCGGTCCGGCAAGGCCCCTGAACCTGACACAAAGGACCCCACATGAAAGTCTACTTTGCCCCCCAGTCACGCGCCGTGCGCACCGTCTGGCTGCTCGAAGAGATGGGCCACCCCTATGAACTGGAACGATTCTCTCTGGGCCAAAAGGAAATGCGCGGGCCGGACTACATGCGAATCAATCCCAATGGCCGCGTGCCGACCCTTGTGGACGGCGACGTCACGATCAGCGAAAGCGCCGCCATCGCGCAATACCTCGCCGCCAGATACGCCCCCGCGCTGGCGCCGGATCCGCAGGCCGCGCATTTTGCCCCCTACCTGCAATGGCTGCACTATGCAGAGGGCATGATCATGCCCCCGATCAACACCTTTGTGGTGGAAACCATCCTGCTGCCCCCCGAACGCCGCAACCCCGAGATCGCCAAACGCGCGCTCAAGCTGTTGAACCGCACCCTCGGCGCCGTCGAGCAGCACATGGAGGGACGGGAATTCCTCGCCGGGGACTTCACGATTGCCGACACGGTCACAGGGCACGCGGTTATCATGGCCAGACGTCTGGGCGCAGATTTCGAGGCAGTGCCAAATCTCACCGCCTATGCCGACCGGCTTGAGGCCAGACCGGCCTTCCTTGCGGCAGAAGCGGCCTAGGGCAGCGCGATGACCGCAAAACCCATCTGCCTCGTCATCGGTGCGGGCGACTACATCGGCGCCGCCATCGCCCGGCGCTTTGCCCGCGGTGGGTTTCACCTTGTTCTGGGCCGGCGCGGGGGCGAGAAAACCGCGCCCTTGATCGCCGAGATCGAAGCCGCCGGTGGCAGCGCGCAGGGCTTCACCTGGGACGCCCGCAAGGAAGAGACCGCCACGCAGATGTTCGCTCAGGTCGAGACCGAGATCGGGCCGATCGAGATCTGCATCTTCAACGTGGGCGGCAACGTGCGGTTCCCCCTGCGCGACACCACGGAACGGGTGTTTCGCAAGGTCTGGGAAATGTGCGCCTACGGGGCTTTCCTGTCGGGGCGCGAAGCGGCGAAATACATGGTGCCGCGCCAGAAGGGGTCGATCTTCTTCACCGGGGCGACGGCCTCGGTGCGGGGCAGCGCGGGCTACGCGGCCTTTGCCTCCGGCAAATTCGCGCTGCGGGGACTGGCGCAGGCGATGGCCCGCGAACTGGGACCGCAAAACATCCACGTGGCGCATCTGGTCGTCGATTCCGGTGTCGACACCGCCTTTGTGCGGCAGCGCCTTGCGGATGCGGGCAAGGATCCGGAAACCCTGCCCCCCGACACGCTGATGGACCCCGCCAGCATCGCAGAGACCTACTGGACCCTGCACCACCAGCCACGCGATGGCTGGACGCATGAGATGGACATCCGTCCCTTTGCCGAACCATGGTAGGCCCTGAAACCGGGCGCCCCGGCCTATGCGCCAGTCACATGGACGCGGCGCGCGCCGGTCAGAACGCAGCCGCGCGCGCCCCTCACACAGCAGGTGCAGGACGATGCTCGACCAACTTCTGAACGGCGTTCTGCCGGTCTTCGGGATCGGCGCATTGGGCTACATCCTCGGCCTGCGCGGCGTCTTCGATTTCAGCATGGCCATGACGCTGAACCGCTTCGTGATGATCGTCGCGATCCCGGCACTGTCGTTTCAGTTGCTCGCCAAGGCCCCGCTCGAAGACTTCGACATCGCGATGCTGGCAGGCTACGCCCTGACCGAAATGCTGATGTACCTCAGCGGTTTCCTGATCGCGTGGCGGGTCTTTGGCACCGACCTGAAAGAGGCCGCGCTGCTGGGGCTCGCCATTGCGCTGACCAATCACATCCTCTTCGTTCTGCCGATTGCGACCATCCTCTTTGGCAAGGCCGCTGTCACCCCAATCGTTGCCATCATTTCCATGGACGGGATCGTGATTTTCAGCGGGTCGCTGATCCTGATGGATATTCTGGCGACCAAAGGCGGATCGCGCGCGCAGACCATGGGCAAGATCGTCCGGAATCCCCCGCTGATCGCCATGGCGACAGGGCTGGCGGCCGGTGTTCTGGGCCTGTCGCTGCCAAGTGGTGTTGACGTGTTCCTCGGCTTTCTGGGCGGCACCGCCTCGCCGGTGCTCCTGTTCGCGCTTGGCATCATTCTCAGCCAGAAGGCCAGCGGCGCGCGCGCCATGCTGCCCGTCGCCATGACCGGGATGAAGCTCGTCGTGCATCCGCTGCTGGCATGGGCCGTCTTTGCGGGCGCGCTGCAGCTTGCACCGGATGTGCGCAATCCGGCCATGATGGTGGCCGCGGCCCCCTGTGGGGTCATGGCCTTCATGCTGGCGCTGAACTACGGCGTGCGCGTCGACGCCATCGCAAGGGCGATTTTCTACTCGTCCATCGGATCGCTTGTGACGGTCACACTGGCCGCCAGCCTCTGACATCACCGGGACGCCGGCCTAAACACTGGCTCATAGATCGGCCCAAACACCAAGCCCTGTACCACGCCCAACCCGGCGCCCAACCCGGCCCCAGACCGCAGCGCCCGGATTGACGTCGTCATGGTCCCGACGCGGCCCGCCTCAGTCCAGCATGTCCGGGCAGTCCTGCACCAGCTGGTTCCACAGCGTCCGGAAATGCAGCCCGCCGATGTAATCGCTGCCCACATGTTCTAGGCTGTAGCGCGCGCGGTCGTCGGGAATGCGGATCGGCGCGAGTCCGGTCGCCGCGATGTCCGGCTGTGCCTCGTGCACATTGGCGTGCAGGACAAACCCGGCGCGGTTCACCACATGATCGCCTTCGATCACCGTGCCCGCATGGTCGACAAGGATCAGGTTCGACACCCTGACCTTGTCGACCATGCGGGCACATCGGGTTGGTCCGGTACAGTTCGGGCCGCTCCGGGTCGCGCACCGTCAGATGGCCCGCAAACCCATAGTCAAAGCCCTGCCGCGCAAAGGCCCGGCACGCCGCGACCAGACGTTCCTTGCGGTGCTGGCGCTCTTCGGCGGCAGTGGCGAACGCAGGCATCCGGGGGAAGATCAGGCCATCCTGTTCGGGTTCGTAGATCGAAGTGCGCTTGCCAAGATCGAGCATGTCAAAAACCTTTCCGGGGAAAATGCGACAAGGACTAAAGACGGCGCGCCTGCGGGCGCGCCGCCCGTTGGGTCAGAGGGTCTGCGCGCTCATCTCGCGGGCGATGTGATCCGCCTGCCGGATCGCCAGCGCCACCATGGTCAGCCTCGGGTTCGCCGCCGCGCCGGTGGTGAACTGCGATCCGTCCGAGAGGAACAGGGTCTCGATGTCATGGGTCTGGTCCCATTTGTTCACGACACCGTCGCTCGCGCTGGCCGACATCCGTTTGGTGCCCAGATCATGCGTCGACGGACAGGGCGGCGTCGGGAAGGTCCGCGTTGCGCCCACCGCATCATGGATCGCCTGCCCCTGCTGGCAGGCAGGCGCGCCGCGCCGTTCCCGCACTTCGGACTGCGAGGACGAGCATGACAGGATCATCGACGCCCTGATGCATGACGATGTGGCGCGCTGATAGGGAAATGAAACAGCACGTCGAACGCGCGCAGGCCAAGACATCCGCGATCCTGTCGCACGGCTGATCCGGTCGGGTCTGGCGCGGTCTTGCGCTGACCGGACACCCGCCCCGGCACCCCGCGACGCGGCTAGTGCACCCTTGTGCGCAGAACAGAGGGCAGACGCACCGGATGACCGTCAACCGTGGTGCAGACCGCGGTCACTTCGGCACGAAACACCACCTCTTCGCCGCGCAGCACCTCCTGCGTCATGATCAGCCGCACGCCGGTCATGCTCTTGGTGGTGGTGCGGATCTCCAGCAGGTCGTCATATTTCGCCGCGGCGAGGTAATCGGCCTCGATCCGGCGCACGACCCAGACGATGCCGTCCTCTTCGCGCATGGCATTCTGATCCATGCCCATGGTCTTGACCCAGTCAGAGCGCGCGCGCTCGATGAACTTCAGGTAGTTGGCGTGATAGACGATGCCCGCCATATCGGTGTCTTCGTAGTAGACCCGCACTTCGAAGGTATGCATGGCGCTCTCCCCGCTGCGATGCGCTCCCGTCTTGCCGGGATGTTCCGCCAGAACCTAGGCGTGGCCGCGGCGGGGGACAAGCGCCTCGGACACCTCCGGATGCGCGCCGACCCGCCCGCCGACCCCCCTGCCAGAGCGCCTTCCAGAGTGCCCCGGGTGGCGGGTCAGCCCCGCGGCGGATGCACGCAGCTCACGACAACGTGAGGGGCGATCTTGCGGCGAAATCTCCTGTGACCTCAGACCGGCAGAACGCCGGGAGCAATCTGTACCAAACAGCCCGCGAATCGTACCGATTGCCCCGATGCCCCCGCGCGGAAGCGGCCAGCCCCGGCCAGCAATTTGTACCAAACCGCGGGTGTTTTGTACTGATTGCACCGCCGCAGACCCCTTGGTGCCCCGGTTTGCCCATCCCTTGGGCCCGGTTAACGCGGCGCACGCCCCACAGGGCGGTTTTCACCTCTTGCGTTTACGGCGTCCCCCGGTGGTGCGACTGTGAAACTCTGGCGGGCGCTTCGCGACCCAGCCGAGAAAGCGCGCCATGTCCGGGTGCGCGCGCAGCGCTTCGATGGTGTTCAACGCCCGCGCCAATTGCGCCTCGGTGAACCGCGCGTGGATCTCCGAATGGCAGATCTGATGCAGCAGGACCATGGGTCCGCCTTTCCCGCCCTTCAACTTCGGCACCAGATGGTGCAGGCTCTGTTTAGCATGGGGTGGGATAGGTCGCTGACAAAGCGGGCAAATCGGGTCCTGTCCCTCGGTCATATGCGTTTTCTTTCCCCGCTGTCCTCCGGTTTGGACAGATCATGTGTTCGTAGCCCAGAGATCAAGGCAGATGGAATTCGACCTCTCCCAGCAGCCAGAACTCATCCAGCGTGCCGTCGGCTATGCCCTGGACGGTTGGGATATAGCGCAGGGTTGGCTCTTGTCACCGGCGGCCTGGTCGCAGTTCGGCCTATTGGCGCTGGCCTATCTGGCCGCCTGGCTGCTGACACGTAAGCTACAGCCCTGGTTGGAAAAAATCCTGACCCCGGCAGAGGGACGCACATCGGTCATGGCCAATGTCCGGCGGTTCCTGCTGGTCTTTGTGCCCCTGATGCTGCCGCTTCTGGCCTATGCCTTTACCGGCGTGGGCGAACAGCTGACGCGCGCGATCTTCAACTCCGGCGCCGTGATCGCCTTTGGCAAACGGGTCTTCCTGTTGCTCGCCGCGCGGGTGCTGGTGCGCGAGATCGTGGCCGACCCCTTGCTCAAGATGCTGGGCCGACTGATTCTCATGCCGATCATGGCGCTTTATGCGCTGGGTATTCTGGATCTGGCGATCGACCGGCTGAACACCATGACCGTCAGCATGGGCAATATCGAATTCTCGGTGATGTCGATCCTGCGCGGCGTGATTGCCGGGTCGATCCTGTTCTGGCTAGGGCGCTGGTCCAACGACCAGACCGGCACCTACATCCGCCGCCAAGAGGAAATGACCCCCGCCACCCGGCAACTGGCCGCAAAGGCGGCCGAGTTCGCCATCTTTGGCGCGGCCTTCCTCCTGCTGATGAACATCATGGGTATCCCATTGACTTCATTGGCAGTTCTGGGCGGCGCCATTGGCGTCGGCCTCGGTCTGGGCCTGCAAAAGATCGCCTCGAACTATATCTCTGGCGTGATCCTCCTGCTTGAGGGACAGGCCACGGTGGGCGACTACGTCGAACTCGACAACGGCATGGCCGGCACCATCGTGCAAACCACCGCACGTGCCATGATCCTCGAGACATTCGATGGCCGCTGGATTGTCGTTCCGAACGAGGATTTCATCACCACGCGGGTGATCAACTACTCTGACCAGGGATCGTCCAACCGCTACGAAGTGGCGTTCTCCGTGACCTATGAGACCGACATCAACCGCGTGCCCGGCATCGTCGAAAGCGCGGTCGCGACGCATCCCGCCGTGCTCGACGTCCCCATGCCCCCGGATTGCGAGTTGCGCGGATTTGGCGAATCCGGCGTGGAATTCGCGGTGGAATTCTGGGTCAACGGCATCGACGACGGCCGCAACAAATACACGTCGGATGTAGGTTTCATCATCTGGAATGCCTTGAAAGACAACGGGATAGAGATCCCTTACCCGCATCGTGTCATCGAGTTGCGCAATTCCGACCCGGCGCTTGCGGGCCGCTTGGGCGGCACGCCTTCGCGTCGTGGCGGTGGCCCCTCCTCGCCCCCGACACGGCAATCGGCCCCGAACCCATTGGCGACGCAGGCCAAGCCGCCCCGGTCCGCCGCGACCAGACAGGCCACTGCATCCCCAAAAACGGCCAAGGACAACGGGGCGGCCTCCTCCGCGGGCAGGGGCAGCAACGCCCCGCAGGCACAAGCGACAAGAACCGGTGACGCCGTGCCGCCCGCTCCCGCGGGCAAGGGCACGGCGGGTCTGGACCGGGTGCCGGGCGAGCCCGCGGTCATCCCGCCCACACGCCGCGCCGCACCCGCACAGCCGCGCAATCGTCCAACCCCCGAAAGACCAAAAGGCTGAGCCGCGCGGTGGTCATCGGCGGTGGTCCCGCCGGTCTGATGGCCTGCGACGCGCTGCTGGCGCAGGGTCTGCCAACTGTTCTGATCGAGGCAAAACCTTCGGTCGGGCGCAAGTTCCTCATGGCTGGAAAATCCGGGCTGAACCTCACGAAAATGGAGGCAAAAGAACGGTTTACGCAGCAATATGGCGTGGCGGCGAGGGACCTTGCCCCAATGCTTGCCGGCTTTGGACCCGGGGCCGTACAGGCTTGGGCCGAAGGGTTGGGTCAGCCCTGTTTCACCGGCTCCTCCGGTCGGCTCTTTCCCCACGCGATGAAGGCCTCTCCGCTGTTGCGCGCCTGGCTGGCGCGCCTTGATGGCGGTGGCCTCAGCCGTCACACGAAATGGCGCTGGACCGGCTGGCAGGGGGCAGACCTGAGCTTCGACACCGTCGAGGGGGTCAGGTGCCTGTCCCCCGCCGTCACGGTGCTGGCCCTCGGCGGGGCGAGTTGGGCGCGACTTGGCTCTGACGGGGCATGGGCCGCCACGCTGGCCGCTGCAGGCGTGCCGCTGAGCCCTTTTGCGCCGTCGAACGCGGGGCTCTGCGTCACCTGGTCCGCCCATATGTCCCCCCACCTCGGCGCGCCGCTGAAGAACCTCAGCCTGCGCGCTGGCGCCCTGCACAGCCGGGGCGAAGTGGTGCTGTCCGCGCGCGGCCTCGAGGGCGGTGGGCTATACCCTCTGACCCCGGCCTTGCGCGAGGGCGCGCCGCTATACGCTGACCTGCTGCCGGACATACCGCTGGACAGATTGGCCGCGCGGCTCAGCCGGTCAAAAGGCAAGGCCAGCCTGTCGACCCTGCTGCGCAAGGCCACGCCTCTGACGCCCGCCGCGCGCGCCTTGGTGATGGAGATGGGCCGCCCCCTGCCCGCCGATCCGGCCACACTCGCGGCGCTGTTGAAGGCGCTGCCCCTGCCCCATGCCGGGGTGCGGCCCATGGACGAGGCGATTTCCACCGCCGGGGGCGTGCCCTTTGACGCCATGGACAAGCACCTGATGCTGAAGGCAAAACCAGGTGTCTTTTGCGCCGGAGAGATGCTCGATTGGGAAGCGCCCACAGGTGGTTACCTGCTGAACGCCTGCCTTGCCACGGGACTCTGGGCCGGGCAACACGCGGCCCGATGGGTCAACGCCCCGTCGCAGCAATACGGCGACCAGACGGTGTGCAATGAGGATGGCGTCGAAGACACACGCCCTACTCAGGCTGCTGGCCCTGGTCCTGCCACTGCAGAGTGATGCGACGGTTTTGCGCCTGACCCGCAGCCGTTTCATTGCTGGCCACCGGGCGCGTCGGGCCATAGCCAACCGTGTCGATCAACTCGCTTGGCACGCCGCGCTTGACCAGTTCCGCCGCGACCGCATCCGCGCGTTCCTGACTGAGCCGCATGTTGTAACTCAGCGCGCCGGAGCTGTCGGTGTGCCCCTCGACACCCACCGCGAAGGAGGCCTCGAGCGTGCAGACCCGCGCCACCGCCGCCAAAAGGTTTGCCCCGCGGATCGACCGCGCATCCAGCCGCGCGCCACCGGACACAAAGCGCACCGGCTCCTGCGCAATGGCCAGTTCGGTCTGGCGCGCACATTCGGCGACAGAAGGCTCGAATTCCAGCACCGGCAACCAGAAGCCCGCCACAAAGACCTGCCGCAAGCCAAGCGCCATGTTCTCACGCTCCGTGCCTTCGGGGGGCAAATCGGTGAGCAGCCGCAGGGCGGCGGTGTCGGACGGGGTCAGCACGGCCTCCACCTCTGGCGTGATCAGCGGCAGGTCGACACCCGGCGACAAGACCGCCGTCATCGACAGCGCGGCGGGTGACAGGGAGATGTCCAGCCGCTCTGCCTCCCCCAGCCATGGGGCAACGCGTTCCAGCACGGCGCGGGCTTGCGGCATCGCGATCTCTGCATCCTGCGACGGGGCGCCCGTCACCGTCTGCAGGCCGAGGATCTCCACCGCCTGCGCCGCCGTCAGATCCGACGGCAGCGTGCCCGCGATGGCAAATCCGGTTTCCGGGCGATAGGTCAGCTGCGCGCCCAGCAGCTTGCCGTCGTCCTCAAGCGTGACATAGCTGCGAATGTCATCGCCCTGTGCCAATCCGGACAAACGGCCATAGACCCGGTCCGCGGTCTCGGGATCAGGCAGCACCGCGTCCACGGTGACGGCCTCTTCCTCCAGCAGGATCGCGCCTTCGACAACGTCAGGAAAGACCTCCAGCAGCGCATCGACCCCATCGGTCCAGCCGGTTGTGTCGGGATAGGGCGATTGCCGCAGATCCGAGACATCGGCACCGGGATCAAGCTTTTCAGCCACTTCGGCCACGCTGCGCTCCCGCGGGAGGACACCGGCCGCACGCACATCGCCGCTGATGCGTTCGAGCTGGATCCAGAAGGGCTCCGGATCGGTTTCGGGCAGTTCCGAGACGCGGATCACGTGGCTTTGCGGCAGGGCGGCGCGCAGGCTGTCGACCTCTGCGCGCATCCGGTCGTCACCGCGCAGCGCGCTCAGCACCACCGCCCCTTCGGAGACGAGGGCGGTGCCGCGTTCAGCCGCGGCAATGACCGCAACGGCGCCACGCATGGCGGTGGCCAGATGCGGCTGGTCGGGCGTGGCGAGCCCCTCGGCCAGTTCCAGTTCCTGAACGCTGTCAAAAGCACCGCTCAGCTCGGCCGCGGGCAGGGTTGGCGGCAGCTTGCCCTGCAACAGGACACCGCGGCGGGGATGGCGTTCGGCCACCAGCATGAAGGGCGCGCCATCGTCGATCACGGTCAGCTCAAGCGTCAGGTCCAGTGTGTCCGGAAAGGCGGCAAGGCGCTCTTCGACGTCGCGGGCCTCTTCAGGCCAGGTGGCGGTGCCGGTCAGGCGCGCGCCCTCCGGCGAGAGCGCGATATCGACCATGGCGAGGTCCTGCGCGGCCTCGACCAGCAACAGGACAGTGGCATCCCAAGCCTCGAACGGCGGGCCACCGGACTGGGCGAGCCCATCCAGCGGCAGCCCGGTCAGCGCGGCAAGCCGATCCCGCGTGGCCCCGTTGACCACGTGCCCCGAGAGCACCGGTGCCTCGGCCTGGGATGTCTGAGCCTCGGATGTCTGATCCGCTGGCGTCTGGTTCTCCGGCGTCTGGCCCTCGGCGGCCTGGCCTTCGGGTATCTGGTCTTCGGGCAGCATCCCGCGGCGCAGTTCAAACGCAAAATTCGGGGCGCGCGGCAGGACGTTCAACCTTGAGTTCAGCGTCTCGACACCGGGGATCTCCCGCAGGGCGGCCTCTAACGCGCGACGGTCCTGCTGGCTGGGCATGTCGCCGGAAACGGTGATGGCACGCCCCGAGACCTTCAACGTCAGGGTCTGCGGCACATCGGCAAGGATAACCTGCGCCTGCGCCCGCAACCCGGCCTCCACGGCGGGTTCGTCGCTGGGCACCTCGAACATGCCCAGACCCGCGAGGGCGAGAAAGATCACCAACGCAGCGATCGCTTCGACCAAGGCTTTTGACGTCATCCAAGCCCCCTGTTGCCACGCCCCTGTTGCCGGTTGTCGTCAGCCTAAAGCATGTCGCGGCGAAGTGGGACCCGGATTTACAGGGCCCCGGGACGCCGCGGGCGATGCCTTGGATAAGGCCCACAAACCGCCGTGTGTCTTCGGGCATTGGTCGCTTGGGCTGAACACGGGCGCGCCGCGCTGGCCGCCCGGCTGGCAAAGGCACCAGACCGCCAAAAAGCGGCCTGTGCCCGCGGCTCAGACAGCGACCTTGCGGCTTTCGTCGAGATAGATCTCGCGCAGGCGTGCGGCGCGTGCACCCGGTGTGCCGTCCCCCAGCGCCACGCCGTCGATCTCCACCACCGGCATGACAAAGGAGGAGGCAGACGTGATGAAGGCCTCATCGGCGGTCTGTGCCTCCGCGATGGTAAAGTTGCGCTCTTCGACCTCCATCTGGGCTTCTTGCGCAAACCGCAGCACGGCGGCGCGGGTGATCCCGTGCAGGATATCGTTCGACAGGGCGCGCGTGACGATCTTGTTGCCCTTGATGAAATAGGCGTTGTTGCTGGTGCCCTCGGTCACATAGCCGTCCATCACCATCCAGGCATCATCCGCCCCGGCCTTCTTGGCCATCATCTTGCCCATGGAGGGGTACAGCAGTTGCACCGTCTTGATGTCGCGGCGGCCCCAGCGCTGATCCTCGATCGAGATGATCTTCAGCCCTTTCAACGCGGCGGGGCTGTTGGCGAGCCCCGGCTTGTTCTGGGTAAAGAGCACGATGGTCGGCGCGCAGGTTTCGGGATCGGGAAAGACAAAATCCCGGTCGCCCGGCGCGCCCCGCGAGATCTGCAGATAGATCAGGCCTTCGTCGATCTCGTTGAGCCGCACCAGCTCGCGGTGGATCTCCAGCAGCTCTTCCTTGGTGGTGGGGTTTCCCATGTCCAACTCTGTCAGCGAACGGTCGAGCCGCGTCGCGTGCCCGTCGAAATCCACCAGTTTGCCCCCCAGCACCGAGGTGACCTCATAGACGCCGTCGGCCATCAGGAAGGCGCGGTCAAAGATAGAGATCTTTGCCTCGTGTTCGGGCAGGTACTCTCCGTTGACGTAAACGGTGCGGGTCATGGGCGGGCTCCTCGGATCATTGGGTCTGGGTGTGGCCTTCGCCACGCGAAAGGTCAAGCCGGGGGCGGCTGGAGCGGGTCGCGCAGGTGGGCAGGGTCAAGCTGTTTGTCACGGATCAGGTGCTGGAGGGTCAACGCGACAGAGAGCGCATCCCCAAGTGCATCATGCGCCCCTGTCGCAGGGGTGCCATTGCCGGGTCCCGAGGGGTCGGAAGTGGCCCCATCGCCCGCGGCCAGACCGAAATGCTGCAAAAGCGTGTTGCTGCGCAGGGTCACGATGACCTCTTCCGGGACACCGGCGTGCAGCATGACGCGCGCGGCATTGCCAAAACGCGTCACAGGCAGCGGCGGCGCGACGCCTGCGACGTAGCAACTGATGGCCAGCATGTGGAATTCATCCTTGCCCCAGGACCACAGTGGCGCGGAGCCGGCGAAGTCCGCGAGATCGGACAGCGCCTGTGGCAGCGGGACACCCTCGGCCCTCATCCGCGCCTCGGTCACCCCGGTCAGTTTGCTGAAAAACGCGGGCAAGGGCGCCTCACCGCCGCCGCGCAGCGGTGGCTGGACCACGCGTTCAAAGCGGACGCCGATCTCAGCGGTCTCGTCGAGTGCAAGCTTGACCGCGCCGATCTGGGCAATGACCGGGTCCGGGTCACGCGGACCACACCAGAACCGCTGTGGCGCCGCCGGGACGGTCAGGAACTCGCAGTCAAAGATCACCGCCTCCGGAGCCATTTCTACCCCTTCGGCATCACGTAAAGCGCCACGTAGTGCAGCAGGACAACGGTCTTTCCGTCACGGATCCTGCCGTCCTTCACCATCGTGAGCGCCTCGGCCAGCGGGATATCGAGGATCTCGATCTCTTCGCCCTCTTCGTGCAAACCGCCGCGCCGCGCCTGCGCCTCTTCGGCACTGTAGCGCGCCACGAAATAGTGCAGCTTTTCCGTGACCGAGCCCGGCGCCATGTACAACTGGAACACCGGTTGCGGCGTGGTCAGCGTCAGACCCAGTTCCTCTTGGGCCTCGCCACGAATGCGGTCCTCGGGCGCAGCATCGTCAAGCAGCCCGGCGGCGGCCTCGATCAGGTGCGGGTCGCCGTCGCCCTTGTAGGCCACGGGCCAGCGAAACTGGCGGCCCAGCAGAACGTGCCGACGGTCCGGATCATAGGGGAGCAACACCGCGCCATCACCGCGGTCATAGGTCTCGCGCCACTGCTCGACCGAAGTGCCATCCTCAAAGGTCAGCCGCAGCTTCGTCGTCTTCAGCGTTGCCCAATTGCTGGACAACACCACCGTGTCGAGAACATCCCATTGGGTCATGACAAGCTCCTTTGCGCCGGGTCCCCGGGTGCATTTGCGCGGCCCATGGGTTCTGGTCCATATATTCTGGCCCATTTATTCTGGGCCATTTGCGCACCCCCGGTGGCGCGTGTCAGCCCCACAAGGCGCGCGACGGCGGGTGTACGCCCAGACCGTCGTACTGCAGGGGGGCCGCGCGGTCCTCAGCCAACAAAAGCGGGCCGTCAAGATCGGTGAACTCGGCCCCTTGCGCCAGAAGGACCGCAGGCGCCATCGCCAGCGAAGACCCGACCATGCAGCCGATCATGACATCGAACCCCGCGGCCCGGGCCTGCGCCTTCAGCGCAAGTGCTTCGGTCAGGCCGCCGGTCTTGTCGAGCTTGACGTTGACCATGTCGTACTTGCCCTTGAGCGCGGGCAGCGAAGCGCGATCGTGACAGCTTTCGTCGGCACAGATCGGCACCGGGCGGGCCAGCCCCAGCAAAGCGGCGTCCTGATGGGCGGGCAACGGCTGTTCGACAAGCGCCACGCCGAGGCGCAGCAGATGTGGGGCGAGATCGGCATAGACCTCCGCGCTCCACCCCTCGTTGGCGTCGATGATGATCCGGGCGTCCGGTGCGCCGCGGCGCACTGCCTCCAAACGGGGCATGTCATCCGGCGTGCCGAGCTTGATCTTCAACAGTGGTCGGGCCGCGTGTTTGCGCGCAGCGCGGAACATATCGTCCGGCGTGCCCAGCGACAGGGTAAAGGCAGTGATCTCCGGCCGGGGCGCAGGCAGACCCGCGAGTTCCCAGACCCGTTTGCCACTGCGCTTCGCCTCCCAGTCCCAAAGTGCACAATCCACCGCGTTGCGCGCCGCGCCGGGAGGCAAGGCCTCCTGCAAGGTGCTGCGGTCGATGTCCTCCGGCAGGGCCGCGATCTGCGCCGTGACACTGTCGAGACTTTCGTCATAGCGCTTGTAGGGCACGCATTCGCCCTGCCCGGTCATCCCGTCGCGCGTCACGGTCACCGTCAGGACCTGTGCCTCGGTCCGTGCGCCACGGCTGATCACAAAGGCTTCCGCCAGTTGAAAGGCCTCGCGCGCCACATTGATCATCGTTTCACCTCCCGGTTGTTCTGGGGCCTGCCCGCTGTCATCAGGCTCAGGGAACAGGGCCCCATCAGACGGGCCACATCAGACAGCCACCATCAGACGGGCCCCAGCGGGACGGCGGGTGGGGCGGCGTTGCCAAAGGCAACCAGCGCCAGCCCGCCGAACACCACTCCACGGCAAAGTCCGTATCCGGACCGGCGCCCCTCTCCGTGACCCGTCTTACAGCGCCGCCAGCGCCGCCGCCAGACGTGCCGCACCATGCCGGAACGGATCGACCGTGGGCAGGCCCAGCTGCGCCTCGACCTCGGCGCAATACTCCGCGGCCTCCGCCTCGCCCATGTGCTGGGTGTTGATCGACACCCCGGCGACAACGCATCCAGGGTTCGCGACCCGCGCCATGGCCAGCGCCGACTCACGCACCGCCTCCAGCGACGGCAGCTTGTAATCCGGCAGTCCGCGCATATGGGTGCGCGTCGGTTCGTGACACAGGATCAGCGCATCCGGCTGCCCGCCGTGGATCAGCGCCATGCTCACTCCGGAAAAGCTGACGTGGTACAGGCTGCCCTGCCCCTCGATCACATCCCAGTGGTCAGCATCATTCGCTGGCGTCAGCCACTCGATCGACCCCGCCATGAAATCTGCCACCACCGCATCCAGCGGCACCCCGTCGCCGGTGATCAGGATCCCGGTCTGACCGGTGGCCCGGAACGTGCTTTTCATCCCCGCCTCGCGCATGGATTTGTCGAGCGCCAGCGTGGTGTACATCTTTCCGACGGAACAATCCGTGCCCACGGCCAGCACCCGCTTGCCGCTGCGCGGCTTGCCATCCGCGATCGGAAACGCAACCTCGGGCACGCGCACGTCGTGCAGCGACCGCCCCGTCGCCGCAGCCACCGCCACGAGGTCCGCCTCGTCGCGCAGCAGGTTGTGCAGGCCGGAAGCAAGGTCCAGCCCCTCTTCCAAGGCCTGCACAAGCACCTTTTTCCACGCCGGGCTGATCACGCCGCCACGGTTGGCCACCCCCACGACAAGGGTCTTGGCTCCGGCCGCCACGGCCGCAGCCAGGTCCATGTCCTGCAGACCAAGATCGGCCTTGCAGCCCTCCATCCGGTACTGGCCGACGCAGTTCTCCGGACGCCAGTCGCGGATCCCCTGTGCCACTTTTGCGGCCAGGGCGTCGGGAGCATCCCCCAGAAACAACAGGTACGGCGTTTCGATCATGGTTTTCTCCAGCAAGCAGATCTCGCGGCATCATGCGCAATGATCGGCGCAATTGGCTTGCATTTCCGGCTTCACACCCTCGGCTGGCGCAAAATTCTACGGTCAGATCGCCCTTACGCCGAAGAATTATGCACGCATCTCGTCAGCCGCGGGCCAGCGTCTTTTGCTGCAGGTGCATTTCGCTTGCGCAGCATTTCGTAATTTAATAACTCAAAGCCCGAGCAAGACGAAATTTCCTTACCCTCAGGAGTCACCCATGTCCTTCCGTCTCCAACCTCCGGCCCCTGCCTGTCCCAACCGCTGCCAGCTTTTTGGCCCCGGGTCGCGCGTGGCGCTGTTTGAAAAGATGGCCGCCAGCGCTGCGGATGTGATCAACATCGATCTCGAGGATTCCGTCGCCCCCTCCGACAAGGACGCTGCCCGCGAAAACACCATTCAGGCCAGCCACGACGTGGATTGGGGCAACAAGACCCTGTCGGTGCGCATCAATGGTCTCGATACGCCCTTCTGGTACCGCGACGTGGTCGATCTGATGGAAAAAGGCGCCGAGCGCATCGACCGCATCATGATCCCAAAGGCGGGTTGTGCCGCTGACCTTTACGCAGTCGACGCGCTCGTCACTTCGATCGAGCGCGCAAAGGGCCGCACCAAGCCGGTGAAATTCGAATGCATCATCGAGACATCGGCAGGCATCTCACACGTCGAGGAAATCGCCGCAGCCTCCCCCCGGCTGGAAGCCATGAGCCTCGGCGCCGCGGATTTCGCCGCGTCCATGGGCATGGCGACAACCGGCATCGGCGGCACGCAAGAGAACTATTACATGCACCGCGAAGGCACAAAGCACTGGTCCGATCCATGGCACTGGGCGCAGGCCGCCATTGTCGCCGCCTGCCGCACGCATGGGGTCTTGCCGGTGGATGGCCCGTTTGGCGATTTCTCTGACGATGACGGTTTCCGCGCACAGGCACTGCGCTCTGCGACGCTGGGCATGGTGGGCAAATGGGCCATTCATCCCAAGCAGATCGCATTGGCCAATGAGGTCTTCACCCCCTCGGACGCCGCCGTCACAGAGGCGCGCGAGATCCTCACCGCCATGGAAGAGGCCAAGGCCCGGGGCGAAGGGGCGACGACCTACAAGGGCAAACTGATCGACATTGCCTCGATCAAACAGGCCGAAGTGATCGTAAAGCAGGCGGAAATGATCGCGGGCCAATAGCGGACGGCAGGGCCGAAGCTTGCCAGACATCCCTGCGGATGGGCAGGCCGACAAGATCACGAAGGCCTGACCGGGCTTTCGTGACACAGGCGCCCGGCAAAGGCGCCCGGCACAGGCCCCAGACACAGGCCCCAGACACAGGCCCCAGACACAGGCCCCAGACACAGGCCCCGGACACAGGCCCCAGACACAGGCACCCGGGGTATCGCCCCGGACGCTTTTCCGGGACTGTGCCTTGATGGTCCGACCGAGTCAGGGAACCGCGGCCCAAGGCACCAAACCAGATCTTTGAGCCCCCCACTAGCCGCTGCAGGGGCACGCCCGGTGCCTGTGCATGGACAAAGCCTCAACCTACCCTGTCCCGGCAGGGTCCAAGACCCCGCCTTTTCGGCGCAATGATCCGCGCCTCAGTTCAGCCCAAGCACGTCCAGCATGTCATAGGCCCCCGGCGCCTTGCCCTGCCCCCAGATCGCCGCCTTCAGCGCGCCGCGGGCAAACAGCGCCCGGTCTGACGCGATATGCTTGATCGTGATACGCTCTCCCGGTGCGGCAAAGATCACTTCGTGCTCTCCCACCACATCGCCGCCGCGAATGGCGTGAAACCCGATGTCGCCGCGCTTGCGTGCGCCGGTGATGCCGTCGCGCCCACGGTCGGACACCTCGGCCAGCGTCACACCGCGGCCCTCTGCCGCCGCGTCGCCCAGCATCAGGGCCGTGCCGGAGGGTGCATCGACCTTGTGATGGTGATGCGACTCGACGATCTCGATGTCCCAATCCGCATCCAGCGCCGCCGCCACCTGCTTGGTCACTTGCGTCAGCAGGTTCACGCCAAGGCTCATGTTGCCCGCGCGCACCACCACCGCGTGTCGCGCGGCCCGGTCAATCGCGGCAATGTCCTCATCGCTCAGTCCGGTGGTGCCGATCACATGCACCGCCCGCGCCTGTGCCGCCAGCTCGGCAAAGCGCACCGTGGCCGCGGGCGCGGTAAAATCGATCACCGCCTGCGCCCGGGCAAAGGCCTCCAGCGGATCGCTTTCGACCATGACCCCGGTCGCCGTGCCGCCCATGCAGGTGCCCAGATCCTGCCCGAGCCAGTCATGGCCCTCGCGCTCCAGCGCACCCACCAGTTTCAACTGCGCGTGGGCCGTGATTTCCCGCACCAGCATCTGGCCCATGCGGCCTGAAACACCCGTCACCACCACACCGAACTGCTCTGACATCTCTTCTCTCCCTGCGATCCGCGCCACCATGTGCAGCGACCCCTTGCGGCGGGTCCTGCTCAAGGCCGCTTAGCGCACTCGGGCCCGCTTGGCAAAGCGCGGCCAAAGCCTTACGTCTGAAGCATGGCAAACAACAGATTCCACGATGGGCCCGGCCCCAGCCAACGGCAAAAGCGCGTTGGCGAACTCATCCGGCGGCAGCTGTCGGAGGTCTTGTCGCGCGGCGACGTGCATGACCCCGAGTTGAACCGGCTTTCGATCACCGTGGGCGAAGTGCGCGTGTCGCCCGACCTGAAGGTTGCCACCGCCTATGTGGTGCCCTTGGGCGGCAAGGGCGCAGGGGACATGTTCGCGCTGCTTGAGCGCAACAAAAGCGAGTTGCGGCGCGCGGTGTCCAAGGGACTGACGCTGAAATACGCCCCGGATCTGCGCTTTCGCCTCGATGAGACATTTGACCACCTCGATGACACCCGCAGGCTGTTTTCCGATGATACCGTTCAGCGCGACCTGGAGAACTGAGATGCCCTGGCAGGCGGTCATGGGCCTTGTGGCGGTGATCGCTGCATGGATTGTCGCCAGCGGCGCCGAGGCCGTGACCTGCCGCAACCTGACCCATGAAGGCAATCGTTATACCATCTGCGAAGTGGATGTGCGCCGCGAGCGTCTGCGCCTCTTTCGTGCCGATGACAGGGGCCAGCCCATCGGACAGTTTCAGCGCCTTCAGTCGCTGCTGCGCAACAAGGGCGAACGGCTGGCCTTTGCCATGAACGGTGGCATGTACCACGAGGATCGCTCTCCCGTGGGCCACTACATCGAGGATGGGCGCGAGGAAATGCGCGTGATCTCGAACCCGGGGCCGGGCAATTTCGGACTGCTGCCCAATGGCGTGCTCTGTATTGGCGCACAGCGGGCGCAGGTCGTCGAAACGCGCGCCTACCTCGCGCAAAAGCCGCGCTGCGATCATGCCACGCAATCGGGGCCGATGCTGGTGATCGACGGACGGCTGCATCCCCGGTTCCTGCCGGACAGCACGTCGCGCTTTATCCGCAACGGCGTCGGCACCAGTCCGGACGGCGGGCGCGCGGTCTTTGCCATTTCGCTCAACTCGGTGACGTTTCACGAGTTTGGCCGCCTCTTTCGCGATGTGCTGCGGTTGCCCAACGCGCTGTTTCTGGATGGCAATGTCTCGCGGCTCTACGCGCCGGACATCGGTCGGTCCGATCTTGGTCGCCGCATGGGCCCGATCGTCGCGGTGACGGAACCTTTGAACTGAACCGGGTCGGGCGGTCTCTGTCAGCGCCCCGTTTGCAGGCGCGGCCCCCACGCGGCCGCCACTTGTCCACCGCATGTGCTGCACCGCCACCCAACGCGTCGCCGACATCCCGAACAGGTGCAGGGCGGGGACACGGCAGCCGCCAAACGCACCGTCCGCCGTCGCCCGGGGTTGACCCCGGGCCCTGCCCCGGCCCCACAATAGCTTGCACCCGGTCCCTGCCCGGCCTACCTCCAGACAAACCTTGAAGAGGCCAACCATGTCCCCACCTCCTTCCGAGCTCACCCAAGCCCTCATCGCCGCCGCCCGAAAGGCCGGGGCCGATGCCGCCGATGCCATCGCCATCTTTGGCCAGTCGCTGTCCATCGACGTGCGCCAGGGCACTCTGGAACAGGCCGAACGCGCCGAGGGCGCGGACATGGGCTTGCGGGTCTTCGTCGGGCAGCGCATGGCGATCACCTCCGCCTCTGACACCCGGCCAGAGACCATGGCCGCCATGGCCGAACGCGCCGTGGCCATGGCAAAGGAAGCCCCCGAGGACCCGTGGATCGGCCTCGCCTCTCAGGACCAACTGGCCCGGGACTGGGACATCGATGCACTCGAACTGGCGGATTCCACACCGGAACCGGCCCCCGCCACCCTGCAAGAAGACGCCCGGCGCGCCGAAGCCGCAGCGCTGGCCGTCGAAGGGATCTCGCAATCAGAAAGCGCCTCGGCGGGATACTGGGCGCAAGAGGTGGCTCTGGCCGCCAGCAACGGCTTCTCGGGCGGTTACCGGCGCACGGCCCGTTCCTGTTCCTGCGTCGCCATCGCGGGAACCGGGCTTGAGATGGAGCGCGACTACGACGGCGACAGCCGCACCTTTCAGGCCGACCTGCGCAGCCCCGAAGAGATCGGCGACACCGCCGCCCGCCGCACGCTGGATCGCATGGCCCCGCGACGCCCCAAAACCGGCGCATACCCGGTGATCTATGACGAACGCGTGTCTTCCTCGCTGATCGGGCATCTGATCATGGCCGCCAATGGCGGACAGATCGCGCGCGGTGCCTCCTGGCTCATGGGGGCCTTGGGCGAAGAGCTTCTGCCCAGCAGCCTGTCCCTGATCGAAGACCCGCTGAAACCTCGCCGCGGCAGCACCCGTCCCTTCGACGCCGAAGGTCTGCCGACGCAGCGCCGCGCGGTGATCGAAAACGGCGTGCTGACAGGCTGGACGCTCGACCTTGCCAATGCGCGCAAGCTGGGGATGCAAAGCACCGGCAATGCGGCGCGCTCTGTTTCGGGTGGTGTGTCCCCCACCACCTGGAACCTTGAATTGACCCAGGGCGACCAGAGCCGCGCAGATCTCATCGCCGAAATGGGCACCGGCCTCGTCGTCACCTCGATGATCGGATCCACCATCAACCCCAACACCGGCGACTACTCTCGCGGCGCTGCGGGCTTTTGGGTGGAGAACGGCGAAATCGCCTACCCGGTCTCGGGTGTGACCATCGCGGGCAACCTGCGCCAGATGCTGCGCAGCCTGACCCCGGCGAATGACGCCCGCCCCTGGCTCAGCCGCGTGGTGCCTTCGCTGCGCGTCGAAGGCCTCACCCTGGCGGGAGACTGACCTTGCCGGAAACGGACCTGACGCTGCTCATCGAGGCAGCGCATACCTCCGGGGAGATCGCCACCGGTTTTGTCGGCGGCGATCTCGGCGTCGAGCAGAAAGAAGACAACCTCGGCCCGGTCACAAAGGCCGACAAGGCGGTGAACGCCCACCTCGAGGACGTGCTGCGCGCCGCCCGCCCCGACTATGGCTGGCTGTCCGAGGAAAGCCCCGATGACGCAGATCGCCTGCAGGCCGAGCGGGTCTTTATCATCGATCCGATCGACGGCACCCGCGGCTTTATCGAGGGCGGGCGCAGCTGGTCCCATGTGCTCAGCGTCGTGCACAGGGGCCGGGTGGAAACCGCTGTCGTCTTCCTGCCCTTGCTGGACAAACTGTACGCCGCGCGCGTGGGACAGGGTGCGCGCTGCAATGGCCATCCCATCGCGGTTGGCCGGCGCAGCGATTTCGAAGGTGCCGAAGTGCTGGCCACCCGCGCCAGCCTCGAACATCACCATTGGCCCGGTGGCGCGCCCTTGGTGAAACGCAGCCACCGCCCCTCGCTGGCCTACCGACAGAGCCTTGTCGCCGAGGGACGCTTTGACGCCATGTTCACCTTTCGCCCGACCTGGGAATGGGACATCGCCGCAGGCGCGCTGATCCTCTCCGAGGCAGGTGCCCGGGTCAGCGACCAGCGCGGCGGTGCACTGCGGTTCAACGCCCCGCACCCGCAGACCGACGGTCTGGTGGCGGCAAACCCGGCGCTTCACGACGCACTCTTGCAACGCCTGCTGTGAAGACAGGCAAGGCAATGCCGCCCCCGGGGCTGCGCTGCTGCGTCGCTTGACCCGCTGCCCGCATCGGCTAGGGTCGCCCCGACAACTGGCGTCTATCGAAAAGGAGCGGCCACCATGCAACGCTTGCATCTCGTCTTTGGCGGCGAGCTGACCGACCCGGGAAAGACCGTGTTCCGCGACGTATCCGATCTGGACGTGGTGGGGATCTTTCCCAGTCACCAGGAGGCCTACGACGCCTGGAAAGCCGCAGCGCAGCGCACGGTCGACAACGCCCACATGCGGTATTTCATCGCCGATCTCAGCAAGCTGCGCGAGGACGCGCCAACAGACGACAGCGCAGGCTGACGATTCATGTCCAGCGGCGGGTTATCGCTGAAGGCCTATCTGGCCACCACGCGCGGCCCTGTCGCGGTGCCCGTGGCGGCCTTGCCTCCACGCCCGCCGGGACCACTGGTCTGGGGCTGGGCCGAGGGGCAGGAGCGCGGCGCCGCCCTTGCGAACCTTTGTGCACGGCTGCAGAACGCGCATCCCGACATCGCCGTGGGCCTGTCAGGCAGCGCCCGCGGGACCATCGGCATGCCGCATCTGCCCACCCCGCCAGAGCGATTGAGCGCCTGTCAGACTTTTGCCAACCACCTGCGTCCTGACGTGGTGCTTTGGGCCGGGCTCGAACTGGCGCCGGCGCTCTTGCACAGCCTGCACGAAACCGGTGCGCATATGATTGCCGTCGATCTCGACGATGCGCCGCCCGTCGTCCCGCACGCACCGCGGTTCCTGCCCGACCCGGCGCCTGCGACGCTGGCCATGTTCAGCAGCCTCTATGCCACCAGCGAAGCCGCGGCGCGGCGCTTGCGGCGGCAGAACCTCGATGGCACGCGGGTTCAGGCCAGCGCGCCCCTGCTGGAAACCCAACTTCCATTGGTCTGTTCCGACACCCTGCACGAAGAGATGGCAGGCATCCTCGCCGGGCGGCCTGTCTGGCTCGCCGCACGCGTCAGCGCCGGGGAGGCCGCAAGCGTGCTTGCCGCCCACCGCAGCGCCGTGCGCCTCAACCACCGCCTGTTGCTGATCCTCGCCCCGGAACGCCGGGACGAGGCCGACGCCATCGCCCGGACCGCCCGGGACACGCAATTGAGGCTGTGCGACTGGGAGGCCGGAGAGACGCCCGACGACAACACGCAGGTGCTGCTGACCGGCGGTCCGGACGAGCTTGGCCTTTGGTACAGGCTGGCGCCGCTGGCCTTCATCGGCCATTCGCTGAGCAGCGCGGGCAGCGGCAGCGGCGGGCGGGATCCGTTCGAGGCCGCGGCGCTTGGGACGGCGGTTTTGTACGGTCCCAATGTGGGCGCTCATCTGACCGCCTACGCCCGGCTGGTAGAGGCCGGTGCGGCCCGGATCGTGCGCGACACGGATTCGCTGGCGGTCGCGGTTTCGCACCTCGTCGCCCCCGATCAGGCCGCCAACATGGCGATGGCGGGCTGGGACGTGATGTCCTCCGGTGCGGATCTGGTGGACAGCGTGATTTCTGAAATTGCCAACAGGCTGGACGAAAGGGTCACGGCCTGATGCGCCCGCCGCAGTTCTGGTCGACACCGCCTGACGCACCTGCATGGCAGGCCCGGCTGCTGGCCCCGCTGGCGGCGCTGACCGCCCGTGCCACGGCGCGGCGCGTCGCCCGCCCCCCGGATTGTCGCCCTGCGATCCCCGTGATCTGCGTCGGCAATGTCAACGCGGGCGGCACGGGCAAGACCCCCACGGTCATCGCCCTTGTCGAGCGGCTGCAAGGCCGCGGATTGACCCCGCATGTGGTCTCACGCGGGTATGGAGGACGCGCCGAAGGCCCCCTGCAGGTCGATCCCCGCAGCCACAGCGCCGAAGACACCGGCGACGAGCCTCTGCTGCTGGCCGCCTTCACGCCCACATGGGTCGCCAAGGACCGCGCCGCCGGGGCCCGCGCTGCCGAGGCTGCCGGGGCCGATGTGCTGATCCTCGACGACGGGATGCAGAACCCGGCGGTGGCCAAGGACCTGACCGTCATCACGGTGGACGCGCATGTGGGCTTTGGCAACGGGCGCTGCCTGCCTGCGGGCCCCCTGCGCGAACCCTTGTCGGCGGGGCAGGCACGCGCCGACCTCGTGCTGTCCATCGGTCCACCCCCCGCGCAGGCCCGGTTTGCCAGCAGCTGGGGCCATGCCCTGCGTCTGCCGCATCTGACCGCTGCGTTGGAGCCGCTGCAAACCGGCATGGACTGGGAAGGACTGCCGACGCTCGCCTTTGCCGGGATCGGCCATCCGGAGAAGTTCTTTGCCACGCTGCGCGGCCTTGGCGCCACGCTCAAGAGCACTGTTGCGCTGGCCGATCACCAGCCGTTTACGACTGCCATCCTGACGCGTCTGGCGCAGGATGCCGCACAACAAGGTGCGCAATTGGTGACCACGGAAAAAGACGCCGTGCGCTTGCCGCCTGATTTTCGCCGCGCCGTGTTGACCCTGCCGGTCAGGCTGACATTCCACGACGCCACGCTGCTGGATGCCGCCCTGGACCGGCGGTTGCCCGCCTGAGCCGCCCGGCTATTCCGCCGCGAGCTGCGGCTGCTCCCGACGGCCAAGCGCGGCGATCTCGGCCACGATATCGCGCAGCGCGGCCCGCAGGGTGCTGAAGTTGGCGTTGGGACGAATGCGCTTTTCATCCATGTAAAGGGACCGATCGATCTCGATCTGGACCGCGTGCTGCCCCCATGAGGGCCGCCCGTAGTGCTGGGTCGTGAAGGCCCCCGCAAAGGGCGTGTTGCGCGCGACGACAAAGCCTGCCGCGGCAAAGGCCGCTTCGACGCGCTCAACGATATCCGGTGCTGCAGAGGCACCAAACCGGTCGCCGATCACGATCTCGGGGCGCGGCGCGCCCCCCCGGACGGCGCCTTCCAGCGCCTCGTGCGGCATGGAATGACAATCGATCAGGATAGCTTCGCCGAATTGCTGGTGCGCTTGCCGCAGAAGGGCATCCAGCTTTGCGTGGTAGGGCCGCCAGATCCGCGCGATTCGGCTGTCGACTTCGGCGCGGGGCAGCTTGCCCCGGTAGATCGCCCGGCCACCGGCCACGACACGCGGCACAACCCCCAGACCGGAGGCCACCCGCGGATTGTGCCCGGTGCGCCGCAGCCCTTCGATCAGCGCCGGGTCCAGTTCATCCGCCGCGCGGTTGAGATCGACATAGGCGCGCGGCGCCCCCGCACGCAGCAAAGGGGCCCCGAACTGCGGAGCAGCATCAAACAGCCGATCGACATAAGCATCCTCGGATGTGCGAATCGCATGTTCGTCCAACACGGTGCTGCGCAGGAACGACCACGGATAGTCACGCCCCGAATGCGGCGAAGCAAACACCACCGAGGAGGTCAAAGCTTCGGGCAAATGCAGATGATAAGCGGTGTTGGGCATATGCGCTCCTTCGAATGGAGCATAGCGCGTTTTTACCCTGCACCAAAAGCCCTTGATCCCTCTGAAGAACCCTTTTATAGACCCTCCACCGGCGCGGACCTTCCGCGCCCGGTTCGTCTTTATCCCAAAGATGCGGGATGCGGCGAACGGGGCTAATCAAGGGGCGCAGCGGACATAGGGGTGATTAGCTCAGCGGTAGAGCACTTCGTTGACATCGAAGGGGTCACTGGTTCAATCCCAGTATCGCCCACCATGTTTCATACTCCGGATCACGGGGCGCGTCGCTCAGGGCGGCGTGTTTGGTGTTTCAGAGACGTTTTAGGAAAGGCGCCCGGGCGCCGCGAATGACGAAGGAGAGACCCATGAAGGTCGCAAACTCGCTCCGCTCGCTCAAGAAGCGCCACCGCGACTGCCGCGTTGTGCGCCGTAAGGGCCGCGTTTACGTGATCAACAAGACCCAGCGCCGGTTCAAGGCACGCCAGGGGTAAGCATCGCTGCCGCGCCGCAAGGCGTGGCGGACCTGCCGCAAGGGAGGTTGAGGATGCCGAGGGGCGAACTGCAAACCGTAACAAGACCTTAGGTTTTTTGCAGGAGTGGCGCATCCTTGCGCGGCTCGCATCGGCAGACAGGTTTGTTTCGACGGCAGGGCAGATCGCCAAGAACACGGTTTCACGAGACCAAAGGAGCCAAGGCACGCGCCCGGCTCCTTTTTCTTTGGTCTCGCTTGGCTGCTGAATGCGCAGGGCCTCAAGGATTTCTCGCGACGTCACCGACCCGGACGCGGCTTGGAGGGCGGGCCGCTGTGCCCCGCCGCACGTACCGCTATCTGGACGCTCCACTGTCCTGCCCACATGCACGACACTGCATCACCTCGCGCACAGCCGGGGCGGCCGGAAAGCGCGTCAGCCCTATCCTGGCAAACCATCTTCCAAGAGCAATGACAGCGTCGCTGCGTCAACAAATCCTGAAACGGACAGATCTTTCTCCAGCTGAAAGGCGCGCAGCGCCTGACGTGCACGCGCATTCAGACTGCCATCTACGCGGCCCGGCGCGAATCCCAGCGACACCAGTCGCGCCTCGATCAATCGCAGGGCCCCTGCGTCCAGTGCCAGCGCGCGCTCACTCTCTTCTGCGGCGCGCCCTGACCCAGGGTTTGATCGGCCAGCCCGCAGCTAACCTCCGCGCATCCGTTCAATGACCTGCAAGATCTGCCGCGCCTGGCGCGAACGTTCGCCGTTGGGGAAGCTGCGCAGATACCGACGCACCGCTTCCTCGGAGCCGAGCCGCTCGACCTCCCGCCACAGCGACGAATCCGATGGCCCGCTGCGCTGGGCCGTGTTTTCCTGACTGGCCGCTGCGGCGGCCGCGGCGGCTGCCGCAGCTTCACGCTGGCGGCGCGCTTCTGCAGCGGCTTCCGCCAGGCGCTTGTTTTCGGCGGCTTCATCCGCCTCACGCTGCGCCTTTGCATCTGCTTCCAGCGACGCAATCTGGTTCAGGTCGAGGTAACCTGTCTCCTGCACTCCGGCCTTGGCCTGCCACGCACGGATCGCATCCCGCGTGCCATCGCCAAAGATTCCGTCGACGCCCCAGTGATACAGATCCAGTACATCCAGATCCCGCTGGATCTGGCGACGCGCATCCCGGTTCAGGCCAAGAAAGTCCTCAGCACGACGCAACTCATAGTAAGGATCCGAGCGAATCGCCTTGAGCCGTTGCTTTGCCGCATTCAGGTAAGACCCCTCTGGCTGCGCATCGAGGTAAGCCGTGTAGCTCGCTTCGCTGTTGTCGATGCGTGCTGCGCGCCAGGCTGCATTGTCAGCCGCGATTTCCACCTCCGAACGGGCGTCTTCCGGCTCTTCCGCCTCGGCGGTCGAACCTGTTGTCTCAGCCGCTTCGCTGGCATCCGGCACAGTCTCGACGGCGGCCATCTCCACCTCGGCAGCCGAAGTGTCTTCGGCCTGCGTGACGACTGCTGCCTCTGGCTCCGCTGCGACAACCACTTCCGGCTCCGCCGCTGGGGTCACCTCAGGCTCCGCCGCTGGGGTCACGTCCGGCTCCGCCGCTGGGGTCACGTCCGGCTCCGCCGGGGGGGCGACTGCGGCCTCTGCTTCGACTACCGGTGCGCTCTCTGCGGCCGGTGCTGCCGCGGATCCCTTGACCACCATGAGGTCACGGGGCGCAAAGCCCTCGACGGTCAGCCCGGCGGCTTTGGCCGCGGCGACGACCATCACGTCGGATTTCGCCAATTCACCAGAGGCGAACCGCGCCACCTCGACCTCCGCACCGCGCAGGAGCGTCACCCCGGAGGGCAGTTCCACGTCCCCAAGCCCCGGCGAGAGGATCCCTTGCGTGACCGCCTCGACCGCGCTCTCGCCCGCCACGAGGAAGGCCTGACCGGGGTATTGCGCCAGAACGCTGAGCACGGCGTCGACCGGGAAGGCCTCGACCAGCACAACCGAGTCCGCAAGTGCTGCGCCGTCCCGTGCAGGCAAGAGATATGCCCCGTTGGCGCCATGCAGGAAGGATCCCGCCAGCAAAACCACCACTGGCCCCGCATCCGGCGCCAGCCCGGAGACAAAGCTCGCAAAGGCAGCGTCCATCGTCCCCGCGTCAGCGTCACGCGCTTCGGCGACGTCGAAACCCTGACCCCGGAGGGCCTCTGCCGCTTCGACGATCTGCGTCGCACCAAACAGCGTTTGTACGCCGTTGTAGGTGCTGTTGCCTATCACCAAGGCGTCGCCGTCCGCAAATGCCGCGTTGCCACTCAACAATCCGAACAAGGCAAGTGTCAGTGTCCGCATGACAAATCCTCCTTTTTCCACAGCCTACCCCCTGCACGTCTGGCAACAAGACACGATTGCAACAGTCACGAAAATTTCGTCGTGCGGCGCATGAGAGGCGGGGCACGAAATCGGGAATTTTTCCCGATTTCTCAGGAGGATGTGTGCATGATCAATCGTATTTGCGTTGATCCTCGATGACCAGCCCGTCACGCGGCAATCCGCCCAAAGGCACCATCTCGACGGCGCCTTTCAGCTTGAGCACGTCCCGGACGCTCTGTTCGATGGCCTCCGAAGGCGCATTGTCCGACTCGATTCGCACGGTCATGACGTCCTGTTCCCCGTCACGCGTGGCCACAACGCGGGCGCGCGCAATCTCCGGATGACGGGCGACCAGTTCAGCCACCTGTTCCGGACGCACGAACATGCCCTTGATCTTGGTCGTCTGATCGGCCCGGCCCATCCAGCCCTTGATGCGCGCATTGGTGCGTCCGCAAGGGCTTTGCCCCGGCATCATCGCGCTGAGATCACCGGTGGCAAAACGCACCAGCGGGTAGTCCGGGTTGAGCGTGGTGACCACGACCTCGCCCACTTCGCCCTCGGCCACGGGGATGCCGCTGCCCGGGGTGACGATCTCGACGATCACATGTTCGTCGAGGATCATCCCCTCCATAGCGTCGCTTTCATAGGCAATGTTGCCAAGATCGGCGGTGGCATAACACTGCAGACAACGAATGCCGCGATCCTGGTACCAGGCCCGCAGCGACGGGAAAAGCGCGCCCCCGCCCACGCCGGCGCGCGTGATCTTGAGCGCGTAGCCAAGCTCATCCGCCTTTTCGAGGATCACCTTCAGATAATCCGGTGTGCCCGCGTAAGCCGTTACACCGATGTCGCGCGCGGCCCGCGCCTGCAGCTCGGTCTGGCCGGTGCCAGCAGGCAGGACCGCGGCACCAACCGCCCGTGCACCACTTTCAAAGATCATGCCCGCGGGCGTCAGATGATATCCAAAGCAGTTCTGCACGATATCCCCCTTGCCGATGCCCACCGCATGCAGGAACCGCCCCATGCGCCACCAGTCGTGGCTGATGCCACCCGGTTCATAGATCGGGCCGGGGCTCTGGAACACATGCGCCAGATTGGAGACCGGCAAACCGCCAAACGGTGGCGTCTCGGTCTGGCGCGCCACAAGATCCGCCTTGCGCAGCACCGGCAGCGCTGCAAGCCCGGCAAGGTCCTGTAGGGGCGCCATGCCGTTTCGCGCCAACTGTGCGTTCAGCGCGTCCAACTGGGCTGCCTCGCGGGCGTCTTGGCTGCGTGTCTCCAGCGCATCGAAATGAGGGCTCATGCAAAAGTCTCCGGCTTTGATCTGTGACAAGGTATCGGATCGAAAAGTCGCCTAGCGTTTGCGACCTCTCTCGATAAGGAACACGCTTCATGACCAATCTCCATGACACCCGCATCAGGTTTCATTCGGAGACAGCCGTCATGGAGGTGGATTTTTCCGAGTTTCAGTTTGACAGTTCCGCCACGGTGAACCGCTTTTACGACCGCATCGAAGCGCACATAAAGGACAGTGGCGAGGACCTGTGGTTCTTTCTGGTGAACCTGAACGGCACGCGCATCGATCCGACGGCCTGGATCGCCTACTCGCGCCGCGGGCGGGCGTTGAACATGGCGCATTCCATGGGGTCGGTGCGTTTCGATGCCTCGCCCGAAACCGCCGAACAGATCAGGCGCGCGGCCCAGACCGACGCATTCGACCCCAACCTGTTCACCAACCGCGAGGACGCGCTGGTGCGCCTGTCGCAGCTGCCTACGCAGCGGCGCGCAACGGTCTCGCATCAGCCCAACTACAGCTTTCGGGATTTCCTGCCCCGGCTGGCATTCGACACGGCCCATGACATCATGGAGGTGGATTTCTCGAGTTTCACCTTTCACCACTCGCGCGACGTGAATGATTTCTACGACCACATCGAGTCTCGCATTGTCTCCTCGGGCCAGGAAAAATGGTTCTTTCTCATCAACTACGAAGGCACGCGGATCGAACCGGCCGCCTGGGTGCAGTACGCGCACCGGGGCAAGTTGCTCAACCTCGCGCATAGCCTTGGATCGGTGCGCTACGCACCGGGCTCCGAGACGGCGGCGGACATCCGGCTGCGCGCCGAGAGCCAGGATTTTCGCCCCAACATCCGCAACACCCGCGAAGAGGCCCGTCACCGCATCGAGGAAATGCGGCGTATCGCCCAAGCCGTCTGAGATCTGGCGGTCTGGGGTCAACTGGTCTGGGGTCAGATGGTCTGAGATCGGGCGATCTGAGGCCAACCCTTTACAAGGGCCGCACCGGACAGGACCCGGGTCCGAGCCGCCCCGCGACGCTGGCCAAGCGCGCCCCACAACCTCATTCCGAAGGGCTTGAGAAAGGCTCCGTCACACGCACCACATGGGTCGAGATCACTTCCATATCGTGCGCGCTCTTGTTGGTGATCCCACCGTGAGGTTGGCCTGCGCCAAAGAACACGACACTGCCGTCCTCAAAGACCGCTTCCTTGCCATTGGGCAACTCGACAGTGCCCCCTTTGATAACGACACCATGCTCATCACCGGCATGGGTGTGCAGGCTGATCCGACCACCGGGCTTGACCGTCAGCTTGGATATGATGACGATCATATCCTCGACCCCGGCAAGATCCCGTTCCTGCAGGACTTCGCGCACCACCAGCTCTTCTGCCGCCAACGGCGACGCGGCCAATACGGCCGCAAACATCCATCCAAATCGCATGTCGTTCCTCCAATCAGGTCAGGGCAAAATAGCCAGAATTACGCCAGCCACCGCTTGCGGCGGCGGTAAGAGCGCACATCGCGAAAGGACTTGCGCCCCTCGTCGGACATGCCGAGGTAGAATTCCTTCACATCCGGGTTTTCCCGCAGCTCCGCCGCGGGTCCCTCCATCACAACGCGACCATTTTCCAGGATGTAACCCTGGTGGGCATATTTCAGCGCGACATTGGTGTTCTGTTCCGCCAGCAGAAAGGACACGCCCTCGTTCTCGTTGATCGACTTCACGATCTCAAAGATCTGTTCCACCAATTGCGGCGCCAGCCCCATGCTGGGCTCGTCCAGCAGGATCGTCTCCGGGCGACTCATCAGCGCGCGCCCAACGGCGGTCATCTGCTGTTCCCCACCCGAGGTATAGCCCGCCTGGCTCTTGCGCCGCTCCTTGAGCCGCGGAAAATAATTGTAGACCATCTCGAGATCCGCCTCGACGGCCGCCTTGCCGTCTCGGCGCGTATAGGCCCCGGTCAAAAGGTTCTCTTCGACGGTCAGATGCTCAAAGCAATGCCGCCCCTCCATGACCTGGATCACACCCCGTTTGACCAGCGCCGCCGGATCCAGATCCTGCACCCGCTCTCCCTTGTACAGGATCGAGCCCTTGGTCACTTCGCCCCGCTCCGAATGCAGCAGGTTGGAAATCGCCTTCAGCGTCGTGGTCTTGCCAGCGCCATTGCCGCCCAACAGCGCCGTGATCCCGCCCTGGGCCACGCTCAGGCTCACACCCTTCAGCACGAGGATCACGTGATTGTAGATCACCTCGACATTGTTGACCTCAAGGAGCTGCTCGGTCTTTCCCGCGTCCAGCATGGCATCCACCCCGCGCATCGGTCCGGCACGCTGCCAGCCCTTGTGCTTCTCTGTTTTTCAAATACTCAAAATCCCGGCGGCGACAGATGCGCCGCCGCCGGGGAAAGCGATCAGCCTTCACAGCCTTCGTTCATGGCCCAGGGCGCGTTCGCCTCGGCGTATTCCGCAGCCTTCTCAGCCGCCAGCGCCATGTAGCCGTCGACATTCGGCGTCAGGTGGTCAGACACTTTCTCGAAGGCGCTGCCATTCCACTCCAGCATCCAGCCACCGGAATGACCGGTGTGGTTGGAACAGGAAGTGGAGAAGGGCGGCACCATGCCATCAAGGCCAAGCTCCGCGATACGCTCTTCGGTCATGTTGATGTTCTCGAGACCCCAGCGCAGCTGGGCAGCATCGATTTCCGGCGTGTCAAAATGCGCCTGTGCCACGGTGATGCCTTCGGCGAGGATGGCCGAAATGATGATACCACGGGCGTAGAAGACACCCGACATCTCGGTCTCGTTGGACTTCGACATGCCCTTGTCGACCACAAGCTCCTTGATCGCCTGCATCGCCGGAGCGTCTGCATTCGGGAAGGACCAGGAGATCGACTTGTAGCCCTTGCCCGCGTCACCGACGATGGCGAGATCCGCGTCATGGCCGGACCACCACACGCCGACGAACTGGTCCATCGGGTACTTGGTCTTCACCGCTTCGGTGATGGCACCGGCGTTCATCGCGCCCCAGCCCCACATCACGACGTAATCCGGACGCTCACGGCGAACTTGCAGCCACTGGGCAGACTGGTTCTGCATCTCTTTCAGACCCACCGGGATCGGCAGCAGTTCAAAGCCCTTGGCTTCGGCCAGCGCGTTCATAACCGGCAGCGGCTCCTTGCCGTAGGGGTGATCGAGGTGCAGGAAAGCGATCTTCTTGCCGTTCAGGTCACCCTCGGACTCGAGGTACTGCACGATCATGTCGGCCGCGTCCCAGTAGCCCGACGGCGCGTTGAACGCCCATGCAAAGGTCTTGCCATCCGCCATCGGCGAAAAGCCGTAGCCCGGCGCAAGGATCGGGATGTTGTCGACATTGGTCTTTGGCAGAACCTGCAGGGTGATGCCGGTGGACCACGGCTGGGTCACGATGGCCTTGCCCTTGGTCTTTTCGTAGCATTCCACACCCTTCTCGGTGGAATAGCCGGTTTCGCATTCTTCGAAATCGACGGGAACGCCACCGATGCCGCCGTCACGCTCGTTGAGCATGGTCAGGTAGTCGGCCTGGCCGTTCATCAGCGGGATACCCGTGGCCGCGAACGGTCCGGTGCGGTAGCTGAGGTTGGGCGTGTACAGGCCCTCGGCAAGGGCGGCCCCTGCGGTCAGCCCGGCCACCGTGGCCGCAATGGCCAGCTTGGTGAAGTGTTTCATATCTTTCCTCCCTGAAAATCTGGTCACTTCGTTTGCAGTCTTGCGTGGGTTGGGCGCAAAGGGCCCTCCCACTGTCGTATCAGTGCGGGAACGGCCAAAGGATCAGCTTTTCCCGGATCAGCCGCCAAAGCTGTGCCAGCCCATGCGGTTCCACGATCAGGAACAGCACGATGAGGCTGCCCACAATCATGATGTTGAGGTGCTCGATCAGGGCGCTGTCAATGGGAATCCCCAGCGCATTGGGCACGAGGTTCAAAACCACGGGCAGGCCCACGATCAGGATCGCGCCCAGATAGTTGCCCATGATGGACCCAAGACCACCGATGATCGCAATGAACAGCACCTGAAAACTCAGCGGAATGTCAAAGACGTTGGGCTCTGCCGCGCCCTTCCATGCAAAGACGTAGAGCGCCCCGGCCACCCCGACCACATAGCTGGATATCGCAAAGGCCGTCAGCTTCGACCGCATCAGGTTGATGCCGATCAGCTCGGCCGCGATGTCCATATCGCGCGTCGCCTTCCATGTCCGTCCCAGAGTGCCCCGCGTCAGGTTGATGCAAATCGCCGTCAGCAGCGTCACCACGAACAGCACCACGTAGTATTCCGTCACGCTGGCCGCTTGTGGTCCCGTCACGTAGACGCCGAGGATATCGAGGTTGGGCACCTGAATCGCACCCGACGCGTTGTAGTTGTAGAGCCAGGCCCATTTCTCGAACAGCCAGACCAGAAAGAACTGCGCCGCAAGGGTCGCAATGGCCAGATAAAAGCCCTTGATCCGCAGGCTGGGAATGCCGAACAGCACGCCCACCCCGGCGCTGAAAACCCCCGACAGCAGGATCGCCACGATCGGGTTCATCCAGGGCATCAGGGTGACCATCTTGTAGCAGGCATAGGCCCCCACCCCCATGAAGGCCCCGGTCCCGAGGCTGAGCTGACCAGCATAGCCCGTGAGAATATTCAGCCCCAGCGCCGCAAGCGAAAACACCAGCACCGGAATCAGGATCGCCTGGAAGGTGAATTCCGATGCGGTCAGCGGAAAGACCACCCAGGCAAAGATCAAGATCACGATCAGCAGAACACCGTCCTGCTTGACCGGAAACAGCGCCTGATCGGCCTGATACGAGGTCTTGAACTGCCCCGCGGTTCTATAAAGCATCTCGCCTTACCCCTTTGCCTTCATGTTCTTTGCAGCGTCGACATGGCCAGCTTGAGCCCGAGAGCCACAAGCCTGCCGCCAAACGCACGGTCGATTCATGCGCCGATCTGTGGCCCCTGCCGCATGGCGAGTGCCACGCGGGCTGCGGCCCGGACCAGCGGTGTTGCCACACATGCCGCCACCACGATGATCAAAACCCCATGCAGGGCCAGTTGCGCTCATGCCGGACCTGCGCCCGGCACGACAAGTTGCGGCATCAACGCGCCTTGCCGGTAGACAACCGCCAACCCCACGGAGCCATGCCCACATGCCGACAGAGGCACCCAGCGCCGCCAGCAAGATCGCGGCAACCATGCGCCCGGCTTCCGCCACATGCGTGGTCAGCGCAAGCGCGCCAAAGCTCCAGAACCCGGCCCTGGCCACCACGGTGAGGATCGCGATCAGCTTGGCCATGGGTTTGCCTTCAAGGTCGGGGAAACACACTGTTCCATGTTTTTCGCGTTTTTGCATTGCCTTGCACATACCTCGGCCAACATAGTTGCCGAGATTCGCGAAACGCCGGAGCGCCCCATGAAAGACGATTTCGACAGCCATGTGCGCCAGATGATCTCTGAAGCCGAAGCGGATATCGGCTTTGACCGCGATCCGGAACCAGAGCCACCGCTGACCGCGCTTGTGCAGAGCATGTCTGCCCCGGGCATCGCGATGATGCGCGCGTTCTGGTGGCCAAACTGGCGCAAGTGACCGCCTAGCCGCGCCAGCGCGTCAGGACCACGGCCAGCGATTTTACCAGTGGCACGCCGACCAAGCCCAGCAAGGACATCACCAACACGCCCTGCAAGGCGATGTACAGATACGGGTGCCGGGCCTGCAAACCCGGCTCTGGGTCGAGCACGGGAATGGACTGTCCGACCGCGTCCATCAGCAACCAATAGCCGCTGAGAAAGACGCCTGCGCAACACAGCAACGCCACCGCCAGCACGGCAGGCCATGAAAGCCAGGGCATGGTCGTGTCCTCCTATGCGGGGGTGCAGGGTCACGTGGCGAAGCCTTTCTTGATCTGGCGAGGTCGGGGCGCGGGGCACAGCCGGCAATTCTGTCAGGTGGCAAAGGGGGATGGGTGGGGCCAGCGCCCCACCTCTATACCCTTTCGATGATGCGTTCCCCAAACAGCCCCTGCGGCCGGAACAACAACACGATCAGGGCGAGGACGAAGGCAAACCATGTCTCGGTGTTGCCCCCCAACAGGGGTTGCCCCCAGTAGATCTCGAACAGTTTTTCCAGAAGGCCGATCATCAGCCCGCCAACGATGGCGCCCGCGATGCTTTCCAGCCCGCCCAGCATGAGCACCGGCAGAGCCTTGTAGGCGATCACTTCCAGCGCAAAGCTGACGCCAGCCCGTGCGCCCCAGGCGACCCCGGTGACCAGCGCGATGATGCCCGCAATGAACCAGACCAGAACCCAGACGGTCTGCAAGGAGATGCCCACCGACAGCGCAGCCTGGTGATCGTCGCCCAACGCGCGGATCGCACGACCCATCTGCGTGTAGTTCAGGAAGGCCAGCAAGGCCGCCACGAGCCCCGCGGCCACCAGCACCACGGTCAGGTCAAGGTGCTGGATGATCAGCAGCCCTCCCCAGGGTTCCAACACTGTATCTCCGGTTGGAATACCCAGCTCGGCGGTGATCATCTGCTTGTTTTCGCCGCCAAAGATCGTCTCGCCGAACCCGATGAGGAAGAGCGTGATCCCGATCGTGGCCATGAACAGGATGATGTCCGGTTGCCCCACGAGGGGTCGCAGAACGACCCGTTCGATGGTGACGGCAAGTGCAAACATCACCACCAGCGTCAGCAGGACGGCAATCCAGGCCGGCACGCCGTAGGCATGCAGGCCCACCAGCGTCAGCGCGGCAAAGACCACCATGATCCCCTGCGCAAAGTTGAAGATCCGGCTGGATCGGAAGATCAGGACAAAACCCAGTGCAATCAGCGCGTAGAGAATGCCAGAGACCAGACCTTCCCACAGCACCTGCAACAGGAAGTCGGGGTATTTGACCATCTCGACAAAGGGCGTCACAAAGATATTTTCAAACATGTGTCAGCTTTTCCCGCAGCTTGGTGGGGTTGCCGGGGGTGACCCGGGTATCACGCAAGATCATCATCGATTGTCTTTCCTGCTCTCCGAAGGGCGCAACCACAGGGGCGCGGCATCCGGTCCATGGCGCGGATGACGCTTGGCGCAACAGGCTCATGGTGCCTCGCTCCGGCCAGTGAAAATCGTCAACTCGGGGCTGAAGGCAAACATGACAGAGGCCCCCTCGCGCATGGTGAACATGCGATTGCCTTCGGGCATGTCGGGCAATTCGTAAAACGGCGCGTTGTCACTCACGAGGTGCCGCTCCGGAAAGTCGCGCAGGCTGGATTGCACACCGCCGATGGCCGCAACCTCGCAATTCCCGGGCCCGCGCACCACCAGCAGCGCGTCGGGTTGCTTGTCTTGCAGGTAATAGACGTCATGCGGCGTGCCGCCTGTGTGCTCTTGCTTTTCTACCGCGCTCAGCGCCACCAGACCGTCCGTGTCCACGGCGCGATTGGCAAGGATTGCGGGCAGGCAGCGTTCCAGCACACCGGTCTCGAACCCGGACACAACGTCCTTGGCGCTGACGCCACCCGCCGACAAAAGCGTCGCCCCGAAAACCGTCGCCAGCCCGCGACACACTGCGAAACCAAGCGACCGGCGCATCATTGCGACACCCCGAGGTAGGCATCGATCACGTTCTGGTTGCTCCGCACCTCATCAGGCGTGCCGTCGCCGATCTTTTTGCCGTAGTCCATGACCACCACCCGGTCAGAGATGTCCATGACCACGCCCATGTCGTGTTCGATCAGCGCGATGGTGGTGCCGAATTCATC
>JBELMB010000233.1:0-7848 GCA_042088665.1 Sagittula sp.
AGCGCGCAAAAATTGCATTTAATATGCGTGTTAGCTCATGTGCATCCTGCTCAGCCATCTTGGTGTCATACAAGCCGAAGGTCACTGTCAGGTCGCGCACCGGCACCATGAGGATCTGGAACGGCACGAAATTGCCCGCGATGAACATGAAGAAGATCAGCAGGTTGCCGCGAAACCGATAGATCCCCAGCGCAAAGCCGGTCATGCAGCTCAGCGCCACGGCGCCAATCACCGTGGGCACCGTGATCAACACGGAGTTCCACAGGTATCGGGGCATATCGCTTTCGAAAAAGACCTTGCCGTAATTCTCGAAGAACATGAACTGGGAGGGCACGCCCCAATAATTGCCGTTGGTAAAATCCGCCAGCGGACGGATCGAGAACAACGCCACCGCAATCAGCGGCAGCAGCCACATGATCAGGGCGAGGGGCAAGAGCGCCTGATAAGAGGCCTGCGCGGCGCGGCTCTGTTTCTGGATCGGTGTCGGGAACATCGTCAGATCCTCTTCGCTGCCCTGGGCTTCTCTGTTTCAAAAATACTCAAAATGACCCGATCCATCACCGGCGCGCCTCCTGTTCGTCGCGGTACATGGACCACAGGAAATAAGCGATGAAGATCAACATGATGAAAAAGAGGACCACCGCGATCGCAGACCCGTAGCCCATGCGGAACCCGTATTCCGACAGCGCTTTCTCGAACATGTAGAACGACAGGACGCGGGTGGATCCAAACGGCCCGCCGTTCGTCATGATGGAGATCAGGTCAAAGCTGCGCAACGCGCCGATGATGGTCACCACGAAGGCGATAAAGGTCGCCGGCCGCAATTGCGGCAAGATCACGTGCCACAACATGCGCCAGCCTTTGGCGCCGTCCAGGCGTCCGGCTTCGACCTGTTCGGGGTCCACGGCGTTCAGGCCGGTCAGGTAGAGGATCATGCAATAGGCGGTCTGCGGCCAGAGGCCCGCGAGAATGATCCCGTAGGTTGCCAGCGTCGGATCGCCCAGCACATTGATGGGGCCCATGCCGACGAGGCTCAGAACAGCGTTCAGCAGACCTTCGCGGGGGAGGTAGAACCAGGAGAACACCAGCCCGACGACCACCTGGCTGATCACGAAGGGAAAGAAGAACAGCGACTTGTAAAGCCGGATCCCGGTGACCGTCTGGTTCAGGAACAAGGCAATGAAGAGCCCCGCCGGAATCGCCAGAAGGTAGAGGACCAGCCATTTCACGTTGTTCCACAGCGAAACCTCGAAGGCGCGATCCTGCAGAAGGCGCTCATAGTTGCGGAAGCCGACGAACTCTGCTTCGCCGAGCCCGTCCCATTTGTAGAACGAGATGTTGAAGCTCTGGCCGATCGGGATGATCACATAAATCAGGAAGAACAGCACGCCGGGCACAAGAAAGAGCAGCGGCGTGACGATCTGCGGATTCAATCGGCGTGGGGAGATGGACTCTGCCATGGGTCATGCACCTGCGCGTGTGAGGGGGGCGGGATGCGAGGGGCCAGCCCCTCGCGCTCCCCGGAGTACTTTTGAAACAAAGAAGCCGGAGGCGTGAGGATGAGAGGCTGGCCCAAAGGCAACGGGTGGATCAGCGACCCACCCGTTACGGGATCAATAGACGTCGCTGCGCGTGAACTCGAGGCGCTCCAGGATGTCATCCAGGTTGTCCGGGAAGACCATGAATTCCTGCAGGCCTTCCATGCCGGCCTTGGCCATTTCGGCCGGGAAGTCGCGGTCGAAGAACTGAGCGATCCCGCCAGTGGCGTTGTTCGACAGCATCTCGAACCCCTGAAGGATGAACTCGTCCTGTGCCACGGAGGCGTTGGCGTTCACTGGCAGCTGGCCAAGACCCTCGGGGCCGTTGATCCGGGTCTGCACGTCGGGCGAGGTCACGAACTGAAGGAACGCGCGCGCCGCTGGCTTGTTCTTGGCGTTTGCCGCGATGTGGAAGGTGTCGGTGGGTGCGTCTTCGCCCATCGGCACGTCGGCGATCTTCGGGAACTGGTAGAAGTCGATCTGATCGTCGGAGAAGCCAGCTTCGCGCAGGTGCGGCACGACGAAGTTGCCCATCAGGTAGGCTGTCGCTTCGCCGTTCACGAAGAAGGGCAGGGCTTCCTGCCAGGAATAGGTCTGGTGGTCGTCAATGAAGGCGCCCATGTCGATCAGCTTGCGCCAGTTGGCGAAGGTGGCGCGCACGCCCTCGTCTTCGGTCCAGCTCAGCTCGCCGCGGGCCAGTGCCATGTGGTGGTCAAAGCCGTTGGTGCGCATGTTGAGGTAGTCGAACCAGCCGCCGGCGGTCCACAGGAACTTGGTTCCGATGGTGTAGCACTTGCGGCCCGATTCGATGATCTTGGCGCAGTTGGCCATTTCCTCGTCGAAGGTGGTCGGCTCTTCGAGGCCCAGCTCGTTGAAGATGTCCTCGCGGTAGTAGATGCCCCACTGGTAGTAGGTATAGGGCACGCCCCACTGCTTGCCGTCCATGGTCATGGCGCCTTTGACGCTGTCCAGGCCAGGCAGGTCGCCGCCTTCCCACATGTCGGAGATGTCTTCGAACAGGCCGGCGCGCACGAAGGGACCCATGCGGTTGGCTGCGTACCAGTTGATCACGTCCGGTGCGTCAGCGGAGAGCGCGTTGCGGATCTGGCTTTTCCAGGCTTCGCGATCCACGATGTCCACTTCGACCGTCAGGTCGGGGTGCATCTCGTCGAATTCGGCTGCGAGGCCTTCCATGATGGCGCGCGGCGCCGGGTTCGACATGTCGGAGATGATGCGCAGGGTGCCGCTGAGTGCGCCGTGGCTTTCAGCAAAGGCCGGAACGGCAAGCGCGGTCGAAAGCGCCAATGCGCCCGCGGCGCTGGCAAAAGTCTTTTTCATGATGTCCTCCCATCTGAGCGTTGGGGCGAGTTCCATTTAATGAAACCTATTTCCAACTATTGAAACTATGCGCGCCTGCGGTTAGGCTGTCAACACTCTAGCAGCGACCCACGAGAGATTGCGCAGAGTCCGGGAGGATTGATCATGGCCTGCATCGCAGCCGCGTCGGACGCGGCGACATGAACCGGCAGACACGAGATGGCGGTGGTACCGAACGCCCTGCTGACCGGATCTCTGGCCGTGCCGGTGATGGCACCGTGGGCAAGGCGCTGGATGTGCTGGACCATGTCGCAGGCTTTGGACGACCCGTGCGGTTTGCCGAGGTGCTTGCCCAAAGCCCGCATCCCAAGGCGACGCTGTACCGGTTGCTGCAAACCCTGACGAACACCGGGATGTTGCACTACGACGAGGCGGGTCAGACCTATACCCCGGGGTTGCGATTGGTGCGCCTGGCCCATGTGGCGTGGCAACAATCCAGCCTTGCCCCGCTGGCGCGGCCCTTTCTGGATGCGCTCTCTGCCCGCGCGGGAGAGACGATCCACCTTGCCCAGCTGGACGAAGGCCAGGTGCTTTACGTCGACAAGCGCAACGCGACCCGTCCGATCGAGATGTTTTCCGCCGCCGGGAAGGTGGGTCCGGGCTATTGCACCGGTGTTGGCAAGGCGATGATCGCCCATTTGCCAGAGGCCGATCGCGAGGCCGCGATCGCGCGGCAGGCGTTTCACGGTTTCACGCCGCAGACCTTCACCACAGCCGGTGGCTTTCTCAAGGAGTTGGCCGCGATTCGGACCGAAGGCATCGCCTTTGACCGCGAAGAGCACGAACCGGGCATCATCTGCATCGCCGCGCCGATCCTCACGGAGGCCGGCCGCGTGCTGGGCGCGCTTTCGATCACCAGCGCCACGCAACGCACGACACTTGATGCCCTGTCCGCATGGCGTCCCGCATTGACCGAAACCGCCGCGCAGATCGCGCAGGCTGCCCGCGATTGGCAGTTTCCAGGCTAACAGGAGACCCAGGCGTTTCTGCACAGATCCCATTTGGAAACGCGGGAAGGAGAAAGCACATGTCCGGAGTCACCCTCACCGACGCTGTCAAGAAATACGGCGACACGCAGGTCATCCACAACGTTTCCCTGACCATCGAAGAGGGGGAGTTCTGCGTCTTTGTCGGGCCGTCGGGCTGTGGCAAGTCCACGCTCTTGCGGATGATCGCCGGGCTGGAAGAGACCAGCGGCGGGCAGATCGATATCGGCCAGCGCGACGTGACCAATGTGGATCCGTCAGAGCGCGGCGTGGCGATGGTCTTTCAGACCTACGCGCTTTATCCGCATATGACGGTCGAGGAAAACATGGGGTTTGGCCTGAAGATGACCGGCCACCCCCAAGCCGAGGTCAAACGCAAGGTCACCGAGGCCAGCCGCATCCTGAAACTGGACGACTACCTCAAGCGCAAACCCAAGGCCCTGTCCGGGGGACAGCGTCAGCGCGTTGCCATTGGCCGCGCCATTGTACGTGGTCCGGAGGTGTTCCTGTTCGACGAGCCGCTTTCAAATCTGGACGCGGAACTGCGCGTGGACATGCGGGTCGAGATTGCGCGCCTGCACAAGGACATCGGCGCGACGATGATCTATGTCACCCATGATCAGGTCGAGGCAATGACGCTCGCGGACAAGATCGTCGTGCTGCGCGCGGGTCGGGTCGAGCAATTCGGCGCGCCGATGGATCTGTACCGCGATCCCGACAACCGCTTTGTCGCCGGCTTCATCGGGTCGCCTTCGATGAATTTCTTCAAGGGCAAAGTCGCGGATGGCGCCGTTGTGCTGACGGGGCTTGGCGGGCGCCGGGTCGCGACATCGGTTGCGCTGCCTTGCGAAGGGTCACCGGTGCTGGTGGGTGTCCGGCCACAGCATTTGCGCGTGGCAGAGGGCAATGATGCGGTCGTCGACATTCGTGAACGGCTGGGCGGCGTCGCCTATGACTATCTCATCCTGCCCGATGGCGAAAAGATCATCGTCGAGACACGCGGCGACGAAGAGATGCCCGGCGACGGGTCCGTCTCGCTGACGTTCGATGCGGCAGATGCCATGTTCTTCGACGGCACAACGGAACAGCGCCTCAGATGAGGCGCTATATGGACTAGTCTGACCTTGTGAAGGCGCTGCTCAGCTTGAGCAGCGCTTTTCCGCATCTTCCACCGCGGCGGTGAAGCCCAGCAGGGAGAAGGTGTCCTTGGTCGTGGTGCCGCGCGAGGACCGCGCTGTCAGCACCGCGTTTGCACCGCGCTTCATGGAGGTCACAAGCTTGGTGTCCTCTTGCGGCGTTGCAGGCCAGGCCCATTCGCCTTCGGTGTAAAGCTCGTATTCGGAGCCATCCACGGTGACGTTCACCGTCGATCCGTTGGCAAAGGGATAGCCTCCGGTAAAGGCCACCTGACCAGTGACACCGGCGTCGGGACGGAAGAACACCATCAGCAATATCTCGCCCCGGGTCACGGCCACGACGCGCCCATCCTTGGTGTTCACGCTTTCCTTGTAGGTGGTCACTGCCCAGCATTCGCGCGGGCTCTGGCCTTCGAACACGGACCAGTCGGTCATCGCGTCGACCCGGTTCGTGCTGCTTTCCTGCGCACTGGCCAGAGTGGCCCCCATCACCAACGCGCAAGCGCCGATCACTCGACCCAATTGAGAAATCATTCCTGCAGCCTCCAGCTGTCCTTGCCTCTGACCCAATGTGCCCGGCCCTGTCCCGACCCGTTTGGTCACATTTGGGCATTGTCTCTCGACGGCTGGACAATAGCCTGAAAAAACTGAAATGCGAAAGCCCTGTTGGCAGAAGTTCGCTTAAGAGGCAGGCACAAGAGGTGGGAAGCAGAATGACAGCGGTTCCAATGGTCGAGGTCTGGCGCGGTCCGCTGGCCGAAAGCTGGCACGCAGGACATGCGGTTATATGCGATGCCAAGGGTGCAGTGGTGGAGGCCTGGGGGAATCCAAAGGCGCAGGTGCTGCCGCGCAGCTCTGCCAAGATGCTGCAGGCGCTGCCGCTGGTCAGCTCTGGTGCCGCGCGGGCCTTTGGGCTGGACCGGCCGCAACTGGCGCTGGCCTGCGCCTCGCATCAGGGGGCGCCAGAGCATGTCTCTGCGGTAACCGACTGGCTGACGCACATTGGTCAGAGCGCATCGGACCTGCGGTGTGGCCCGCAGCCGTCGCGCGACAAGACGCTGCGCCTTGAGATGATTCGCGGGGGGCAGACGCCGGGTCGGATCCTGAACAACTGTTCCGGCAAGCACACCGGTTTTCTGACGCTGGCCCGGCATCTGTCCGCAGGACCAGAGTATTGCGCCCCCGACCATCCGGTGCAGCAGGCCTGCCGCGCAGGATTTGAGGAGGTCACCGGCGAGATCAGCCCCGGCTTCGGAATCGACGGCTGCTCGGCGCCGAATTTTGTCACGACGATGCAGGGCATGGCCCGGGCGATGGCGTTTTTTGCCAGCGCGGCGACGCGCCATGATGTGCAGTCCCGCGCGGCCAGCACGCTGGTCGAGGCGATGATCGCCCATCCGCGTCTCGTTGCGGGACAGGGGCGCGCCTGCACGCTGCTGATGCAGGCCGCGTCAGAGCCCGTGGCGCTGAAGACCGGGGCAGAAGGCTATTTCGTTGCGATCCTGCCAGAGCGGCAGTTGGGCGTCGCGCTCAAGATCGCGGATGGGGCCACGCGGGCCTCCGAATGCGCCATTGCCGCCGTGCTGGTCCGGTTGGGGGCGCTGGATCCCGGGCATCCGGATGTGGCGCGCTTTTTGTGCCCCGAAGTGCGGAACTGGGATGGGCTTGTGACAGGCCGGATCCAACCCGTGCCCGGGGTGTTCTGACGCGCTTTGGCATGTGTCGGACGGTTTCGCGGGCTTTGCCTCATCTGCATCCGGCGAAGCGCGGCGCATGTGACCCGGGTTAGCGAAAGGTGTCCCGGGCGTAGCCTTGCAGATACAGAAGCGCGGTCAGGTCCCCATGGTTCACGCGCAAGGCGCATTGCGCCTGTATGCTGGGCTTGGCGTGCAGCGCGACACCCATCCCGGCGCGCGACAGCATCCCGAGGTCATTGGCGCCGTCTCCCACCGCGAGCACATCTGACTCTGTCAGGTCGAGGCGCATGGCGATCTGTTCCAGCGCGTCCACCTTGGCATCGCGCCCAAGGATCGGCTGGCCCACGGTGCCGGTCAGCGCGCCATCCTTTGCATGCAGCGTGTTGGCCCGGTTCTCGTCAAAACCCAGCCGCGCCGCAATCCGGGAGGTAAAGGCGGTGAAACCGCCGGACACCAGCGCGGCATAAGCGCCCTCTGCCTTCATGGTGGCAAGCAGCGTCTCGCCCCCCGGCATCAGTGTGATGCGGTCCTTGATGACCCGGTCAATCACGCTTTCGGGCAGACCTTTCAGCAGGCCGACCCGTTCGGTCAGCGCGCCCTCGAAATCCAGCTCGCCGTTCATGGCCCGTGCTGTGATGCCCTTGACCTGCGCGCCGACGCCGGCCTCTTCGGCCAGTTCGTCGATACATTCCTGCTGGATCATGGTGCTGTCCATATCTGCCAGCAGCATCTTCTTGCGGCGGTTGTCGGAGGAAAGCAGGTTCAGATCGGCCTGATCCTTCAGGCTTTCGCGGACCTCGTCAAAATTGCCGGGCCGCATGCGCAGCGGGAACTCGGCGGCCTCGTCGGGGGCCAGCCACGTGACAGTGCCGCCGCCCCATGCGTTGCGCAGGGAATCGGTCAGCGCGGGATCCAGCGCGCCGGGTTTGGCAATGAGCGAGGCGATGAGCATGACATGTTCCCCAGTCGTGATTGCGCGGCTTTAAACACAGTGCAGCCCGGAGGGCTAGGCTTTGGTCCCTCCGTGGGCGGCGCGTGGCGGGAGATTGTCCGGGGTGTGTCGGGGGGCGTCTCAGGCAAAACTGCCATGGCAGAACCAGCCCGACGAAAGCGC
>JBELMB010000234.1:0-7833 GCA_042088665.1 Sagittula sp.
CCGGACCAGGAGGTGAAAGCCTCAACCGCATCGCCAGCTTCACGCTCGCCTGCCGCAGGGCCGGACCAGGACGTGAAGGCCTCAACCGCATCGCCAGCTTCGCGCTCGCCTGCCGCGGGACCGGACCAGGAGGTGAAGGCTTCGACATTGTCGCCAGAGGTGCGGTCACCCGCAGCAGGGCCGGACCAGGAGGTGAACGCCTCGACCGCGTCACCGGCAGCGCGGTCTGTGGCAGACGGACCGGACCAGGAGGTGAACATTTCAACCGCGGTGCCGTCGCGGGCATCACCCGTCACAGGGCCCGACCACGAGGTGAACGCCTCTACGGCGTCGCCCGCATCGATATCGCCGGCCGCGGGGCCCGACCAGGAGGTAAAAGCCTCGACCGAGTCGCCAGAAAAGGCGCTGGTTTCGGTTTTGGAAACGGAATCTTTAGCAGTGGTGTGCTTGAAGAGTGCAGACATCGGTGTGCTCCATGCTGGGTTGCGTGTTATGCCCTTGAACGTTGCCCGCAAAAAGCGTTTGCAAAAAAGTTAATTCTTGTTAAGGTTGATTAATACAAAGTTTATGCACAGATACGATTCGAAACAGCTGTCTCGAATCGCGAAACAATGTGACTTATCCCCAGTCACTCATTTCTTGTGGATAAGATAAAAATTTGCAGCGCAACGGGAGTTTGCAAGGCTGCAAAGTCGTCGAATCGGACTCGGCTCCGCGCCAGTTGCGTCCGGATCTGCGACATCCCGGAACGGGAAAAGAGGATTCCACCTGACCGCTCCGACACAAAATAGCACAGAACTGACGCTTGTTGACGTCGGCACGTGTTGCAAGAGGTCAGGCAGTGCTTGACCTTCCACACCAGAGTGTGTGTGCATTCGCCAAAACGGGGGCTGACATGCGTATCGCGACGTTCAACATCAATGGCATCAAGGCCCGGCTGGGCGCGCTGACGGACTGGCTGGATGCCGCAGAGCCCGATGTGGTGCTCTGCCAGGAGATCAAATCGGTTGACGAGGGCTTCCCCCGGGAGCCGTTCGAAGAGCGCGGCTACCAAGTGGAAACACATGGCCAAAAGGGCTTCAACGGAGTGGCGATCCTGTCCAAACGCCCGCTGGAGGATGTGTCGCGCGGATTGCCCGGTGACGACGAGGACGTGCAGGCCCGCTGGATCGAGGCCACAGTCATGGGAGAAACACAGGCAGTGCGGCTTTGCGGGCTCTACCTGCCGAACGGCAATCCGGTGCCGGGACCCAAATACGACTACAAGCTGGCCTGGATGGCCCGGCTGGAGGCCCACGCGCGCCAGATGCTGGCCACGGAGATGCCTGTGATCATGGCCGGCGACTATAACGTGATCCCGCAGCCCGAGGACACGGCAAAGCCCGAGGTCTGGGAAAAAGACGCATTGTTCCTGCCGCAAACGCGCGACGCTTTTCAGCGGATCCTCAACCTCGGGTTTACCGAAGGGTTCCGGGCGCGCACGCAAGGCCCCGGCCACTACAGCTTCTGGGACTACCAGGCCAGCGCATGGGAACGAAACAACGGCATTCGCATCGACCACGTTCTGCTCAGCCCGCAGGCCGCGGACCTCATGACCGACTGCAGCATAGACAAAGAGGTGCGCGCCGGGGCAAAACCTTCGGACCATGTGCCGGTCTGGGTCACGCTGGACGCCTGAGCGCCCCTTGCGTCCGGGGCGGCTGCGCATTAATTCTGAGAAAACCAGTCAAGAGAGGGCGCCAGCCATGCCAATGCAGGCCGAGGAAATCGAAGCGCTTCTGCGAGAAACCTTTCCGGAGGCGCAGATCACCGTGCAAGGCGACGATGGTGTGCACATGTCGGCCATGGTGGTCGACGCGAGTTTTCGCGGCAAGAACCGTGTGCAGCAGCAACGCGCGGTCTATGCGGCGCTGAAAGGCAAGATGGACGGGCCCAACGGCGCGCTACACGCCTTGGCACTGACCACGAAGGCGCCCGACTGACCCATTCCCCCTGCCCGGTCGTTCTGGTCGGACAGGGTTCCCCTTGAAACGCACTTCCCTTTTGGTCGGTCTGCCCCGGATGCCCAGCGTCCTGAACAACCGGCCTTCCAACGCGCCCAAGCGCCCCATGGACCGGAGAGACAGATGACCGACGCCAAGACCCGGATCGACGAGACCGTCAAAGCCAATGACGTCGTGCTTTACATGAAAGGCACAAAGACCATGCCGCAGTGCGGCTTTTCCAGCCGCGTGGCGGGTGTGCTGAACTACATGGGCATTGATTTTGCCGATGTGAACGTGCTGGCCGATGAAGACATCCGTCAGGGCATCAAGGAGTACTCCGACTGGCCGACCATCCCCCAGCTTTATGTGAAGGGCGAATTCGTGGGCGGCTGCGACATCATCACTGAGATGACCCTGTCGGGCGAGTTGGACACGCTGCTGGAAGACAGCGGTGTGACCTACGACAAGGCCGCCGCGGAAAAGATCCGCGAAGCCAACGCCTGAACCGGTCCATTCCGTGACGGCCATTGAAAAGGGGGCACTGCCCCCTTTTTGCTGCGCAGGCGGGCGCCCCGGGTCCGGCCATCGCGCATGACTTTGTGCGGGCAAGGCCCCGTGCGCGCGCGTCTCGGTGATCAGGCTCGGGTGCCAAGACGGGGCAACGCGTCACGATCATCTTGCCAGAACGCCACGTGCGCCACACAGGTCAACGTGCTGGTTCAGGTCGGTCCCGAGCCGTGAGCCGTGAGCCGAAAACCCATAGCAAACGCCCAAAACGCAACGCCGGTCGTCCACCGGCGGGTGTGCGACCGCGAAATCCTCAACCGGCCTTCAGGGTCTCTTCGACGGTTTCGGCAATCGCCTCTGCGCGGGCGGCCAGTTCGGCCATGGCATCGGTGACATCGTCAGGTATCACCGGCACTTCGACCTTTTCCGGCTTGGGCGCCGGGCGCGCTTGCAGCGCAGAGACTTCGCCTTCCAACACCCTGATCTGGGCGTCTGCCTCGCGCAGGCGCTCTTCCAGACCGGCTGTCTTGTCGGCCAGCATCAGGCCTGCCATCAGAAGCATCCGCGCTTCGGGGATCCGGCCGATCTGTTCCACGAGAACCTGCGCCTCGGTGTCCAGAAGCGCGGCCGCGGACAACAGGAACGGCTGTTCGCCTTCCTGACAGGCCACTTCAAAGCTGCGGCCACCAATCTTGACCTCGACTTCCATCTGTTCCGACATCAGCCCGCCTCCTCCTGAAGCACCCCGGCCTGGGCCAGCAAGGGCTCCAGCGTTGCCATCAATGCGTTGATCTCGGCGGCATCGGCGGCACGCGCCGCGCGCATGCTGTCCAGTTCCGCCAGCATGGCCTTGTTGATCAGATGTGGCTCACCGACGCCCTGCGCATTGGCCTGCCGCAGCGCGGTGTTGCTTTCAGCAAGCGACGTATTCGCCTTGCGCAGCCGCTGAAGCTCCTCGTCAAGCGTGGCAAGGGCGGCCTGCGCCTCTGATTGGGTGATCGCCGTCACCAGCGCAGGCGCGGTATCATCTGCATCGGCCACGTCTGGCGTGGCGGGCGCGCTCGCTGCGGCTTCTGCCTCGGCAAGTCGTCCCTTGAGAACGCGCATCCGCTCTTGGAGCTGCGCATTGGCCATCTTCTCGTCTTCGAGCGCCTCGCGCAGCGCGGTCATCTCTCCCTCGACCTCGGCCATTGCGGCCTCTGGCACGGCTGTCGCCGGTGCCTCCGCCGGATCCGGGGTCAGGGGCATGAAGCCGCCCTCGGCTGCAGGCGCTTCGGGTGCTGCAGGCTCAGGTGCTGGCACTGGTGCCGCCGGTTCTGCCACTGCGGGCACGGCAGCCTGAGCGGCGGCAAGCGCGGCCTGCGCCTCGGCGCGGATCGCGGCGATGGTCGCATCCTTCTCGGCCTGTGCCTTGGCGAGCGCCTGATCGCGGTCATGCTCGACCGCCGCAATCGCGCTGTCGCGGGCAGCCTGCTCTTCGGACACGGCGGCGGTCATGGCCGCGTTCATCGCCTCGGCCGTTTCGACCTTTGCCGCCTCGACCGCCGCGCCCAGTTCCATGGCGGCCTGCTCCTGCACGGCGGCATGTGACTCTTGCGCCTCGGCCAGCGCCGTCTCGGCGGCTGTCACCTGCCGCGTCAGCGTCGCGATCTGAGCCTCAAGCTCCGACACCGCCGGACCCGGTTCATAGGCCTCTATTCCCTGGCTGATCCGATCCAATGCACGCGTGATACGTGCCTGCAAGTCAGTGATTTGGGTCATTCCGCCCCTATCTTCCCCCTGGCGCGTCCTTTCGGGTCGCCGGTCTTACGCTGGTGCAATGTCGGCGCGACCACATCGCGAATCGACGCGCACCCTCTTTCGTTAAAGTTTATCAAGCGCAAACCAAAATTGCGCCCCCATATATCCCAAGGCCTTAGAGCACGCCCTTCACGCAACACAAGAGCCCATCAAACGCGCCTGCTTGCACTTTGCCGCGCGCCTGTTATGCAGCGCGCAATTGTCGAATATGAGGGAAACCCAGTGGATATCCAAGAGCTTCGCACCCGCACGCCCGATCACTGGATGCGTGCAACTGCCATCCGAGCGCTGGCGCTCGATGCCGTCGCAGCGGCCAACTCGGGCCACTCCGGTATGCCCATCGGCATGGCCGATGTGGCCACCGTGCTGGCCGCCAAACACCTCAAGTTCGACGCAGCCAACCCCGGTTGGCCGGACCGCGACCGCTTTATCCTGTCGGCGGGTCATGGGTCGATGCTGCTGTATGCGCTGCTTTATCTTTGCGGCGACCCTGAAATCACGCTGGATCAGGTCAAGGCCTTCCGCCAGTGGGGCGCCAAGACCGCAGGGCACCCGGAAAACTTCCTCGCGCAGGCGATCGAGACGACCACCGGCCCGCTGGGTCAGGGGCTGGCGAATTCTGTCGGCTTTGCCATGGCAGAGGAAATCCTGCGCGCCCGCTTTGGCAAGAAACTGGTGGATCACCACACCTATGTGATCGCTGGTGACGGCTGCCTGATGGAAGGTGTGAGCCAGGAGGCCATCGGCCTCGCCGGACGCTATGCGCTGTCCCGGCTCGTGGTCTTCTGGGACAACAATGACATCACCATCGACGGCAAGGTGTCCCTGTCGGATCGCACCGACCAGGTGATGCGGTTCAAGGCCAGCGGCTGGCATGTGCAGGAAATCGACGGCCATGACCCAGAGGCCATCGACGCTGCCATCACCGCTGCAAAGACCTCTGATCAGCCTTCGATGATCGCGTGCAAGACACATATCGCGCTGGGTCATGCGGCGCAGGACACGTCCAAAGGTCATGGCGCGCTGACCAATGCAGAACAGAACGATGCGGCGAAAGCCGGGTGGGGCTGGGAGGCTGCACCGTTCGAGATCCCCGCAGAGGTCCTGACGTGGTGGCGCGAAACCGGCGCCCGCGGCGCCGCGGCCCGCAGCGACTGGGAAGCCGGCTTCGCCGCGCAAAGCGCCAGCCGCCAAAAGGAATTCACCCGCGTGATGACCGGTGAGGCGCCCAAGAAGCTGTCCGCCACCATCAAGGCCTTCAAGAAGCAGCTTTCCGAAGAAGCCCCGAAGGTCGCAACGCGCAAGGCCTCTGAAATGGCGCTGGGGGTGATCAACCCGATCATGCCGGAGACCGTCGGCGGCTCTGCCGACCTGACCGGGTCGAACAACACCAAGACCGCGGATATGGGCACCTTTGACACCGACAACCGCAAGGGGCGCTACGTCTACTGGGGCATCAGGGAGCACGGCATGGCCTCGGCCATGAACGGCCTCGCGCTGCATGGCGGGGTAAAGCCTTATGGCGGCACCTTCATGGCCTTTACCGATTACGCGCGCCCGGCCATGCGCCTTGCCGCATTGATGCAGACGCCGACGGTCTTTGTCATGACCCATGACAGCATCGGGCTGGGCGAAGACGGCCCCACCCACCAGCCGATCGAGCATCTGGCGATCAGCCGCGCGACACCGAACACATTGGTCTTCCGCCCCTGCGACGCGGTGGAAACGGCGGAAAGCTGGGAATTGGCCCTGCGCCAGACCTCCACCCCTTCGGTGATCTCGCTGACCCGTCAGGGCCTGCCGACGCTGCGCACAGAGCACAAGACCGCCAACCTTGTGGAAAAGGGGGCCTATGTGCTGGCCGACGCCGAGGGCAAGCGGCAGGTGATCCTGCTGGCCACCGGGTCGGAGGTCGCGATCGCGATGGCGGCCCGCGATATGCTGCAGGCCGAGGGCATCGGCACGCGCGTCGTGTCCATGCCCTGCTGGGAGCTGTTCGAGGAACAGGACGACAGCTATCGCCGCCGTGTTCTGCCCGCCGGGCCGGTCCGCGTGGCCATCGAGGCGGCGATCCGCTTTGGCTGGGACCGCTGGATCTATGGCGAGCGTGGCCGCCGCGAAAAGGGCGAATTCGTCGGCATGCACGGCTTTGGCGCTTCTGCCCCGGCCGGCACGCTGTTCGAGAAGTTCGAGATCACGCCCGAGGCCGCAGTGGCCAAGGTCAAAGCCATGCTCTGACCTGCGCGGTCACGACGACGACATCGAGGACGGGCGCCCTTTGCGGCGCCCGTTTTCGTGCCGGGCCCTTGTTTGCCCGGCGCGCAGGCACATTGGTTGCGGCGTCGCCCGACGAGGCCTTTCTCTCATCCTCAGGCGCAATACAGGGCAACGGGCGTCTGCCTACAAATGTCGCAATTTCGAATCAGCGCGCAGCTTGGGCGCGGGTGCCGGGCTGATCCAACTCCCGCTACAGCAATAATTTTCTAGCATAGGCTGAACACGAAGGAGTGGCAAAAACTCAGGAGTGCGCATTTTTTGAACAAATTGTGAAAACTGCCTTGTGTTAAGACTTAGTTCACATCCGCCTAGGGTAATATGTCGCCGTGAGAGACCAAAGGAAGACGGTATGCCCGACCACAACTGGCTGCTGGAAGTCCTGGCAGACATCAGCAGCTATGCAAAGCAGCATGATCTTGATCGTGTGGGTACGCTTTCGGCTCTGATGATCGATGTTGCGAGACTGGACCTTGATGAAGCCAACGCGCTTGATGTGATGAATGAGGACCCTCAGCCCTTGCATCTTGTCGAGGACCGCGAAGAGGACCCATAGGCGCGTCAAACCGCCGCGTCGCTTGCGCCTCAGGCCTGCGCCGAATGGCGAGCGTTTGGACGTGAGCACATGCGCCCGGGCGCGCGCCGACAAAACGGCTGTCGGGCGCAGGGTGGGGAGTTGTGACGCGAGACTGGTGAACGGGGAAAGTTCCACGGATCTTTCAACCTTGCTCGAACCGAGAGCTATCACCATGTCCGCCCCCCATCCAACTGGCTCTGGCTTTGAAGGCTACGGGGGGTTTCCCGGCGCACTTTGAAAGCCCGCCGCATCCAACAAGAAACCAGACCCAAGATCCCCTAGAAGCAGGCGCGACGGTCCCGAACGCGCGTCCCTGCCGCGCTCCTCTCATGGGCTGTGCAGGTCGGACCCGCACAGCAACAACCCGATGCATCCGGGGTTGGCGCGATTGAGGCGTGCTGTTCGGGACTGGGACCTCGATGCTCTGCCCTGAGACACCGGGCTATGATGAGGCCATGCGCCACAGGCTGTTTTCGCCGGATCCAACGGTGCGTGAAGGCCCGCGGGATTTACGGAACACCGGCCACGGCAACCGCTGACCATTCCCACCTGGAACGCAAAAGACAGAACCAGAATCCAGAGCATAAAAACAAAAAGCCCCTGCAAAAGCAGGGGCGTTTCTGCGCCGGAACTCTCAGCAGCGGTGGCGCGGTTGACGGGGCTCGAACCCGCGACCCCCGGCGTGACAGG
>JBELMB010000235.1:0-7827 GCA_042088665.1 Sagittula sp.
ACGATGAATGATTTTTTATTGTTTATTTTCATTAGTTTGTTTCCAGAGGCCGCGAAGATCACGGAACGCGGATGCACTTCATCCACGACTTGGAAACACTGCTCGCCCTGAGCGGGCGCGGCGTTAGGGGAATTTTAACCGAAACGTCGCTGTCCTGCGCGAATCAATGACACTTAGGAATAGAGCGCGGAAATAAAGGATAGTCGATGCCCCAAAATAGTCACAATTCAGCCCAAATAAAAAAAGGCGCCATTTCCCATTACAGGAAGAATGGCGCCCGTGAATTTCTAAAATTTCTGGCTTCAGTCGTCTTCGCGCAGAAGAAACCTTCGAGCACCTTTCATATCACCGCCACGGGCAAATGCGAGGCCCACGGCCATCCAGTCGCCGACCCCCAATTGGCCGGACCGCTTGCGCGCATCCATCAGCAATTTCAACCCGGCGGCTGGCTGACCGGTGCGGGCCATCGTGTGGGCGCGCAGACGCAAGTTGGCAGGATCTTCGGGGTCCAGCCAGACGGCGATCGATGCGAGTTGATCCGCCAGACCCGGCGCGCCATGCGCCAGTTGAAACGCTGCGAGCTGGCGCAGGGTCTGCGCCTTTTGCCCGGGCGAAACGTAAGGAACCTCGGCGGCCTCTTCTTCGAAACTTGGAACATCAGGCAGATCCACCGGGGTGCCATGGTCGAAATCGTCGCTTGCGGGGGCCTGCGTCATCCCAGCTCTCCGGTTCGCAGGATGCGCAAATGCTCGTAGCTGCGCAGCAACTCCCCCAGCGAGTCAAAAGCGCGCTCCATCTCACCACTCGGGTCTGCGCCAGCGGAACCGACGTGATCGAGGAAAACCGCGGCCAGATCGCCGGACACCGTGTCGGCATCGCGCGCGGCCAGCGCTTCGAGATCCTGGGCGAACAGTCGCACCGTCGCGCTGGCGGGCGTGCCGCCGAACAGGCTGCTGAGCGCCATCCGCGGCGGTTGGCGCGAAGCCACCTGCGACGTGATGAAACTTTCGGAGACAACCGGGCGGATCGCTTCGGCCCGCTTTGTTGATGCGGTGGAGGTCCGGTCCGGATCACGGATCAGCGCGTCACTGGGGATGGAGACCCCGGCGCCTGAAATGCGGGATGCGCTCATCTTTGGGCTCCTCTGTAGGCCACGGTTCGGCGGTCCCCCCCCCGCGCCAACACGAGGGTGTCGCGCGTCACGTCTTCGAGAATCCAGTCACCGGCAAAGGCATCGCCAAGCTGCACCATATCGCCGGTGCTGAGCACAACCGCCTTGGGCGCGCTCAGGCGGACCATGTCAACGCGGGGCAAAGGCCCCAGCGCGCTGCCGCGGGCCACATCCCAGACGGTGGCCGGGGCGTCGGCCTGGGCGTCGAACCAGGCCTGAACGGTGCGCAAGTCTGCCACCTTGCTTTCCGGCACAAAGCCCGACACCTTGAGTAGTCCCACTTCGGGCTCCGCGATGCGCAGGTTGTCCCCCAGTCCCGCGGCGAGCACTTCGGCGCGCAGGTCGCTGGCCCAGTTGCGGTTCATCTCCGCCGAGACCGGCACGACAAGCGTCGGCACGTTCATTCCCACGACCAGACCGCGGTCGCGTTGCAAGAGGTTCATCGCCAGCGCGCCGAGGATCAGCAGAGCGAGAACGAGAGCAGCGCCGACGATGATCGGGTCGCCCCGAAAACGCGCGCGCATGGCCCCCAGACGTTCCTGGGCCGCGTCTTGCAGCCGCCGTGTCTTGGCGCCGCCCGCAGGGCGCGCGATCCGCACGCGGGTCTCTCCCAATGCAATGTCCAGCGGCAGGGTCTGCGCGTCCAGCACCTCTCCCGCAGGCAGTCCATAGCCGTTCACCATCACGCCCGGCGCACGTGCCGAGACATCCGCAAGGACCCCGAACACCGAATGGGTAAACGTGATCTCGGCGTGCTCCTCCGCCACCTTGTCATCCAGCAGGATCAGGTCGTTGCTGCCCGCGGAGCCAAGGGTCAGCGCGCCTGTCTTGAGACGCCGCGCGGCTCCGGCCTGCACGCCTTCGACGATGCAGACGTCCAGTTCCGTGACGCTGGCAAAGGTGTCCACGCGAGACCGCAGACCATCCATGGTCTTGTTCAGAACGTGTTGGTGCGATGACAGTGAAGCGATGCCCATGAGCTATTCCCGATCAGCTGCCGCGCAGCACTTGGCTGACGTCGCGCTGCACGTTCTGCACGATCCGCCAAGCCACCTGGTAGTGGGTCAGTTCGAAATACAGCGAGGTCAGGCGCTGTTCCAGAGAGGCTTGCTGCGCCCCTTCGGCCTGATCGGCGCGCACTTCGGCGCCGCCGAGAATGTCCACCTTGGCCTTGCCCACATCCCCCGCGTAGTCAGAGGTGAGCTTGTCCATGTCCGTGACGTCTTCGTTCAGGTCCGGACGTTGCGCGAGGCGGCCGATGCCTTCGTCGAACATGTCGAAAAAGGTCTTTGCGTCTGCGTCATGTGTCGCTTCGGGTCCTGCAGTGCCATGCAAGGCACCAATGTCACCAACCCCGGCGACAGGCGAAATCCCTGCCGTCATGTCTCACCTCGATTGCCCGCACCCGGAGGACGCTGGCACCGTTTGGACGGCGCCGCGTTTTCATTGTGATTGGTCTGATGATCGACGGAACGCTGTCCAGAGCGGCCCGTTTTCAAACCTGACTGATGTCAAACCCGACCTCTGTCGGGCAGGATCATTCTCAGTCTTCGCCGACATCCTCAAGGACGTCGTCCATCATCTCTGACTCCATGAAGAAGTTGAAAAACTCCTCGGTCAGCTGTTCTTCTTCCGTGCGCGCTTGTGCGGCGGTCTGATCCACCAGACCCTCTGCATCAACACCTTCCATTGGTGTTTCCCCCGTTCCAATTGTTACCCAGACAGCGGCAGCCAAACCGCCTCGCAGCAGTTTGACCAATCATGGCGGGCTTGGCAAATTTCAGGGGTCTTCGTGCCGTGAAACGAGGACAGTCGGGAGCGCTTCTTCGATTTGTTTCACCATGGCGTCCAAATCGTGAATCTTGCGTCGAGACAGCCGAATCGTGTCGGTCATGACGTCATAGCCGGAGGGTTGTTCGGGCTCGCGCACAAAGGCCAGTCCGGGCAAAAGCGACAGGTCCCCGCGCTCTGCGGCTTGCAGCGTTTCGCGGAACTGCATGATGCGGTCAAAGAGCCGGGGGTCGTGCAGATCCTCTTCTCCGCCATCAAGATAATGGCCGACGATGAAATCGAGGTAAACCTGCGGATGAGGCATGGTGGCCAGCATCGCCTGGGCGCTGTCGCTGGCAAGGAAAGCACCGTAGATCTTGCCGGCGCGGTCGGCGCTCAGCAAATCTCTGGATACGGCGTGCGCTTGGCCCTTCATGAAACGTTCCACCACCGAAGGTTGTTGTGCCGTTGTACCGCCGCAGGACACGCATGTCACCCCGGTCGCACAGATGAAATGACCCGCCGCACGCAACCGCACGACGGGCAGAGTCGATTTTGAATATGGACTTACAATGCGAATTACGCGTGAAGATGGACCTGGTTGACCAGGCTCATGAGGTCGGTGCCCACTTCGGGATCGGTTTCCACCTGAAGCCGCCCGTTGTGCCCGGTCAGAACACCCTGCTGGTCGTCGTAGACAACGGAATTGTCGCCGCCAAACATCTGGTAGACCACCGGCGGAAGGCCGCGGCCCGTGGCATCCGGATAGGCCACGGGATCCGCGGCAATCTCGGTTGTCGGATAGGCGACGGCCTGCCCGGGTGTGGTGGGCTCCGGGTGAGCCACCGCTTGTCCAGCCGCCGCCGCCTCTGGGTGCGCAACCGCCTGACCCGGCGTGATCGCGGCAGGATAGGCCACGGTCTGGTTCGGCAGCGCGGGCGGATCATAGGCCACCGCGTCGTCGTCGAGATCCGGCGTTTCACCGTAGATCACCGCGTCGTCTCCGCCTGCATCGGCAGGTGCCACAACCACGGCGTCGCCGTTCGGCTTGCCCGCGTCGCCATAAACCACCGCGCCTGCGGTGGCGCCCGTCTGGGCACCGTAGACCACGGCCCCCTGACCAGCGGTCCGCATTGCCTGATCGAACGCCTCTATGTCTCCGAGGTCTGCGTTTGTGTTCGTCTGAACACCGTCGCCGCCAATTTTGACCGTCATGGCCCCACCTTTCGCATCTTCTTCAATTTCATAAAAATACCCAAAGGGGCGGGTAGAGGCACGCGCACAATTGGAAACAGTTGTTGCCCAAATGGAAACGCCCGCGCAAATGACCATCAAGTATCTGATTTTTATAATATTTTCCAAGATTCTCTAAAATTGAACGAATGTAAGGGCCCCTTACAACGCTTTCCGGTTGTTGCGCGGAAGGGGTCAAAACCCGCACATGAGGATGTCTTTTTCCCGCCACGAAATCGCCACATTTGCCTCATGCCAGATCTCGATTCGAATTCGGCCTGTTTCGAGCGGTCAGAACCCTGTCTTCCCTGAGGTCAACCCAAACTCGGGATGACAGCGGCGGGCAGCGCAGCCCTCAAGAGAAGAAACCTCAGCGGATCAATGCCTTGGGCGGCTCGATATCGCGGCGACGACCGATCCGGCAAGGCGCAGAAGCAAATGCGGCGCTCCTTTGAGCGCCATCCACTTGCCCCCCCTGCCCCGCCGACCGGCACGCGGGACCCAGCAAACGAAAAAAGGCCCCGCGGGATCCCACGGGGCCTTTCAACTTGAAACGATAGAGACGTCTTACCGGTCTTCGCCGAACCAGACGTCCTCGCTCATGACGCGCTCACCCTTGATGGTGGCGTCCGAGCGCATGAGGTCCTCGCCGCGCGCGTTCTGTTCGACACCCATCTCGACGGAGATCCGCTCGACCCCGGCTGACAAGGCCGAGATCAGCTCGCCCTCTTCAACCACGGCGTCGCCATCGTCATTCCAAAGCGCTAGCCCGAGAAGTTCGGCGTCGGTCAGGGCACCGTCGCCGTTGACGTCCAGCTGCGACAGCTTTTCAAAGCCATTGGCATATTTGCCACCCTGGTCCCCAAACAGGCGGGCACCGTCCATATCGCTGGCCGCCTGACCGTCGCGGTTGTCCACCAAGAGCGCATCACCGTCACCGGCCATCCACTCGATCGTGTCCTTGTCACCGTCGGCGTCGATGTCAAACTCAACCGTCTTGCCGAGGGCGGCGCGCTGGCCTTCCTTGGCTGTGGTTTCGCCCGTCACACCGATCCTGCCATCGCCGTTCATGTCGAATGCGATGGGAGAAGCGACCTTATCCGCGCCATTCTTGGACGAATAGGTGCCCACGGCGCAATTGTGGGCGTCAAAGACGGTGAACTTCCCCTGTTCGTCGGTCGGACGCAGAGTGTAGCCCGCGTAGTCACCCTTGGTGATGTCATAAGACCCGTCGTCGTTCTTCTTGTACCCACCATGGTTGGCGAACCATTCACCCTTTTTGAGTTCCGGCAACTCAACCGGCTGTGTCACGCCACCCATGCCGATCCCGGCATGCAGGTTCAGCGAGATGTCGATGTCGATATCAATATCGACATTGAGGCCGCCACCGCCACCTTCGCCCTGTGTCGGCGCGCGGCGCAGGGAGACGTTGTCAATCAGCGCCCCAAAGGTGTCTTCGGTCCCGACAGCCTCGAACGCGATGGTGTTGTCGCCCGCAGGCAGGTCCACGACGTAAGACTGGGTTTCGTACCCCAACTGATCGGCGGCGATGGTGTCGATCACCACGCCGTTGACGATCACGTTCACGCCGCTGGTGTCCCCGATCTCGTCACCGCGCTGACGGGGCGAGTAGTCAAAGGAAAAGACGTGCTTGCCCGGTTCCTGCACATGCACGGTCTGTTCGACTCGGCTGTTGCTTTCGTGACCATGGGAGTCGAGTTCCAGAACCGCGTTGTCTGCCGCATTGGCGGGGGTGCCGCCATGGGCACCTTCCTGGATTTCGATCTGGCCTTCGGTCGCGGTCCAGCCGGCGATCTGGTCAAACGTGCCCCATGAGCCGCGGTTCAGGGCGCCATGCGCCTCAAAGCTGCCGTTGTTGATCAGCTCGGGTCCGTACTGCCCTCCACCATAGCCATCGGCTGCGAACTGGTTGTTGTTGACGAATTGCGTGTCGAACAGGCCGCCCACTTCGTATTGCTGTACGGTGGTCTTGTCGCCGCGCGCGGCGATCTCGCCGTCCAGCGTTTCGATTGCGCCGCCGCCCTGCGTGCCTTTGCCCTTGTCGCCATCGCGGGCCTCGCCGTCACCGTCGACGGAGCCGCCCCAGAGACCCTTGGGCATCACGCCATCCGCCGCTGCGTTGTCGGAGCGGATGTTTTCCATGTTCCAGTGATCGCCGCGGGCGTTCGGGCGGTGGTGCAACTCAAAGCTGAACTCTTCCTCGTTGACCTTGACCTTGCCGTCCTGGGTCACTTCGACCTTGCCACCAAGATAGTGGCCCGGCCCGACCTTGTGGCCGTCGATCAGGATTTCGCCGTTCTTTTGCGCCTCGAGGCTGTGGCCCTCAAGCGTGACGCCAACCCCGCCCATGACCGTCATGCCAGAGCCCACGCCATTGAATTCGTCAAAGCGCGCGTTCACCTGCAGGCCCTTGTCGGACAGGATGTTGTAGGTTTTGCCGGCTTCGCCCTGCACGTCATATTTGCCGCCGTCAGCGCCGACGAAATGCGGGTCACCCCAGACGCGGCCATTTTCGACGGCCACCGGATCCAGCGGCGGCGGCGGTGCATCAGGGCCATGCTCGCAATGCGGGTTCTGCTGGTAGATCACCGCGTTGACGTTGACCTGCTGGGTCACGCCGTACTGGATCGCCGTAGCGGCGTCGATCGTGCCGAGCGTGCCCATGTCGTAGGCGACCGTCTGCGGGGTCCCACCAAAGTTCTGGCCACCAGTCTGGCCCTGATTTTGGCCCTGATTTTGGGCGTTGTTCTGGATCTGTGTGACAGCCGTGGTCAACTGCTGCAGCATCAGCATCAGCTGGTTCAGCTGCGCCACCGCGGCATCGACAGTGCCGGTGTTGCCACCCGCCATGGGGTCCATCGTGGGTGTCCCGCCCTGCCCCTGGGCTCCGTGGCATGCGTGGCCGCCTTGCCCGCCTTGACCAAGGTTCTGCAGGATGTTGTTCGCAATCGTCGTCGCCATCTGGCCCACAACGCTGATCAGGCGGGTCACCATGTCATTCACCGACTGCAGCACGCCGTTCAGAGGGCTGCCCGGGTTGGCGATCTGGATGCCGATGGACACCGCGACATTGGCAAAAGGCAAGAGCTTTTGCAGCCCTTCGTTGAGCCGTGTCAGCCCGTCGCCAAGCATGTCGGTGAAGCCATCCAGTGCATTGGTATCGACGCTCTGGGCCGACTGCAGGGCATGCATCGTCGTATCGGCCTGCGCGTAGAGCACAGTGCAACGGTGATGAACGGTGGTGTGGTCAACGGGTCCGGTGCCGGACTGGCTGGTGATCTGCGCCACGAAGTTGGTGTAGCTGCGCACTTCGGCCTGGCCCTGCCCCATCTGCTGCACCCCGGCACCATGGTGGCCCATGGGCTGCGGCATCTTGTTGCCAAAACAGCCCTGCCCCGGTCCGCCATGTCCTTGACCGCCCAGCGCCGTCCGCATGGCCTGATCAAAGCCAGTGTTGTGAAAGGCCTGCGTGGCGTGGTCGCCAAGGCCTCCGTTGATTTTAACCGTCATAACCGTACTTCCCCCAAACAAAGAATCTCGGCCACGAACATCAAAAAATCGCCGTAGTGATGCTATCATCCCACATTTCCCAAGTGACTGGCTGATTTAGCTTCGCGCATGCCTGTATTCAT
>JBELMB010000040.1:0-36150 GCA_042088665.1 Sagittula sp.
TCCCCTCCCCTCAACCCCAGCCCGCTCTAGCGTGGCAGCCCCCCCTCCGTCCACTGCCTCAAAGGATAGTCCGCGAACTGAGCGGGAAGCCGCGGGTGCGCAAATCTCTGGCAAGCCGGTTTTGGGGCGAACCTGAGGATCAGACCTCTTCGACCGCCAGAACCCCTTCGAGCGATTTGACCGCGCCCTTGATCTCCGGCGTGACGGGAAAGGCCTGCTGCAACTCCATCTCGACCTCGCCGGGCAGGCCCGGATCGTTCAGATGCAAATGCACGGGACCGCGCGGGGCCTTTGGCATTTGCTCTGCCGCACGGCCAAGAACGGTCGCGATCTGCGGCAATGCGATGGAGGTATCGACGTAGATCCGCAGTCCCGCGGGCCCGGACATGGCCACGGATTGATCCACCGGCATGACGCCGCGGCCAAGCAGTTTGAGCTGGTCGGATTCCATCGTGGCCTCGACCGTGATCACCACTTTTGCCCCGGTCTCGAGATGTTCGCGCGATTTTTCGAGCGCCTCGGAAAACAGCGTGACCTCGTAGGCGCCAGTCGGATCGCTCAGCTGGCAAAAGGCAAAACGGTTGCCGCGCGCACTCTTGCGTTCCTGCCGCCCGGCAACAACCCCGGCGAGTTTTGCCACAAGCGGGGCGCGCTCCGCCTTTGCCGTGACCTCGTCCAATGTGACCACATCCTGCCGCTTGAGCGCTGTCATATAGTCGTCCAGCGGGTGACCGGACAGGTAAAAGCCGACCGCCTTGAACTCCTCCGCGAGGCGTTCAGCGGGCAGCCAATCCGGAACCGGCGACATCCGCGGCTCTGGCAGATCGTCACCGGCCTCACCGAACAGCGACACCTGCGCAGACCCCTTTTGCTCAAAGATCGCGGCGGAATAGGCCACCAGCGCATCGATGCTGTCAAAGACACGGCGGCGGTTGCCATCCAGTGTGTCAAACGCCCCGGCGCGGGCCATCATCTCCAGCGGGCGCTTGCCCACGCGTTTCAGATCAACGCGACGGGCAAGGTCGAAGAGTGTGGCAAAGGGCTTGTCACCCCGGCCATCCACAAAGAGCTGCATGGCATCGACGCCGACATTCTTGAGCGCACCCAACGCGTATACAAGATGCCCGTCAACAACATCAAAGGTGGCAATCGACCGGTTCACACAAGGCGGCACCCATGGCAGATCCAGCCCCTTGCGGACCTCTTCGAAATAGATCGCCAGCTTGTCGGTGAGATGGATGTCGCAGTTCATCACACCGGCCATGAACTCCACGGCGTGGTTGGCCTTCAGCCACGCCGTCTGATAGCTGACAACCGCGTAGGCAGCCGCGTGGGATTTGTTGAATCCGTAGTTGGCGAACTTCTCCAGAAGGTCCCAGACCTCGCGCGCCTTCTTTTCGTCGACATCGTTTTTTGCGCTGCCTTCCAGAAACTTGGGACGTTCGGCGTCCATTGCTTCCTTGATCTTCTTGCCCATCGCGCGGCGCAGCATGTCAGCGCCCCCGAGGCTGTAGCCCGCCATCTCCTGGGCGATCTGCATCACCTGTTCCTGATAGACGATGATGCCCTGAGTCTCATCAAGGATGTGATCGATCAACGGGTGCAGACGGTCCCGCTCGGACAGGCCATTCTTGACTTCGCAGAACTTCGGAATGTTCTCCATCGGGCCGGGACGGTACAGCGCCACAAGCGCGATGATGTCTTCGATGCAGTCCGGCTTCATACGCTTGAGCGCATCCATCATGCCCGAGCTTTCCACCTGAAACACGGCCACCGTCTTTGCCGCTGCATACAATTTGTATGACGCTTGATCTTCCAGCGGAATCGCGTTGATCTCGTTCTCGGCCCCCTCCGCCGGAGTGTACAACTGGGTGCCATCAGCGGCCACGTGCAAGGGGCGACCGGACTTGAAGATCAGGTCCATCGCGTTCTGGATCACGGTCAGCGTCTTGAGACCGAGGAAGTCGAACTTCACAAGGCCCGCCTGCTCGACCCATTTCATGTTGAACTGGGTGGCGGGCATGTCGGATCGCGGATCACGGTACAGGGGCACCAACTGATCGGTGGGCCGATCGGCGATCACAACACCCGCCGCATGGGTGCCCGCGGAGCGCAACAGCCCCTCGACCTGCATGCCATAGGTCAGCAGGCGTTGAACGACCTCTTCGTTCTTGGCCTCTTCGGCAAGGCGCGGTTCATCCTGAAGCGCCTTCTCGATGCTGACGGGCTTGACCCCCTCCACCGGGATCATCTTGGACAGGCGGTCCACCTGACCGTAAGGCATCTGCAAGACGCGGCCCATGTCCCGCACGGCCGCCTTGGACAAAAGCGCCCCGAAGGTGATGATCTGGCCGACCTTGTCGTGGCCATATTTATCCTGCACGTAGCGGATCACTTCTTCGCGCCGATCCATGCAAAAATCGATGTCGAAATCGGGCATCGAGACCCGTTCGGGGTTCAGGAACCGCTCGAACAGCAAGGAATACCGCAGCGGATCGAGGTCGGTGATGGTCAAGGCATAGGCCACAAGGCTGCCCGCCCCAGAGCCCCGCCCCGGGCCCACCGGGATCTGGTGATCCTTTGCCCATTGGATGAAATCGGCAACGATCAGGAAGTAGCCCGGGAACCCCATCGATTCGATGATCCCCAACTCGAAATCGAGCCGCGCCTGATAGTCCTCGACCGGGGCCGCGTGCGGGATCACCGCAAGGCGCGCCTGCAATCCGGCATTGGACATGCGGCGCAACTCCGCCACCTCGTCGTCAGCGAATTTCGGCAGGATGGGGTCGCGACGATAGGCGGCAAACGCGCAACGCTTTGCGATTTCGACAGTGTTCTCAAGCGCTTCGGGCAGATCCGCAAACAGCACAGCCATTTCCTGCGGCGTCTTGAGATAATGCTGCGGCGTCAGACGGCGGCGGGGTTCCTGCTGGTCCACATAAGCGCCGTCCGCGATGCAGATCAGCGCGTCATGCGCCTCATACATCTCTGTCTTGGGGAAATAGACGTCGTTCGTCGCAACAAGCGGCAAGTCCATGGCATAGGCCATCTCGACAAGGCCTCGCTCCGTCATCTGTTCCGCTTCGAGGGGGGAGCCATCTTCGCGCGGGTGGCGCTGCAACTCGACGTATAGGCGGTCAGCAAAAATACCCTTCAAGCGCGCCATCAGCGCCTCCGCCGCGCCACGGTTGCCGGTTTGCAGGATCTCTCCCACCGGACCATTGGCCCCGCCGGTCAGGCAGATCACATCCGCCGCATATTGCGCCAAATCGTCCATGGTCACATAGGGCAGTTCGCCATCTGTGCGCATATACAGGCAGGAGTTGAGCTTCATCAGCCCCTCGTAGCCCACCTCGCTCTGGGCCAATAGAACCACCGGCGCCGGGGGGCGCGGTCGTGTGCCGGGCATCGGGTCGACATAGCGCAGGTCCACCTGGCAACCCATGATCGGCTGCACCCCGGCGCCCGCAGCCCCGACAGCAAATTCCAACGCAGCAAAGAGATTGTTCGTATCCGTCACCGCGACCGCTGGCATCTGCATACCGGCACAGAGACCGGGCAGCTTTTTGAGGCGCACAGCCCCTTCCAGAAGCGAGTATTCGGTGTGGACGCGGAGGTGAATGAATTTTGGATCAGCCATGCCACCACCTTATGTAGACGCCTCTCCCAAGAGAACCCCAAAATGAGATCCAGCTACGGGATGGCGGGTGGGGCGTGGTTGCCCCAGGCAACCCGCGACCAACCCCATCCACAAAACTTAGCCACTTGGCTATGTTTATTATTGACCAGGCATCGCCGCCCGCATTAGATAGCCATATGGCTAACCATCTTGATGCATTCTTCGGCGCCCTGTCCGACCCCACCCGCCGCGCGGTCGTCGAACGGCTGACGCGCGGCCCTGCGCCCGTCTCGGAACTTCATGCCGGACATGACATGGCGCTGCCCTCATTCCTCAAACACCTCAACAAGCTTGAGGCCGCTGGGCTGATCCGCTCCCGCAAGGAAGGCCGCAGCCGAATTGTACACATCGAAGCCGCTCCGCTGGCAGCGGCCGAAACATGGCTCAATCGCCAGCGCCGCATGTGGGAAGGCCGATTGGACCGCCTCGCACGTCTCGCCGAGCACATCGAAAAGGACAGATCATGACACTCGCCACCGGATCTTTTCAGCTTTCCCGCAAATTCACCCTCACGCCGGAACGCCTCTGGCACTGGCTCACCGACCCGGAGGCGCGCAGCGCCTGGAGCGCGCCCTCGGACAACGATGTGCTGGTCATGGACGTGTCGGACCTGCGCGAAGACGGCGCTGACTTGCAACGGTGCGGCCCCGGCGATGACCCCGAATATACAGTCGCCACGCGCTGGTACCGGCTCGACGCGCCCGCAATGGCCTGCTTCACCGAAACGGTGGAGGCCAAGGGCGCCCGCATCGCCACCAGCCTGATCAGCTACGGGCTGGTCGCCACCGAGGCAGGCTGCACGCTGGAGGTCGACGTGACAGTGCATTCCTTTGTCGGGGAAGACATCACCGGCGATTTCAGCGCCGGATGGACCTCGGCGCTCGACCGTTTGCAGCATATCATCTGAGGGGCCGAAAGCGCCGTCGACTGAGGCAAACGGCCCCGCGCGATCCGTCGATCAACCGGTTGATCCGCGCCGGCGGCGAAACAGTCTGGCGCTGATGGCAAGCGCTCGACCCGTTCAAGCCGTGGCTCCGCCCACGCGCCAGAGGTCACGCACCACGAGATCGCCCCGCGTCCCGGTGGCCGCTGTTTCGCTGCAAAGCCCGCCAAGACAGACCGCGCGCGCCAAGCCATTTGGGCAAGATGCTGGCCCCATGCGTGACCCCGCCCAAAGCCTCCGACGCGGGCAGTGCGCACGGCCTGCCCCTGCAAAACCCCGATTCGCTCTTGCAATTGGCAAACCGGCCTGACTAGCCTTGGAAAATCAGGTTGGACCGCGCGCTTTCTACGCCGCATCGAGGGCGCGCACGGCGGTCATTCCGCCGGAACCGGGGGTCGCGACCACCGGCAGTACCGCGGCAGGCGCATGTGATGACCATCACCTTTCTTCTGAACGGAGAGAGCGTGTCCTTGCAGGATGTGGATCCGACGACCACCCTGCTCGATTGGCTGCGGGACGACCGCGGACTGACTGGCACCAAGGAAGGCTGCAACGAGGGCGACTGCGGAGCCTGTACCGTCATGGTGCGGGACGACCACGGCGCAAAACCGCTGAACGCCTGCATCCTCTTGCTGCCGCAACTGCACGGCAAGGCGGTGCGCACGGTCGAGGGGATCTCTGGTCCCGAAGGGCAGTTGCACCCGGTACAAGAGGCGATGATCACTCACCGTGGGGCGCAATGCGGCTTTTGCACTCCGGGGTTCATCGTCTCCATGGCCGTGGCCCATGCCGAAGGGGACCGGGGCCACAATGATGCGCTTGCGGGCAACCTGTGCCGCTGCACAGGCTACGCCCCGATCGTGCGCGCCGCTCAAGCCGCCGCAGACGACCCGGTGCCCGACTGGATGCAGGACGCTTTGCCAGAGGCGGAAACCTTTGCCGCCACTGCGCTGGCGCCAAACGCCTGGGCCCCCGGCTCGACCGGTGAGCTGGCCGGGCTCTGTGCCGCGCATCCGGACGCCACGCTGGTGGCCGGGGCCACGGATGTGGGTCTTTGGGTGACCAAGGCGCTCAAACCCTTGGACAAGATGATCTTTCTGCACCGCTGCACGGACCTGCAAGAGATCACGGAGGACGAAACCTGCCTGCGGATCGGTGCGGGCGTGACCATGGACCGGCTGCTGACAGAAATGCAGCCGCGCTTTCCCGCCTACGCGGAAATGATCCGGCGCTACGGATCTGCGCAGGTGCGCGCTGCGGCGACCATAGGCGGCAACATCGCAAACGGCTCTCCCATCGGGGACAACCCGCCGCCGCTCATCGCGCTGGGGGCAGAGGTCCACCTGCGGTATCGCAAGCACACGCGCCGCCTGCCATTAGAGGATTTCTTTGTCGACTATGGCAAACAAGACCGCCGCCCCGGCGAATTTGTCGAGGCGATCACCATTCCGCACCAACAGGACCGGCTGAAGGTGTTCAAGCTGTCGAAGCGGTTCGATCAGGACATCTCTGCGGTCTGCGGGGCGTTCAACATCACCGTCGAGGCGGGCGAGGTCACCGCGGCCCGCATCGCCTTTGGCGGCATGGCGGGCGTGCCCAAACGGGCCAGCGCCGTCGAGGCCGCGATCATTGGCAAGCCATGGCGGGACCAGACCCTGATCGACGCATGGGGCGCATGGGAAGACGACTTTCAGCCGCTGTCAGACATGCGGGCCTCGGCTGATTATCGGATCACGGCGGCCTGCAACATGCTGTCGCGCGTGCTGCTGGAGGATCTCGGCGCGCGCACGGATGTTCTGGAGGTGCGCCCATGAGCCTGCGCAAGCCTCTTCCGCATGACGCGGCCAAGCTCCATGTGACTGGCGCCGCGCGCTATGTTGACGACATCCCGCTGCCGGCCAACACCCTGCATCTGGCCTTTGGCCTGTCGCCCATTGCCCATGGCCGTCTGACCCGGCTGGATCTGACGGCGGTGCGTGCAGCACCCGGTGTCGTGCGCGTCTGGGCCCATGAGGATCTGCCGTCCGGTTGCGATTGCAGCCCCTCGGCGCATGACGAGCCGATGCTCAGCGATGGCACGATCCATTACCTTGGTCAGCCGCTGTTCCTCGTGGCGGCGGACAGTCACCTCGCTGCGCGCCGGGCCGCGCGCCTTGCAGAGGTCCAGACCGAAGAGGCGGTGCCGCTTCTGGACATCGACGCGGCCATGGCGGCGGACAGCCGGTTTGAAGAAGGCCCCCGGATCTGGGAACGCGGCGACACCCGTGCCGCGATTGAGGGCGCGCCGCACCGTCTGACCGGCTCGCTCGAGATCGGCGGGCAGGAGCATTTCTACCTCGAAGGACAGGCCGCGGCCGTTCTGCCGATGGAAGACGGCGATCTGCACGTGCATGCCTCGACGCAGCACCCCACAGAGATCCAGCACAAGGTGGCAGACGCGCTGGGCCTTTCCATGCACAACGTGCGGGTGGAATGCCGGCGCATGGGCGGCGGGTTCGGTGGCAAGGAAAGTCAGGGCACCGCGCTGGCGATCGCCTGTGCCGTGGCGGCCACCGCCACCGGGCGCCCGGCCAAGATGCGCTATGACCGTGACGATGATTTCATGATCACCGGCAAGCGGCATGATTTCCGCATCACCTACGACGTCGGCTTTGACGCAGATGGCCGCGTTCAGGGGATCGATTTCGTGCAATATGCGCGCTGTGGCTGGGCACAGGATCTGTCGCTCGCAGTGGCAGACCGGGCCATGCTGCATGCGGACAACGCCTATTTCCTGCCCGCCATGCGCGTCGCTTGTCACCGGTTGAAGACCCACTCCCAAAGCGCGACGGCCTTTCGCGGCTTTGGCGGCCCGCAGGGCATGGTCGGGATCGAGCGGGTGATGGACCACGTCGCACATGCCCTCGGAAAGGATCCGCTGGAGGTCCGGCGCAGCAATTACTATGCCCGCCCGCCCGAGGTTTCCGGCGACAGTCCCGAAGGGCACACAAGGCAGACCACGCATTACGGACAGGAGATCAAGGATTTCATCCTGCACGAGCTGACCGACGACCTCGCCCGGCGCTGCGATTACGCGGCGCGGCGGGCCGCTGTTGCGCAGTGGAACGCTGAGAACCCGATCCTGAAACGAGGATTGGCGCTGACACCGGTCAAGTTCGGGATCTCCTTCACGCTGACCCATCTCAATCAGGCCGGGGCGCTGGTGCATGTCTATCAGGACGGCTCCATCGCCATGAACCATGGCGGCACGGAGATGGGACAGGGCCTGTTCCAGAAGGTTGCGCAAGTGGCCGCGCACAGCTTTGGCGTGCCGATCGAGACGGTGCGCATCACCGCGACTGATACGGCCAAGGTGCCCAACACCTCTGCCACGGCGGCGTCTTCGGGGTCGGATCTCAACGGCGCGGCGGTCAGCGCCGCCTGCACCACGATCCGGCAGCGCATGGCGGCACATCTGGCGGATCTGCACGATTGCGCGCCTGCGGATGTCACCTTTGCCGAGGGTCGCGTCACCGCCGCGGGCGCTGACCTCTCCTTTGCCGAGGCCGCGTCGCTGTGCCATCAGGGCCGGGTCAGCCTCTCGTCCACCGGGTTTTACAAGACCCCCGACATTGTCTGGGACCGGATCAAGGGGCACGGACGCCCGTTCTATTACTTTGCCTACGGGGCCGCCTGTACCGAAGTGATCTTTGACACGATGACCGGTGAAAACCGCATCCTGCGCGCCGACGTGGTGCATGACTGCGGAGCCTCCCTGAACCCTGCCCTGGATCTCGGCCAGATCGAGGGCGCCTATGTGCAAGGGGCGGGCTGGCTGACCTGCGAAGAGCTGGTCTGGGACACCAAGGGCCGCCTGCGCACCCATGCGCCGTCGACTTACAAGATCCCGGCCTGCTCGGACCGACCCGAAGTGTTCAACGTCTCGCTCTGGAAGGGGCAGAACATCGAACCGACGATCTATCGCTCAAAGGCGGTGGGAGAGCCGCCCTTCATGCTGGGCATCTCTGCTTTTCTCGCGCTGTCGGACGCCCTGACGGCTTGCGGCCCGACCTATCCGAACCTTGATGCGCCCGCGACACCAGAGCGCCTGCTGATGGCCATCCGCGACGTGCGCGCCACTGAGGCCCCCCCCGGGCCGGACGCATGAGTTTCGATCTGGCAGCGTTGCGGCAGGCGGTGGCGCAGCACGGGCGCGTGGCCCGCGTGGTGGTGGCAGAGGTGGCCGGATCCACCCCCCGCGAGGTCGGTGCCGCCATGCTGGTGTGGGAGGACGGGCAATCCGGCACCATCGGCGGCGGTGCGCTGGAGTTTCAGGCCGCCCGGCGCGCGCTGTCCCACAGCGGGCTGTCGCGCCATCCGCTGGGGCCTTCGCTGGGACAATGCTGTGGCGGGGCGGTGACGCTGCTGACAGAGCATTTCACCAAGGACACCCTGCCGGACGACGCGGCGGGCAGCGTGCTGGCCCGCGGACCGGGCCCGCAACCACTGACCGTGGCCCGCGTCTTGGACAAGGCCCGCGCGCAGGGCATTCGCCCGGAGCCACAGCTTGTGCAGGGCTGGATGATCGAGCCGCTGACCCCACCGCGTCAGCCGGTCTGGATCTGGGGCGCCGGGCATGTGGGCCGGGCGCTGGTGAACGTGCTGGCCCCCCTGCCGGATCTGTCGCTGACCTGGATCGACACGTCAGCGGCGCGGTTTCCAGCGGAGGTGCCCGCCGATGTGACGACCCTGCCCGATCCGACGCCACAGCGCTTGATGGCGCATGCGCCAGAGGATGCCGCGCATCTGATCCTGACCTACAGTCATGAGCTGGACCTGCAGATCTGTCACGCCGCCCTGTCGCACCGGTTTGGCTTTTGCGGTCTGATCGGGTCGGACACAAAGCGCATCAGGTTCCACCGTCGGCTCGCCGGGTTGGGGCATGCAGATGCCCAAATTGCGCGCATTTGCTGCCCAATCGGGCAAAAAGCCTTTGGCAAGCACCCACAGGCCATTGCCATTGGCGTCGCCACACAGCTACTTTCCCGCGACTCTCAGGAATATCTCGCGTGGACGACCCCCTCCTCTGCCTCAACGGCCTGACGAAGGCCTACCCCGGCGTGATCGCCAACGACGCTGTCTCCTTTGACATTCGGCGTGGTGAGATCCATGCGCTGCTGGGCGAGAACGGCGCGGGAAAATCCACGCTGGTCAAGATGATCTATGGCCTCGTCTCACCGGACCGGGGCGAGATGACCCTCGACGGCGCAGCGTTCCGGCCCGCGAAACCATCCGAGGCGCGTCGCAGTGGCGTCGCCATGGTCTTTCAACACTTCTCGCTCTTTGATGCGCTGAACGTGGCAGAAAACGTCGCCCTCGGGATGGAAACGCCGCCCCCGATGAAAGATCTGGCCCGCCAGATCCGCGAGGTGTCAGAGGCGTATGGCCTGCCACTGGATCCATCGCGCACGGTCGGCACGCTTTCCGCCGGGGAGCGGCAACGGGTCGAGATCATTCGCTGCCTGTTGCAGAATCCGCGCCTGCTGATCATGGACGAACCGACCTCGGTGCTGACACCGCAGGAGGTGGAGATCCTCTTTGCGACGCTGCGCAAGCTCAAATCCGAAGGCACATCGATTCTGTATATCTCGCACAAGCTGGAAGAGATCCGTGCGCTGTGCGACCATGCGACGATCCTGCGGTTGGGTCGGAAAGTGGCCACCTGCACCCCGGCGGAAACATCCGCACGGGCGCTGGCAGAGATGATGATCGGCAATTCCTTTGCCACGCCGGAGGCGCGAAACGTGACACCCGGCGCGGAGCTTTTGTCGGTCAAGGCGCTGTCGCTGCCCGCACCGGGCGCGTTTGGTACGCCGCTGCGTGACATCAGTTTCAGCGTGCGCTCGGGCGAGATCCTCGGGATCGGGGGCGTCGCGGGCAATGGTCAGGACGAATTGCTCTCGGCGCTGTCGGGGGAGCGCCCCACCGCGCCGGGCAGCCTTGAACTCAAGGGCGAGGACATCAGCCGGACCGGCCCCAACGAGAGGCGCCGCGAGGGGCTTCTTTGTGCGCCGGAAGAGCGGCTTGGCCATGCGGCGGCACCGGACATGAGCCTGACGGAGAACGCCGTGCTGACGGCGGCGATGCGGCGCGAGCTTGTGTCCAACGGATTCATTTCGTGGCGCAGGGCGCGGGCCTTTGCCGAGGAGGTCATTGCAGAATTCGACGTGCGCACGCCCGGCCCCGGCACCGCGGCACGGGCTCTGTCCGGGGGCAATCTGCAGAAATACGTGGTCGGTCGCGAAATCTCTCAGGCACCGGACGTGCTGGTGCTGAACCAGCCAACCTGGGGTGTGGACGCAGCGGCAGCCGCGTTCATCCGGCAATCGGTGATGGATGTGGCCGCGCGGGGCGGGGCGGTGGTGGTGATCAGCCAGGATCTGGACGAACTGCTCGAGATTTCGACCCGGTTCGGCGCGCTCAACGAAGGCCGCTTGTCAGAGACCCGGGCCGTGGCAGGCCTGAACATCGACGAGATCGGGCTCATGATGGGCGGCGCACAAACGGATGTGGTCAGACATGCGGCGGGGTGAGGCGGCGATTTCTTTCAAAGAAATCGGCCCGAAATCTTTGAAAGATTTCGGCACCGGGAGGCGCCCGTGATCCGTTTGGAAAAACGCCCGCAGCCGTCGAGGCTCTGGACATTTCTGACGCCGATTCTGGCTGTTGTGCTGACGATGATCGTGGGAGGGCTGCTGTTTGCAATTCTGGGCGCCAACCCCTTCGAAGCCATCCGTACGCTGTTCTGGGATCCGCTTTTCCACCCCCAGTTCGCCAGCTACTCGCGCCCGCAACTCCTTGTGAAGGCCGGGCCGCTCATCCTGATCGCCATCGGATTGTCGATCGGCTTTCGTGCCGGGATCTGGAACATCGGCGCCGAGGGACAGTACATCATCGGTGCGCTCTGCGGCGCCGGGGCCGGTCTCGCCTTTTACCCCTCGCAGAGTCCGCTGATCTTTCCGTTGATGATCCTTGCCGGTGCGCTTGGCGGCTGGGCCTGGGCGATGATCCCGGCAATTCTGAAAACCCGACTTGGCACGAACGAGATCCTCGTATCGCTCATGCTGGTCTACGTGGCGGAGACGATCCTTGCCTCTGCCGCCTCGGGCCTTTTGCGCAACCCGGAGGGCATGGGCTTTCCCGGATCGCGCAATTTCAAGCAATGGGACACCGTGCACAACGCAGAGATCCTCGCGGGCACAGGCATGCATTGGGGGGTGCTGACTGCCTTCATCGCCGTCATCGCCGCGTATGTCTTGCTCAGCCGCCACCTGTTGGGCTTTCAGATCCGGCTGACCGGGGATGCACCGCGGGCGGCGCGCTTCTCTGGTGTGAACCCGGCGCGGATCATCCTGTTGTGCCTTGGTCTGGCGGGCGCGCTGGCCGGGATGGCCGGTCTTTTCGAAGTGACGGGGCCCGCGGGGCAGATCACCATCGATTTCAACTCCGGCTACGGGTTTACCGCGATCATCGTGGCCTTCCTTGGACGTCTGAACCCGATCGGCATCCTGCTCGCCGGGCTTCTGATGGCGCTGACGTATATCGGCGGCGAGTTGGCGCAGTTGATGCTGGGTCTGCCCGCCGCGGCGATCCAGTTGTTCCAGGGAATGCTGTTGTTCTTCCTTCTGGCCATGGATGTGTTCACCAATTACCGCCTGCGCTTCGCGCGCAAGGACGTGGCCTGATGGCCCCCGTTTCCGGATTGCGCAGGACAGACCCACTTGTCGGGTCTTGTCCGACAGCGGCTCTTGCCAGCTTGCACGAGGCCGGGTCACTTGCCGACTGCCATCATCACGCCGGGTTTGCCCGGTTGACCGCTGTGACGGTCTCCGGTCGCGTCGAAATCCCCGAGCCGGAGGCCCTGCCATGGATCTGAGCGCCATCAATCCCGTCTTGCTCGTCGCCTCGATCATGGTCTCGGCCACACCGATCCTCTTTGCCGCCCTCGGCGAGATGGTCGTGGAAAAGTCCGGCGTTCTCAATCTTGGGGTCGAGGGCATGATGATCTGCGGCGCCGTCGTGGGCTTTGCCGTGGCCGTGAACCTTGACGCACCGATGCTGGGCTTTGCCATGGCGGCCCTTGCGGGGGCGGCGTTGTCCCTGACCTTCGGACTGCTGACCCAGTTTCTGATGTCGAACCAGGTCGCCACCGGCCTCGGCCTGACGCTGGTCGGGCTGGGACTGTCGGCACTGATCGGCAAACCCTATGAGGGCATGAAGGCGCCGACCCTGCCCAAGCTTGAGATCCCCGTGCTTTCGGACATCCCGACGCTGGGTCCGATGCTCTTTTCGCACGACCTGATGGTCTATGTCTCGCTGCTGCTGGTGGTTGCGGTCTGGGCCTTTCTGACATTCACCCGGGCGGGCCTGATCCTGCGCGCCGTCGGCGAGAGCCACGACAGCGCGCATGCGCTTGGCTACAAGGTGGTGCGGATCCGGCTCATGGCGATCCTCTTTGGCGGGGCCTGCGCCGGGCTGGGCGGCGCCTATCTGAGCCTCGTGCGGGTGCCGCAATGGACCGAAGGCATGACCGCGGGCGCCGGGTGGATCGCGCTGGCCATCGTGGTCTTTGCCAGTTGGCGCGCCGGGCGCGTGCTGATCGGCGCCTATCTCTTTGGCGGGGTGACGGTGCTGCAGCTGAACCTGCAAGCCGCCGGGGCGGAGGTGCCGGTGGCGCTGCTGTCGGCCTCGCCCTACCTGATCACCATCCTCGTGCTTGTGGTGATCTCGGCCCGTGGCCATCACGGCGCACCCGCAGCCCTTGGACGGCCTTTCCGCGCATCCTCATGACCGGACAGCACTCGACCCTCCGCGCCCATGTCGACGACTTGCTCGACGGTGAAGGCTCCCCCGGGGCGCGGCGCATCGCGACGTTGCTCTACATCTTCATCCTGATCTCTGCCGCGACGATCACGGTCCAGAGCCTGCCTGACCTGACGGTTCGCCTGCGCGCGGCCCTGTTCTGGCTCGAAGTGACGCTGCTGATCATCTTTACGGCGGAGTATATTCTGCGGCTCTGGTCGGCGCCCGAACCATGGCGTTATGCGCTCAGCTTCTGGGGGATGATCGACCTGCTGGCCATCCTGCCGGCGCTGCTGTTCCTGTTCCCCGACACCCAGGTGTTGCGGACCTTGCGGATCATGCGCGTCTTTCGCCTGCTCAAGCTGTTCCGGATGCGCCGCGCACTGGCCCGGATCGAGCACGCCCTGACCGAAAGCCGCGACGAGTTGATCCTCGCCGTCTGCCTCGCCGGGATCGTGCTGTTCCTCGCGGCGGTGGGCATTCACCATTTCGAACGAGACGCCCAGCCAGAGACCTTCGGGTCGATCCCGCAATCGCTGTGGTGGGCGCTGGCGACCCTGACAACCGTGGGCTATGGCGATGTCTACCCGGTGACCGCCGCTGGCCGCGGTTTCACCGCCATTGTCCTTTTGATCGGCCTCGGCATCGTGGCCATCCCCGCGGGGGTGATCACCTCTGCGTTGATGACCGCACCCGAGCCCGAAGACCCGCAAGACCAAGACAACCACTCGCAAACAGGGAGATCTCCATGAACAGACGCATTCTCATGACCAGCGCCGCACTGGCCCTTGGCCTGGGTGTCGGCAGCGCCGCACTGGCGCAGGACCCCACCAAGGCCTGCTTTGTCTATGTTGGCCCGATCGGTGACTGGGGCTGGACCTACCAGCACCACCAGGGCGCCCTCGCCGTCAAGGAAGAGTTCGGCGACAAGGTCGACATCGCATGGCAGGAAAGCGTGCCCGAAGGCGCCGATGCCGAACGCGTCATGACCCAGATGGTCTTGTCGGGCTGCGACATCGTCTTCACCACGTCGTTTGGCTACATGGATGCCACCAACGCCGTCGCGGCAAAGTTCCCGGATGTGAAATTCGAGCACGCCACCGGCTACAAGCGCGAGCATCCGAATGTCGCGACCTATGACGCGCGCTTCTACGAAGGCCGCGCGGTTGTAGGGCATATCGCCGGGTCAATGACCAAGACCAACAAGATCGGCTACATCGCCTCCTATCCGATCCCCGAGGTCATTCAGGGCATCAACAGCTATTACCTGCATGCCTCCAAAGTGAACCCGGACGTCGAACTGGTTGTGACCTGGGCCTACACGTGGTTCGACCCCGCCAAGGAAGCTGACGCGGCCCGCGCCATGATCGACCAGGGTGTCGACGTGATCACCGCGCACACCGACTCGACCGCTCCGCTCGCCGAGGCCGCCAAGGAAGGCGGCAAGGTCATCGGCTTTGGTCAGGCCTCCGACATGTCGGCCTTCAAGACCAATGACGACGGCACCCCCGGTCCCCGCGTTGCCTCGATCATCGACAACTGGAACCCGTATTACATCAAGCGCGTCGGCGCCGTGATGGACGGCACCTGGGCGCAGCAGGCCTCTTGGGCCGGTATGCCCGAAGGCGAAGTGGTCATCGGCGAAATTACCGCAGCCGTTCCCGCAGAGATCAAGGCCGAAGCAGAGGGCATGGTCGCCGCGATCACCTCGGGGGAGTACCACCCCTTCACCGGCCCGCTGAACAAGGCGGACGGTTCTGCATGGCTTGCCGAGGGAGAGATCGCGTCTGACGGCGACCTGCTGGGCATGGATTTCTACATCGAAGGCATCACTGTCGAAATCCCGAACTGATCCGGCACTCGTTTGGATCCTTGGCCCCCGTCCGATCCCGGGCGGGGGCTTTTTCATGGCTTGGGCCCGAGGATATCTGTCGCAGCCCAACCCGGTGCAGGACGACGGTTCACCGGGTCACATTTGGAACAGCCCGAACAACGCGACGAACAAGACTGGGAGAAACACTGGGAGATACTCTGGGAACAACACAGGGAAAAATTGAATAGAAACAAAGGCAAAGACATGGCAGAGAGGATGCCTCGTTAATCCACCCCTAGGGTGGGACATGGTTCTAGTGGGCAAACGCCACCCAGACCGGAGCCGATGATGTTCTCGACCAAGCAGCCCATGTCGTTTCACCGCATGTCACGCCTGATGCTGGCCAGCATGGTGGTGACGGCAGTAATGTTCGCCGCCCTCGGCAGCTACAGCTATCTCAAGACCCGCGCAGGCTCCGCCGCATGGCAGGAGTTTCACAGCGCGCAAGACCGCGACAACATCCTTCTGAGCCAACTGCTCGCGGCGGTGGGCTATGGCGGGATGATCCATGAATTCAACAATTATGTCCTGAGCGGCGATGAACAGCACATTGCTCCGATCCAGCGACAGGGCGGTGCCGCGCTTTCGCTCGTTGCGCAGATGCGTGTCACCCGTGCCCTGCCCGAGGATCTCGCCTCGCTCGATGTGATCGAACAGACAGTGCTGGACTATCTCGGCAAGGTCGGCACCGCCAAGAGCCTTGGCATGCTTGGCCAAAGCCCGGAGGCCATAGACAGCAGCGTCCAGATCGACGACGGTCCGGCAAGGCAAGCCATCGAGGCCCTGATTGCCAAGACCCGCTCCTCGAAACTGGAGAGCAAGGTCAGCGTCCTGATGGAGATGCGCAACACCCTTGGCTATGGCGGGTTGGTGCACGAGTTGCACAAGTACAAATTGCGTCAGGACCTGCCGCGCGTCGAAACGATCGAGACACTGCTCGCACAGGCCACGGCGCAGGCGGAAACCTATCGCGGCCTCGCCACCCGGCCCGAAGAAACGCAGGCCCTCGACACGATCTTTGCGCTGCTCGACACGCTCGCCGCATCGACCGCGCAAGTGACGGAACTGGCAGGCAATGGCAGCGACGCCACGGCCATCAACGACGCCGTGATGTGGGAGGATGGCCCGGCCCTTCAGGCGCTCGATCAGCTGGAAATGGCGATCCTCGGCGATGCCAAGGTGCAGGCGGCCAATCTCTTTGCCAGCCTCGCCACCAGCGAACGCCTGTCCCTTGTCCTCACCGCGCTGCTGATCCTCGTGTTGCCCACGCTCGCATGGCTGACCCATCGCAGTCTGCACCGCTCTGCCGTTGTGCCGGCCCGGGCGATTTCTGACGCGATGACCCAGTTGGCCGAGGGCGACACCGATGTGGATACCGGTCCGTGGATCGCGGAGACGGAGATCGGCAGGATCGCCGCCGCGGCGGAGGCCTTCCGCACCGCTTTCATCAAGAACGCGGAGATGTCTCAACGCGCGCAGCGGGACGCCGAAGTGCAGCGCCAGATGGCGGCAGAAGCGGCCGACATGATGGCCCGCCAAACGCAATTGCAGGCCGAGGTCACTGACAAGGCCGACATGATCAAGAGCGAAGTGGTCAGCATTTCCAGCGCCGCAGAGGACCTGTCGCGGCAGACCGAACAACAGGCCGCCACGCTGGAAAACAGTGTCGCCGCCCTAGAAGAGCTCAGCGCCTCTGTCGAGGGGGTCGCCGCCTCTGCCAAGGACGCGCAGTCGGAAATGGTCCGCGTCGGCACCGTGACAGAGACCTGCCAGTCGCTTCTGGACGATGCGGTCAGTGGGATGGATGCGATTGTCACCTCCTCAAACGAGGTGTCAAAAGTCACCGAAGTGATCGAGCAGATCGCCTTTCAGACCAACTTGCTGGCCCTGAACGCCGGTGTCGAAGCGGCCCGCGCCGGTGAAGCGGGGCGCGGCTTTGCCGTGGTCGCGACAGAGGTTCTGGCGCTGGCGCAGCGTTCGGCAGAGGCGGCCTCAGAGATCAAGGAAATGATCGCCACCTCGAATACGGAGATCGAGACCGGTTCGACCCGAATCGGCAAGGCCGGGCAGAGCTTCTCCGAGATTGCCGAAATGATCGATGCCGTCCGCCAGATCGCGGCGACGGTCGCGCAATCCACGCACGAGCAATCCAGCGGGCTGAAATCACTCAGTTCGTCGATGAACGAACTCGATCATGTGACACAGCGCAACGTGGCCATGTTCGAGGAAACGGCCGCATCGACACAGATGCTGTTGCAGAATGTGGACGCCTTGCTGACCGCCACGGATCAGGCTGCCCCGTCAAACGGGCAACCGGGCACAGCAGCCCGCGCCGCCTGACCGACGCAAGCGGTCAGCCGCGCGGCAGGTCCTCGGTCCGCCGCGCCGCGGGCACCTGACCCATCAGGTTGCAGCCCAAGGTGCGGCGCAGCGCTCCGACCAGATCCTGTGCTGTTTCGGCGTTCACATAGGTCCCGCCAGTGTCATCGGCGAGGCAACGGGCGACGGTCACCGCGTCGGTGTAATCCGTTTCCCCCCAGTCAAAGTGGTCGCCGCGCACCTTGAAACCGATCACATGTACGGTCAGTCCCGGCGCACTCCGCGCGATATGCTCTGCCAGCTCACAGGGTGCACCGCCGCAGGTTTCCTTGCCATCGGTCACGAGCACCACGGTGCCCGGCTTCTCCTTGTAGCGCAGGGTTTCCGCTGCCCGACGCACGCTTTCGGTCAAGGCAGTGTCACCCGCGGGCCACATCTCTTCGATATCGGCGATGATGCGCGGCGCGGCATTCCATTGCGGGCCAAAGCGCAGATCGACGTTGTCGCAGGTCCGGTCGCCGCCCGGGCCGTAGATCACCAACCCGAGCCTGCGCAGCGCCGCCACGTCGGGGATCACATCGCGCACTGCTTGACGCGCCTCGTAGATCCGCGGCTCACCGATCATGTTGAACCCCATCTCCGCCATGGAGCCGGATCCGTCAAAGACGATCATCGCGTCTTCGGTGCAGCTTTCACCAGCGCCGGTGGCCGTCGCTGCGGGCAGCGCCAGACTGAGGCAGGTCAACAGGACAGCGCGCATTGCAGGTCTCCCTTTGCGTCAACTGTGCCCGCCCCGCGAGGATGCGTAAAGCCTCAATGCCCTCAGGGCGTGCTTTCGCAACGATCCAAGCTGTGGCAGGCTGAATGCATGACACTGACAACTCTCTCCGGTGAGCCGGTGCGCCGCGCCGCCTTTGGCTGCATGCAATTCGGTGGCACCGCCGATGCAGCGGCTTCGCAAGCCATGTTCGAGGCCAGCCGCGCAGCGGGCATCCGGCATTTCGACACGGCACAAGTCTACACCAACGGCGAGTCCGAACGCCTGCTGGGCCAGTTCATCGCAGGGCAACGCGACGCGCTCTATGTGGCGACGAAGGTCGGCAGCATCGACGGTGCCGGGCGCGACAACATTCGCCAAAGTTTTGACGCCTGCCGCGCGCGGCTGGACTGCGACATGGTCGACCTGCTCTACATGCACCGCTGGGATCCGGACACGCCCTTGACCGAGACCATCGAGACGCTGGCCGCGCTGCAATCCGAGGGCAAGATACGCCAAATCGGCGTGTCGAATTACGCGGCCTGGCAGGTGATGAAAGCACAGGCCGTCGCAGCAGAATTTGGCACGCGGATCGACGTGGTCCAGCCCATGTACAACCTTGTGAAACGGCAGGCCGAAGTCGAGATCCTGCCCATGTGCGCCTCTGAAGGGATCCTCGCGGTGCCCTACTCGCCGCTTGGGGGCGGTTTGCTGACGGGCAAATACGGGGGCAACCCGGGTCAGGACAGCCATGGCGCAAACGCCAAGGGGCGGCTGCACACGAATGCACTTTACGCTGCGCGTTATGCGCTGCCGGTGATGCATCAGACAGCGCGCGATCTGGCGGATCTCGCGGAAGAGATCGGCACCGATTCCGCGACGCTGGCCGTGGCTTGGGCGATGATGCACCCGGCACGCCCGGCACCGATCCTCTCGGCGCGGTCAGAGGCGCAGCTGCGCCCCTCGCTCGCGGCGCTCACCTACCCCATGGATCAAGGGCTTTATGATCGCATCAGCGCGCTGAGCCCCGCACCGCCACCCGCCACGGACCGGCTGGAAGAGGCCTGAAACGGGCTGGCGCGGGACCCGGTTCCGGCCCCCGCGTCTCAGCGCCAGTCGACCACGTCGTCAAGCGGTGCGCGCTCCGTGCGGAAGGCATTCGCGGGGTGGTCAGGCGCCTTGTGGCCGATGGCGATACCGCACAGCACGTCGCGGTCCTCGGGCACCTCGAACCAGTCGCGCATGAAGGGTGAAAAGCCCGCGACGGACGCCATGGCAATGGCCCCCAGTCCGCGCGCCTCGAGCCCGAGCAGCACCGCAGTGACAAAGGCCCCGCAATCCAGCACGCCATATGCGCCCAGCGCTTTGGGTGTGGTGACCAGCAGAAAGGATTGCGCGCCAAAGAGCCGGAAGTTTTCACGCATCTGTCTGGCAGAGCCGAGGCGGTCGCCCTTTTCGACGCCCACCGCGCCATAGAGCTGCCATCCGCAAACGCGGCGCCGGGTCTTGTAGACGCCATCCCAAGCGGTCGGAAAGGGCACATCGCTGGCGTGACCAGCGGTTTCGGTATGACTGAAAAAGGCAGCCGACAGCGCCTGCGTGGCCTCTTGGCCGCAGGCGTAGAGCTGCCAGGGCTGGGAATTGCACCACGACGGCACGTGCTGCGCGTCTGCCAGCGCGCCATCGATTGCGACACGATCCACCGGTGCGTCGGTAAAACCACGGCAGGACGCCCGTGACTTGAGCAGGCTGGCGAAATCGGCTGGTTTGGTCACAGGAGACCCTCCGCTGTAAGTTCATTCAGGATGGCGGCGCGGTCGGCGTCGCGCACGGGCACGGGCCCGGGGGTGCGCACCTGACCGTCAAAACGTGGCGCAGGCGCCGGGGCCGCCCCCTGCCAGATGCCGCGGTGTGCGATGTGGCCATCGCGCACGGCCTCTTCGGGGCTGAGGACGGGGCCGAGACAGGCATCGGACCCCTCAAAGAGCGCGGTCCAATGGTCCCGGGGCCGCGAGGCAAAAAGCCCCGCGAGACGGGCAGTCTGCACCGGCCATTGCGCCGGATCGTGCTGCGCAGCGAAGCCGGGATCCTGATCCAGATCCAATGTCTGGAGGAAGAGTGCGTAGAACTTTGGCTCGAGGCACTGGACTGCAACATGCTTGCCGTCTGCGCAAGCGTAGCACCGCGACCAGTGTGGCCCGTCCAGCAGGGACGCGCCTCGCGTATCGCGCGAAAACTGCGTGCCCATGGAGGCCAGCAAGGACATCATGTGGCTGGCCCCATCCACGATGGCGGCATCGACCACACTGCCCTGACCGGTTGCCCGCGCGCGGTGCAAGCCGCTGAGCAGCCCGACGGTCAGGTACAGCGCACCGGCACCGATGTCACCGAGAAGGGTGGGTGGCACGGCGGGGGTTTCCGTTGGCAGACCGGCGTAGAACAGGGCCCCGCTCAGCCCGATGTAGTTCAGGTCATGGCCCGCTTGCTGCGCCCGGGGACCGGACTGGCCCCAGCCGGTCATGCGGCCGTAGACCAGTCGAGGATTGAGCGCCTGCGCCTCGGTGGGACCAAGGCCAAGACGCTCCATCACGCCGGGGCGCATGCCCTCGACCAAGGCGTCGCTGCGGCGGATGAGGGCCCGCGCGATCTTGAGGTCGGCGTCTGACTTGAGGTCGAGCGCGATAGACCGTTTGCCGCGGTCCAGCAGGCCTGGCGCAACGGCGCTGGCACTGGCGTCGGGGCGGTGAACCGTTGTGACATCGGCGCCGAGATCGGCAAGATGCATGCAGGCAAAGGGGGCAGGCCCCAACGCTTCGAATTCGAGGATGTGCAAACCGGATAGCATGGGCGCAGAGGAGCGTATTTGCAGGCAAATGGAAAGGGGCGCGGGGTCAACCCCGCGCTACGAGGCGACGCACGCGGTGTGAGAGGCCTTTGCTCCGCCACCAGATCGGCTATCTCTGCGTCATGACAGAGCTTCCTCCCTCATTGCAGACATGGTTTTCCACACGTGGCTGGCAGATGCACCCGCACCAGACGGAGATGCTGGCGCGGTCGCAGGCCCCGGCGCTGTTGCTGATTGCCCCCACCGGGGGTGGGAAGACGCTGGCCGGGTTCCTGCCCAGTCTCGCCGAACTGGCGGAGGATCCGGCGCCCGGGCTGCATACGATCTATATCTCTCCGCTCAAGGCACTGGCCGCTGATATCAAGCGCAACCTGTCCGTGCCGGTAGAAGAGGCCGGGCTGTCGATCCGGATCGAGGACCGCACCGGCGACACCCCGTCCTCGCGCAAGCGGCGGCAACGGGCCGATCCGCCTCACATCTTGCTGACAACGCCCGAGAGCCTTGCGCTGTTGACCTCTTATGACGACGCAGAGCGGACCTTTTCCGGGTTGCAGAGGGTGATCGTGGACGAGATCCATGCCCTGTCGGAATCCAAGCGCGGCGACCAGCTGATGCTGGCATTGGCGCGTTTGCAGAGCCTGGCCCCGGGGCTGCGTCGCGCGGGGCTTTCGGCGACGGTCGAGGATCCTGAGGGCGTCGCCCGGCTGTTGGCCTGCGGCGGCGCCCCTTGCGAGATCCTTCAGGCTGACCCCGGCCCGGATCCGGACATCGCCATGCTGGAGACCCCGGATCCCCCGCCCTGGGCCGGCGGCGGTGCAAAACACGCCATCCCGGCCGTTCTGGAACAGGTCAAACGCCACAAGACGACGTTGATCTTTCACAACACCCGCGCGCAGGCGGAACTGTTCTTTCACAACCTGTGGCTGGCCAACGACGAGACCTTGCCCATCGGGATCCACCACGGGTCGCTTGACCGCCAGCAGCGCGAAAAGGTCGAGGCCGCCATGGTGCGAGGCGACCTGCGGGCCATTGTCTGCACCGGGTCGCTGGATCTGGGCATCGACTGGGGCGACGTGGACCTCGTGATCCAGGTCGGCGCACCGAAGAACGTCAAGCGGCTGGTACAGCGGATCGGGCGCGCCAACCACCGCTACAATGCGCCGTCAAAGGCGCTGCTGGTGCCCGCCAACCGGTTCGAAGTGGTCGAGTGTCTGGCGGCGCTGGACGCGGTCAAGGCGCATGATCTGGACGGGGATCCGCGCGGCCCGGGCCCAAGGGACGTGTTGTGCCAACACATCCTGATCGCGGCGGCCTCTGGTCCCTTTGAGGCCGAGGCGCTCTATTCCGAGATGTCCGCGGCAGGGCCCTATGCGGATCTGACACGGGGTGAATTTGACGCCTGCCTCGATTTCTGCGCCACCGGGGGGTACGCGCTGCGGGCCTATGACCAATGGCAGCGGCTGCAACAGCGGGCCGACGGGCTGTGGCAGTTGCGTGACCCGCGCGCCGGCACGCGGATCCGGCAAAACATTGGCACGATTCAGGACACCGACACCCTGAAAGTGCGCTGGAAAGGCCGCGGCGGGGCACCGCTGGGCGAGATCGAAGAAGGCTTTGCCGCCTCATTGACCGCGGGTGACACTTTTCTGATCGGTGGACAGATCGTGAAATACGTGGGCCTGCGCGAGTTGACCGTCGAAGTGACGCGTGACCCGGGGCGCAAGCCCAAGATCGCGACCTTCATGGGGACACGGTTTGCCACGTCGACTCAGCTGTCCTCGCGCATCCTGAGGATGTTCCAGCAAGAAGACTGGCCCGAACTGCCTGCACATACGGCCGATTGGCTGCGATTGCAGCGGCAGAAGTCACGCCTGCCGGAACCCGGACGGCTCTTGGTGGAAACATTTCCGCATGACGGGCGCCAGCAACTGGTGGCCTACGGCTTTGCAGGGCGCAACGCGCAGCAGACGCTGGGGTTGCTGCTGACCAAACGCATGGAGGAGATGGGGCTGGCGCCGATGGGCTTTGTCTCTACCGATTACGCGACGCTGATCTGGGGGCTGGACCGGGTGATCGACCCCACGCCACTGTTTGACGCCCGCGCGCTGGAGGACGGCGTGGACACCTGGCTGGCGGGCAATGCGGTGATGAAACGCACCTTTCGCGCCTCCGCGACCATTGCCGGACTGATCGAGAAGCAGGTCGGCAAACAGCGCAAGAGCGGGCGGCAAGCGACCATGTCATCGGATATTCTTTATGACACACTGCTGAAATACGACCCTGACCACCTTCTGATGCAGATCACCCGCGAGGAGGCGATGCGCGGGTTGGTCGATTTTGCGCGCATTCGCGAGATGTGCGAACGGGTGGGTGACCGGATCGATCACGTCGCTCTGCCGCGTGTATCTCCCCTGGCGGCACCGCTGTTTCTTGAACCGGGCCGGGTGCCGGTGAACGGGTTGGCGGACGAGCGGTTGATGGAAGAAGAGGTCACGCGCCTTCTGCAGCAATCAGGTTTGGCCGAGGTAGAGGTAAAGCCGGTTTGGCGGGTGCCCTGGTAGCGGGCGGCCTCTTGGTGGGGCCGCGATGCGGCTACAGCAGGGAAATGATCGCCTCCATGTCCGAGAGCTTGATGGGTTTGACCAGATATCCCTGCACAAAGGTACAATCAGCGGCGCGCGTGCGATCCTGCGGGGCATCGGATGACGAGACGATGACAACGGCGAGATGGTCCAGCCAGGCGCTCCCGGCAAGGCGTTCGCGCAGGGCCTCCACCGTTTCAAAGCCGTTCATGATCGGCATGTTGATGTCCATGAGAACGAGGATCTTTTCGTCCCTTCCCATGGGCGGCGGCTCGGTCTCCTCGAGGTAGCGCAGAAACTGGCGGCCATCCTCGACCTCGTGGATGTCGGTGAATTTGCCCGTCTTGGTCAGCCGCCGTCGGGCCGTGTAGCGGTCGACCTCGAGATCGTCGACGATATAGGCCGTCAGCGTCACGCGTCCGCCCCCAGCCTGTCTGGCAGCGTGAATTCAAAGCGCGCGCCCTCACCCTCGCGGCTGGTGCAGGTGATCGTGCCGCCCAGCAGTTCGATGTTGCGTTGCACAAGATGCAACCCGATGCCGGTGCCGCTGTTTTCTCCGTAGCGTTTGAAGAGCGTAAAGACCTCAGGCACGAAAGCCTCCGGTATGCCGCGACCATTGTCCGCGATGCTGACATGGGCCAGACCGCCGGACCGCCGCGCCATCACGCAAACAACCAGCGGACGGTCGGGATCGCGGTATTTGAGCGCGTTGGACAGCAGGTTCTGCATCGCGCTGCGCAGCATGGCCCGTTCCGTGACCACGGGAGCGGTCATGTCCGCAGCCACGACCAGCCGGCAATCCTTGCGACCGCCAATCAGATCCTGCCACGTGCTCTGGATCAGCTCTGCCACGTCTACAGGTTCGCACGGGTTGGCGTGTTCGGAGGGAACCGCGATCTTGAGCACTTCCTCGATGCTGTCGAGGCTGTGTTCTGCGATCTGCGTCACCTTTTCCAGATTCTGCGCGACCTCGCGCAGGTCGCCGTCCTGCAGATCCTCCTGACACAGGGTCATCAGCCCGGCAATGGAGCTGAGCGGCGCCTTGAGGTCATGGCTGATCCCCCGCGCAAAATGGGTCAGAGAGGCATTCAGGCGCTCCAGCTCGCGCGCGCGCTGGGACAGGACACGCTCCGCCGAGATCCGTTCCGACAGATCGACAATGGTGGCCACCACGCCGCGCGCGCCTTCATCCTCGATCATGTCGAGGGCAATCTCTGCCGGGACCGTGCGGCCATCCTTGTGCAGCACGTCGACCACCCGCCCTGCGCGCATCGTGATCCGGTCCGGTGAGGTAAAATAGCTGCGGCGGAACACGGGATGGGCGCGGCGGTGCCCCTTTGGCACGATCGCCTCCACCTTTTGGCCGATGAGTTCCGCCTTTTCATACCCCAAAAGCACGGTCACAGCCTTGTTCACATAGTTGATCGTGCCCGCCTCGTCGATGACCAGCATGGTGCAGGACGCGGCATCCATGATGCGCCGCACGCGCTCCTTGTTGGCATGTCGGCCACGCATATCCAGCACGGTGGCGATGACCATCGACGAGCCATCGACATCCACCGGCTCAAGCGAGACATCCAGCGGCAACAGCTTGCCCTGCGCGTTCAGACCCAACACATCCCGGCCCTCGTTCATCTTGCGCTTGGACGCACGCAAAACAAACGCCTCGCGCAGGGGCACGTGCATGTCCCGCTGGTTACGGGCCAGCAGGCTTTCCACCTTTGCGCCGATCAGCGCCTCTGGGCCGTGGCCAAAAAGCGCGCACAAGGGGCGATTTGCCAGCACGATCCGGCCTGCCGCGTCGACCAGCAACATGGCGGCGGGGGCAATATCAAAAGCAACGGCAATTCCGTCAAAGGTTATGTCTGCGCGAAGCGTCTCAAGAGCTGTCACAAAATTCACCCGGTTGGATCAATACGCTGCGGCCCCGTACCCAACCGCCAAAACTGCGCAATTCACTTTCGCCTTTCGTACGACCTGGACATTAAGATGCCCTTTCCCTGTGCCACGCCGCGCCCGGCGCCACACGACATGACTTGCTTTCAAGTTTAGGCGATGACAAAAAACAAATCATGAACACCTATGCCTTTGACTTCCATGGAGCCGCTCTTTGCGCGCTGTCCTCCGGTGCCCTTTGGTGGCCGGCACACCAATTGCTGGTGGTCTCTGATCTGCATCTGGGCAAGGCGGCGCGCCTGTCTGCTGTCGGCGGCGCGCCGCTGCCACCGTATGAGACACGGGCCACGTTGACGCAACTGGACGCGGATCTTGCTGCCACCAGCGCGCAGGACGTCATCTGCCTTGGCGACAGCTTTGACGCGCCGGGGGTCGAACGCACCCTGCCCGAAGCGGACTTGCTGTGGCTGACCCGTCTGCAAGCCGGCCGGCGTTGGGTCTGGATCGAAGGAAACCATGACCCGGGGCCCGTCGCGCTTGGCGGCGAACATCACAGGGAGGTGAGCCGTGAGCGGCTCAGCTTTCGCCATATCGCGACGGCAACGGGCGAGGCCGAAGTCTCTGGCCACTACCACCCCAAGGCCCGCCTGCAGGCGCGCGGGCGCAGTTTTGCGCGACCCTGCTTTCTGGTCGACAGCCGCCGGATGATTCTGCCCGCCTATGGCGCCTTCACTGGCGGGCTGTTTTGCGACGCGGCGCCGCTGGCCAGCATGATGGGACCAGAGGCGCAGGCCATTCTGACCGGACGCAAGCCCGTGGCGATCCCGATGCCACGACGCTTGACAGCCGGATAGCAGCAAGGACACCCTGCGCGCATGACTCTTTCTGAACGCATCGCGACAAGTTTTGCCAAGCAAAGCCTGATGGTCACACTCGGGGCGGAGTTGGTCTCCGTCGCGCCGGGGGACGTCCGGATCGGGCTGCCCATCGCGCCACATCTGAGCCAGCAAAAGGGCTTTGTGCATGGCGCCGTGGCCTTTGCCATCGGGGACAGCGCCGCGGGCTATGCCGCCGTGACCGTTCTGGACCCACCCTGCGATGTCTTGACGTCAGAGATGAGCATCCACTACCTCGCCCCGGCCACCGGAGAGCGACTCATCGCGCGGGGCAGCGTGATCAAACCGGGGCGTCGGCTTGTCGTGACACAGGCGGACATCTTCGTGGTGCGGTCCGGCGAGGAACATCACGTGGCGCGCATGAGCGGCACGATGATTCCCGTACCGATCAGCACCTGACCCGCCATGGCGGCTGGCGCCGCGCGCTGACCACCATGCCGCGTGGTGTTAACCGGTGAAGCCGATCGCCTTGTGCGATCCGTCGCAATAAGGCTTGTTCTTCGACGCGCCACAGCGACAGAGGAAGGCCCGGTCACAGACCGCGATCCGGTGCCCCGTGCCCGAAGTGATCTCCAGCGGGCCGTCCAGCTTCAACGGCCCGCCCGGCACGGCCACGACGCTGAGCGCCGCCGGGTCCTGCGCATCGGCGGGCTTTTCCTGAGGTTTCGGCTCGCCCGTGGCGGTGAACCCTGAATCCACATGGGCATAGTCGCAGAACGGCTTGTTCTTCGACTTGCCGCAGCGGCACAGGGTGGCGCGTTGCATCGGCGTCTCAGAGATGTGCAAATCGCCCTGCACCGCAAGCGGCCCGTTTTCAAGCACTGTCACGCGGTTGATCGGGGTCGGTGCCTCTTCGAGCCCGCCATCGGAGCGCGTGAAACTCAGCGCACCAGAGGGACATGTGCGGATCGTCGCCGCGATCTCTTCTGCCGGGGCGGCATCCGGATCGACCCAGGGACGGCGCGTCGGGTCAAAGACCTGCGGAAGCTTCAGGAAGCAGTTGCGCGCATGAATGCACCGCTTCATGTCGAACCCGATTGCAATGTCTTTTCCGGAATACGTCTTGGCCATGATCACCCCTCGCTGTGCTGCGACACAGTATAGCCCATGGGCGGGATCATGCGAACACCAGAGACAACAAACAGGCACGACGCCCGCAACGCGACCGCCCATCAAAACCGTTGATGTGGGGGGAATGGTGGAGCCTAGGGGGATCGAACCCCTGACCTCTACAATGCCATTGTAGCGCTCTCCCAGCTGAGCTAAGGCCCCAATCCCGGGGGCGTCATCGACGCCGTGACCGGGTGATTACGCAATGCCCGCTCTGGGATCAAGCGGAAAATGCAGGCTGCCACGCGGGATTGTGGCGGCTTTTTCAAATCACTGACATCGCGGCGATTTTGCCCGTTGGTTGGCACGCTGGTTGGCCTTGGGGGTCTGCCCCACCGGAGCCGTCCAGCCAGCCCACCTGTCAGCTTGCCGGGCGCGTGTATCGCGCCGGGCAAGGCGTCGTCAGCTTTCTTCGTCTTCGCTGGCGACATCCGTGATATCATCGAGGGAGACGTTGTCGTCATCCTCGTCCTCAAGCACATCGTCGTCATCGAGATCCACATCGACGGCGTCGTCTTCGAGCAGATCGACCTCTTCGGAGTCTTCTTTCTTGGCCTTGACGGAGGCCTGATCCTCGGCGTCGGCAGCCATGAGACTGCGCTTGCCGGTTTCGAGGTTGACCACGTCACCCGTATAGGGGCTGACGATCGGATTGCGGTTGAGGTCATAAAAGCGCTTGCCGGTGGTCGGGCAAACGCGCTTCGTGCCCCATTCTTCCTTCGGCATGGGTGATCCCCTTCGATCTTTTGCTGCTGCGGTCGACAATCTGTGCCCCCTGCCATAAGACGCCATGGCTGTCAAAGGCTTTGGGGGAGGCGTGGATATGGGGCAGATCGAGCTGGCTGGCAACCCTTCGATTTTGATCACCCTGCGCAGGTCCGCCCGGGCGCGCCGTTTGAGCCTGCGGATTTCGCAATTGGACGGGCGCGTGACGCTGACCTTGCCGCAGAATGTACCCGAACAGGAGGGCCGCGCCTTTCTACTCCAGAAGGAGCGCTGGCTGCGCCAGCATCTGGCCCAACAGGTGACATCGGTGCAGATCGGGCTGGGGGCCATTCTTCCGGTTGAGGGTGTGATGCACGAGATCCGTCCCGGTACGGGGCGCAGCGTTCGGGCCGAGGCGGGCGTGCTTTACGTCCCCGGCGCAGAAGACCGCGTGCCCGCGCGCCTGTCAGGCTGGCTGAAGACGCTGGCCCGAGAGCGGCTCGCCACCGCGTCAGACCACTATGCGATCAAGCTGGGCCGCCCCTACAACCGCCTGACGATCCGCGACACGCGCTCGCGTTGGGGGTCCTGCACGGCGGATGGCGGGCTGATGTACTCGTGGCGGCTGATCCTCGGGCATCCAGAGGTGCTGGATTACGTCGCAGCGCATGAGGTGGCTCACCTGCGCCATATGAACCATTCAAGCGCCTTCTGGGCCTGTGTCACAGCGCTTTATGGCGATTGGAAAACCCCGCGGAAATGGCTGAAGGATCACGGCGCAGGCCTGCACCGCTACCGGTTCGATTGAAGGCCCTGCCCAGCAGATGGAACGGGCGACGGCACGGGCCGTCGTGGTCGCCCAGACCTATGCCTATGCTGCGTGCAAGACAGCGGACCGCTTGAAAACCGTGATGCTCCTCGACGAGCAGGGCCATTCCCCCAGAGGATCACGACCCATCTGCCCCCACAATTTGCCTGTCTAGCGCGACAAGCCACCCTGCAAGGTTGGCACGTCAAGGCTGGCAAAGCCGTAGTGACGCAGCCACCGCAGGTCGCTGTCAAAGAAGGCGCGCAGATCCGGGATGCCGTATTTCAGCATCGCGATGCGGTCGATGCCCATGCCAAAGGCGAACCCCTGCCATTCGTTCGGATCGATTCCGCCGTTCTGCAGAACTTTCGGATGCACCATGCCAGAGCCAAGGATTTCCAGCCAGTCGTCCCCTTCGCCCACCTTCAGCACGCCGCCTTCCCAGGAACACTGGATGTCGACCTCTGCCGAGGGCTCTGTGAAGGGGAAATGCGAGGCGCGAAAGCGCAGTTCCACATCGTCGACTTCGAAATAGGCCTTCACGAATTCTTCGAGCACCCATTTCAGATTCGCCATGGAGATATCGCGGTCAATCGCCAGCCCCTCGACCTGATGGAACATGGGCGTGTGGGTCTGGTCGTAATCGGCCCGGTAGACGCGGCCCGGCGCAATGATGCGGCAAGGCGCGCCATGGGCTTCCATGTGCCGGATCTGCACCGGCGAGGTATGGGTGCGCAGCACATGCGGCGGGCGATTGTCGCCCTCGGCACGATGCATGTAGAACGTGTCCATCTCGGCGCGCGCAGGGTGATGGCTTGGAATGTTGAGCGCGTCGAAATTGTACCAGTCGCTGTCGATCTGCGGACCTTCGGCCACGGCAAAGCCCATATCGGCAAAGATTGCGGTGACCTCTTCGGTCACCTGGCTGATCGGATGGATGGTGCCGCGGCGCAGAGGCCGCGTCGGCAGCGTGACGTCCAGCCATTCTGCCCGCAGGCGTTCTTCGAGTGCGGAATCGGCCAGCGCGGCCTTCTTCGCCGCCAATGCGCTGTTGATCTCGTCCTTGAGGGCATTGAGCGCGGGACCGGCCACTTGCCGTTCTTCGGGCGTCATCTTGCCCAGCTCACGCATCTTGAGGCTGATCTCGCCTTTCTTGCCGACGGCCTGCACGCGCAGGTCCTCGAGCGCGGCCTCGTCAGAGGCCCCGGCGATCAATTCCAGGTATTTGCCGCGAAGATCGTCCATTGCACCCTCCTTGCCATCGCGCCGTTTCCCTAGCGGGGTGACGCGCGGGCGGCAAGGGGAGATGGCCCTGTGACGACGGCTGCGGCACCAATAGACCGCCGACACGGCCCCCCACGAAAAAGGCCCGCATCAAGAGCGGGCCTTTCAAACAGTATCGCGTCAGAGCGGCTGGGCCAACGTTTACGCGGCTTCCAGTGCGCCCTTGACCTGATCCACGATGGCGGCGAATGCCTCCGGCTCGTGCACGGCCAGATCGGCCAGAACCTTGCGGTCCACTTCGATCCCGGCCTTCGACAGGCCATTGATGAAGCGCGAATAGGTCAGTGCCTCGTCATGCGCACGCACGGCGGCGTTGATGCGCTGGATCCACAGGGCGCGGAAGGTACGCTTGCGCGCCTTGCGGTCGCGTGTGGCGTATTGGTTGGCCTTGTCGACCGCCTGTGCCGCCACCTTGAAGGTGTTCTTGCGGCGGCCATAGTAACCTTTGGCCTGGCTGATGACTTTCTTGTGGCGCGCGTGGGTGACGGTTCCGCCTTTTACTCGGGACATCCTAAATCCTCCTGATCAGCGGTCGTACGGCATCATCGACTTGATGATGCGGGCATCGGCGTCGCACATCGTCGTCGTGCCGCGCGCGTTGCGAATGAATTTCTTGTGGCGCTTGATCATGCCGTGGCGTTTGCCAGCCTGGGCCGTGATCACCTTGCCGGTGGCCGAGATCTTGAAGCGCTTTTTGGCGCTCGATTTCGTCTTCATCTTGGGCATTTCGGGTCTCCGTTCTTCCTGGATGCGCTTTCGCGTTGCTGCTGAAGCGCGCTGCGCGACTCGGCATGCCTCTGTGGCCGGCCGCGCGGTTCGAGCGCTGCGCTTACAACAGGCCGGTGGCTGTGGCAAGAGGGGGATGCGGGCCGAAAGCGCATGGGCCCTCGCTTGTGGCCGGTTTCGGTTCCCGCCCACAGATCAGAGTATACCAGTCCGCCACTTTGGCGAGGGCGCCGATCAGCCCAGAATGCGTCCTACAAGAGAGTAAAACACATCCGGAACGTCAGAGGGCACATAGCCGCCCTCCTTTTGAGAGGCCGCAAAGCCCGCAAGGCAAAGCCCTCCGACGAGCACGAGACCACCGATTCGCGGTGGCCTGCGGTCCGCCCAGGCCGAGAGGATGGCCGGCAAGGATATCACTGCCAGTCCCAGCCCGGTGATCAGCATCACGTCTGGCTCCATTCCGTCCTCCCCAAAGGGCGGAACCCATGTCCGCCCTGACAGAGGTTACCCGGGATCGGTGCGATAGATCAAACGCTCGTCGCAGGGCGCGACCCGCAGGATGTTGGTTGTGCCCGACTGGTTGAACGGCACACCTGCGGTCACGACGATCTGGTCTTTCTCTTCGGCATAGCCACTGGCGCGCGCTGCACGGGCAGCATTGACCACGGCCTGCTTGAATCGCTCCAATTCGCCGGTCATCACGCAATAGGTGCCCCAATGCAGCGACAGCCGCCGCGCCGTGCCCCGCTGAGAGGTCATGGCGATGATCGGCACGCGCGGGCGTTCACGCGCCGTCAGTGCGGCGGTGGTGCCCGTCGAGGTAAAGCAGCAGATCGCCTTGATGTCCGTGGTTTCCGCGATCTCGCGCGCCGCAGCGACAATGCCATCCGCCACAGAGGCGCGCTGCGCCCTGCGCGAAGCCTCGATCACGGAACGGTAGGTGGGATCGCTCTCGACCGAGACGGCAACATTGTTCATCGTGCTAACCGCTTCGATGGGATACTGACCCGCGGCGGATTCGGCAGACAGCATGACCGCATCGGCGCCTTCGTAGATCGCCCCGGACACGTCAGAGACCTCGGCCCGCGTCGGCATCGGCGATTCGATCATCGATTCGAGCATCTGCGTTGCCACGATCACCGGCTTCGCCACAGCCCGGCACTTGCGCACCAGCTGCTTCTGGATCGGCGGAACCGCATGCACGGGCAGCTCGACGCCCAGATCGCCACGCGCCACCATCACCCCGTCCGAAGCTTCGAGGATCTCGTCGAACTTGTCGACGGCAGAGGGTTTCTCGATCTTCGACATGATCGCGGCGCGGCCTCGGGCCAGTTCGCGGGCCTCTTCGACATCGGCGGCACGCTGCACAAACGACAGCGCCAGCCAGTCCACGCCCAGCGCGCAGACGAATTCCAGATCCCGGCGGTCCTTGTCCGACAACGCCGCCAGCGGCAGCACCACGTCGGGCACGTTCACCCCCTTGCGGTCAGAGATCATCCCCCCCGCCTCGACAACGCAATTGGCGTGATCTTCCGCGCAATCGGTCACCCGCAGGCGGATCTTGCCATCGTTGACCAGCAGGTGAGAGCCGGGCTCGAGCGCATCAAAGATTTCCTTGTGCGGAAGCTGGACACGCGTGGCGTCCCCGGGTGCCGAATCGAGGTCAAGGCGGAACGGCGCGCCCCACTCCAGCTCCACCGGGCCGTCGGCAAAGACGCCGACCCGCAGTTTCGGGCCCTGCAGGTCCGCAAGAATGGCGATGGGGCTGTCGAGATCCTTTTCGATCTGGCGAATGGTGCGGTGACGCGCCTCGATGTCTTCGTGGGTGCCGTGCGACATGTTCAGGCGAAAGACATCGGCGCCCGCTTCATGCAGCGCGCGGATCATCTCGTATGTCGAAGAAGCGGGGCCAAGCGTGGCCACGATTTTGGTGCTGCGGTCGCGTTTCATCTGTCCTGCCCTCGGTTTGCGCGACCCCATCCGGGCACGCGCGGCAATATCCTGCGGCGACACGGTTCCTGCTCCGCGTCCGCACCACAAGACGTCAATATCACGATTTGGGTGGTCTTGACGTGACCACCGCTCTCGTCCCATGCGCGACACCGTACCAGCGCCCTGAAGCCTGCCCCGTTATCGCTAACACCGGCGTTATCGCGTATTTCCCTTTTCCACGCAACGCGCTTATGTGTAGCGGGCTGGAGGTGACGAAACCATGACATTTGAGCCGTTCCTGGTGCAAGGCAAAGACCGGCAAGGCCGGTTCGTGATCACATGTGATCATGCGACGAACCTTGTGCCGCCGGACCTCGGCGGAAGCCTTGGCTTGCCCGAAGCGGACATGGCGCGGCACATCGCGTATGACCCGGGCGCGGCAGGCGTCGCGCGGGCCTTGGGCGAGGCGCTGGATGCGCCCGTGGTCATGGCAAATTTCTCCCGACTGGTGATCGACCCCAACCGCGGCGCAGACGATCCGACGCTCCTGATGCAGCTTTATGACGGCTCCGTGATCCCCGGGAACGCGCAGGCAGACGCGACCGAGAAAGCCCGCCGCCTGAGCGCCTATTACCACCCCTATCACACGGCGATTTCGGATCTGGTGGAGGCGCGCGCTGACCCCGTCCTGGTCGCCGTGCATTCGTTCACGCGGCAGTTGCGCGGGCGACCCTCGCGCCCTTGGCATGTGGGTATCCTGCACGCCAGGGACGCGCGCCTTTCTGATCCGCTGATCGCGGCCTTGGAGGCGGAGCCGGACCTGACCGTGGGCCGCAATGAACCCTACCCCGGGCATCTGCCGGGGGATGCCATGGACCGCCACGCGCTGCGTCACGGCCGGCCCAACACATTGATCGAATTGCGCCAGGACCTGATCGACACCCCCGAGGCACAGGCCCGCTGGGGCGCCCGCCTCGCGCCGATGCTGACAGCCGCACTGGCGGAAGTCGCGCCCTGAGCAGCGCAACCTGTGAAACCGCTGAAGACACACCTTTGGAAAAGGATGCCCCCCGATGGATGACCAGACCCGTATCGAGATCGAAGCCGCCGCCTTTCGCCGCCTGCGCCAGCACCTGATGGAGGAACGCAAGGACGTCCAGAACATCGACATGATGAACCTGGCCGGTTTCTGCCGGAATTGCCTCAGCCGCTGGTATCAGGAAGCGGCCAATGCACAGGGCATCGAGATGGACAAGGACGCCGCGCGGGAGGTCTATTACGGCATGCCCTATTCTGCTTGGAAGGCTGCGCATCAAACAGAGGCCAGCCCGGATCAGCAAGCCGCCTTTTCGCAAGCGTTCAAGGAAAATGTCACCGACAAGAGCTGATGCGCCGCTGCTGTAGAGTTGCTGACCAGCGCGGGGTCAACCCCGCGCCACCTTCCGTTGCGCCCCACGACGCGCAGTTTGTCGCCCGACAAACCCCGGGGCCAGCGGAGACCGAACGCGGCACCCTTGGCAGACCGCAGGGCGGGGACAAATCCGCCGCCATAACGTGCACCCGATGTAGCTCGGGGTTGACCCCGAGCTAGCGCAGCGCGGCCTTGAACGCGGGACGGCTGCGCATCTCTTCGAGGTAGGTCGCGAACTTGGGGCCAGCTTCCGGAAATCCGGCGCTTTTTGCCCAGCCACCGCAATGGGCAAGGATGATGTCCGGCACGGTCATGTCCTCACCTGCCAGATAGGGGCCCGACATCTCGGACAAGATCCCATCGAGGCTGCGGGCGTAGTCGGCATGGCAGGCGGCCACGATGTCCGACACCCGCTCTTCCTCCGGAAGGATGTGGCTGTGCCGCGATGCGGTCCACAACGGTCCCTCTATTTCGTCCAGCACCCGAAACGTCCAGGCGTCCTGCTGCGCGCGGGGCAATGTTCCGGCCTGCGCCGTGAACTGGCCATGCTTGTCAGCGAGGTAGGTGAGGATCGCCGTACTGTCACGGACGACAGCCTCACCATCCAGCAGAACAGGGATCTTGCCCAGAGGGCTGACCTTGCGCACGTCTTCGGACCGCGGGCCAGCGGGCACATGGGTGTAGTCCACGCCCAGCTCCTCCAGCATCCAGCGTACCCGCAACGCCCGGCTGCGCACCGCGCCATACAGTGTATAGGCCATCTCTCAACTCCCTTGCCCTGCCCCGTTCAGCAGTTGAAAACCAAGACGGTCCTCACAAGCCCGACCCTGCCCCGACCGTCAGCGGCGCGCAAGATAGGCCAGCCGCACAAAGGCACGTTCCACCAGCGCATAGGCCGGCGCCTTTTGACCGGCAGAGCGCAGCACGAGGTCGGTGTCCATCAACACGCCCAGCGCCATCTCCAACCGCGCCGGGGTCCAACCCTGCGCCTGCCGCACCATGCGGGTCTTGCGGGGGCCAAAGATCGGCGGGCGTATGCGTTCCACCGTCTGCCCCGGCCCGCCCGGCCCGGAGGCCAAGGCGAACAGCAGCCGAAAATGACGCGCGCCCTGGATCAGCAGGGTGACGGGTGTGACGCCCTGCCCCTGAAGGCGGCGCATCAAAGGGGCGATCTCGCGCCCCCGGCCTTCTGCGAGCACGTTCAGAACATCGTCGATCTCTGCCTCGATCGAGACAGGCGCGTTCAGCGTGACTTCTTCGGCCGTCAGCGGGCTCTCGTCGCCGTGCTTGTACAGCGCGATCTTCTCCAGCGTCATGCGCAGATCACCGGGCGTCAACTCTCGCCCCAATCCCTCCAACGCGCCCATGGCATCACGGTCGACGCCGCGCAGACCAGCGCGGGAAAGCTCTGCCTCGATCTCTGCCCGGCCCATGGGATCGTTGTAAAGCGCCGCCACCCGGGCCGTCTTGCTGCTCTCGAACAGTTTGCGCAGGGAGGAACGCGCCGTCAGCGCTCCGCCGCAGACGATGATATTGGCGTCCC
>JBELMB010000236.1:0-7805 GCA_042088665.1 Sagittula sp.
GGGCATCACCGTGGTCTATGTCACCCACGACCAGACCGAGGCGCTGACCATGTCGGATCGCGTGGCGGTGTTCAACGATGGCCGGATCCAGCAACTGGCGCCGCCCGACGAATTATACGAAGAGCCGCAGAACAGTTTTGTCGCACAGTTTATCGGTGAAAACAACACGTTGGACGGTGTTGTCACCGAGATCAATGGCGATTCCTGCGTGGTCAAGCTGGCGGATGGCGGATTGCTGGACGCGACGCCGGTCAACGTCAGCGAGGTCGGGGACAAGACCCTCGTGTCGATCCGGCCAGAGCGTGTCGAGGTCAATCTGGACCGTCTCAAGACCGGGGCGCATACGCTGAAGGCGCAGGTGCTGGAGTTCATCTACATGGGTGACATCTTTCGCACGCGGCTGCGGGTGGCTGGCAACGACAATTTCATCATCAAGACGCGTAACGCGCCCGACCAGGTCAAGCTGACGCCGGGCGCAGAGATCGACATCGGCTGGCTACCAGCCGATTGCCGGGCGCTGGATGCGTCCTGAGGCGCGCCGCCGCGCTCCGCTTGGGGTCGGCGGCTTTTCAGTGGGCAAGGCGCTGACCCGCCGCCGCGCCCCGAGTCCAAGTATTGTGGGTCTAGGGAGCTAATGAACATGAAACTAACCAAGACCCTGCTTGGTGCGACGGCACTGACTGCAGTTGCCGCAAGTGCGCAAGCCGATGGCCACATGGCCGACACCATCACCGCCGTCAGCTGGGGCGGCGCCTATCAGAACAGCCAGGTGAAGGCCTATGCCGACCCCTATGCCGCGATGAACGATGGTGTCGAGATCATCTGGGACAGCTCGTCCGCAGAGGCCGTTGCCAAGCTGCGCGCGCAAGCAGAAGCCGGCAACATCACCTGGGACATCGTCGACGTCGTGGCCGCGGATGCGCTGCGTCTGTGTGACGAAGGCCTTGCACTGGAAATCGACCACGACGAGCTGCTGGCCCCTGCGCCCGACGGCACGCCGGCGAGCGAAGACTTTGGCGATCTGATCGTCTCTGACTGCTTCATCCCGCAGATCGTTTATTCGACCACCGTGGGATACCGCACGGACCTCGTGGGCGACACCGCGCCGACCGAAATCTGCGCCCTGTTCGATACGGAAACATACCCGGGCAAGCGCGCGCTGGAAAAGCGCCCCATCAACAACATGGAATGGGCGCTGCTCTGTGACGGTGTGGCCAAGGCTGACGTCTACGACGTTCTGGAAACCGAAGAAGGCGTGGAGCAGGCTCTGGCCAAGCTCGACACCATCAAGGACGACGTGATCTGGTGGTCCGCTGGCGCCGACACGCCGCAGCTTCTGGCCGATGGCGAGATCGTCATGGGATCCACCTACAACGGTCGCCTCTTCTCCGTGATCGAGGAGCAGGGTCAGCCGGTTGGCATGATCTGGGACGCGCAGGTCTTTGACCTCGACGGCTGGATCATCCCGGCGGATCTGCCGGAAGACCGTCTGGCGCGTACGCTGGACTTCGTGCGTTTTGCCACCGACACGCAGCGTCTGGCGGACCAGTCCAAGTACATCTCTTACGGTCCGGCGCGTCTGTCCTCGGCACCGCTGGTGGGCAAGCACGCCGATCTGGGCATCGAGATGGCGCCGCACATGCCGACCGATCCGGAAAACGCCAAGAACACGTTCCTCTACAACTACGAGTTCTGGGCCGACTACCGTGACGACATGGACGCGCGCTTCCAGGCGTGGCTGGCGCAGTAAGCCGATTCTGATGCGGGCGCGGGGTCAACCCCGCGCCACGTGACGACAGCGCTTTTGGCGGGGGGCCGTGTCGCCCGCCAAAGGTTTCATCGGTGGAGAGCAAGATGCCCAAAGGTTACATTATCGCCCATATCACGGTGAAAGATCCGGACGCATACAAGGTCTACATCGAGAAAGACACGCCGATCCTCTTGGGACTTGGCGCCGTACCGCTTGTGCGTGGTGGACAGGCTGACGTGGTCGAGGGCACCGCCTTTGAGCGGCACGTGATCTTTGCTTTCGACAGTTACGAGACCGCACGGGCGAGCTTTGTCGATCCGGCCTACCAGGAGGTGGCGGAGATCCGGCGCGCGGCGGCGGACAGCACCATTCTGTTGGTCGAGGGCCATGACGAGGATCTGCCGGACCCCGAGGGCGGCGGCGCGCTGGGATTTCTGGTGGCGCATGTCACCGTGCATGACCCGGAGGCCTACAAGCCCTATGTCACCGGCAACACGCCGATCATGCGGGGTTACGGCGCGCGCTACCTTGTGCGCGGCGGACGGTCCGAGATGCTTGAGGGCGAAGGGGAGGGCAGGCACGTGCTGATCGCCTATCCCAGTTATGCGGCGGCCAAGGCGGCCTACAACGATCCGGAGTATCAAAAGGTGGCCGACATTCGCCGTGGTGTTTCTGACGGCACCATCCTTCTCGTGGAGGGCGTGGCATGAGTGACGCAACGCAATCCGGCCCCGCGGGCATGGCTGCGACCGAGGCCACCGATGGCCCGATGTTGTCCGCCGATGGTGTGCCCCTGAAAAAGAGCCTCGCGAAGGCCCTGCGCGCACAAAAGCTGCGGGCGTTGGCCCTGATCGCGCCCCTGCTTGTGTTCGTGCTCTTGACCTTCATCGCCCCGATCGTGGACATGCTGTTTCGCTCGGTCGAGAACCAGATCGTCACCGAAACCATGCCCCGCACCGTTGTCTTGTTGCGCGACTGGGATGCGGAGTCCGATCAATTGCCCGGGGACGAGGTGTTTGATGCGGCCTACGAGGATCTGTTCCTCGCGGCGGAATACAAGAACCACTCAAAGCTGGGCACGCGCCTGAACTATGAGACCACCGGCATGTCGTCGCTGTTCCGCAAGGCGGGGCGTGGTCTTGATGACATTGGCGAGACATATCAGAAACAGTTCAAGAAGCTGGACCGCGATTGGGACGAGGCAGAGCCCTGGGCAGAGATGATGGGCGATCCGGCCTGGCTGACGCTGGCGCAGGCCTGGGAAAAGGGGCAGCCGCTGCCTGAGTTCAAGCTGCGCGACGGAATTGCGGACGTCTTGCCGGGCACCGCCGCCGCCTATGTGACCTTTGCCGATTTCACCCGGATCGAGGATGAAAAGAACCTTCTGAAAGAAGAGCCCTGGTCCATGGTGCACACGCGGCTCTACGAGGATCTGCGCGACGGCGACATGTCCGGCTACAGCGGCCCGCGGGCCGAGATGCTGCAAGCCGCGGCAGCGCTGGTGGCCGATCCGGAATTCAAGACCATGTCGAGCCGCGAAGGGTTTGCCGACATCGATGAAGACTGGGAAAAGCTGCCGGTCTGGCAGACGATCAAGCTTTTCAGCCCGAAGTACACATCAGGTTACTTTCTGAACGCCGTGGACCGGCAAAAGACCACCGACGGCTATGCCCTGCGCGACGAGCGACAGCGCATCTACGGGCTGCTCTTCCAGCGCACGATGTTCATGTCGATCGTCATCACCCTGTCGTGCATCCTGCTGGGATACCCGGTGGCCTTCCTGCTGTCCAACCTGCCGATGCGCACGGCAAACCTGTTGATGATCCTCGTGCTCCTGCCCTTCTGGACGTCGCTTCTGGTGCGCACCAGCGCGTGGAAAGTGATGTTGCAGCAACAAGGGGTCATCAACGATGTGCTGGTCTGGATCGGGCTGGTGGATGATGCGGCGCGGCTGGTGATGATCAACAACCAGTTGGGCACGATCATCGCCATGACCCATATCCTGCTGCCCTTCATGATCCTGCCGATGTTCTCGGTCATGTCGACGATCCCGCAAACCTATGTGCGCGCGGCGAAATCGCTGGGCGCCACCAATTGGACGGCGTTCTGGCGGGTGTATTTCCCGCAGTCGGTGCCGGGGATTGGCGCGGGCTCCATCCTCGTTTTCATCCTCGCCATCGGGTACTACATCACGCCAGAGATCGTCGGTGGCACCACGGGGACGTTCATTTCCAACCGGATCGCCTACCATATCTCTTCGAGCCTGAACTGGGGCCTCGCGGCCGCGCTGGGCACCTTGTTGCTGGTTGCGGTTCTGATCCTGTACTGGGCCTACGACAAGATCGTCGGCATCGACAACGTGAAGCTGGGGGGCTGATCCATGGCGGTTGAAACACAAGCGGTCAAAAAGCCGATCCAGTTCGCAGCGCCCGTGGTGGGTGCGATGGGCGCGTTTCTCGGGGTCTTTGTCGGGGCTTCCAATGGCTCTGTCCTGCTGGGCATCGTGCTTGGCTTCGTGCTGCTGGCCGGTGTCGCCTATGTGCTGCTCGAAGTGCTGTCCGAGGCGCAGGAACGTCTTGGCAAATGGGCGATTCTCACGCTGATGCTGGTGGCAGGTGGTCTGATGAGCGGGCTGCCGGGAGCGGTTGTCGGGGCGCTGTCCGGCTGGTTCTTTGGCTGGTTCACCTATTGGGTCGGCTGCGGGCGCTACCGCGTGCCGCTGCCGCCCTATCTGACCTCGGGTCAGGTGCTCTGGCACTACAGTTTCCGGGTGTTGTGCGGGGCGATCTTTGCCTTCCTGATCACGCCCATCATCGTGGTCATGCCGCTGTCCTTCAATGCGCAGGACTTCTTTACCTTCACACCGGAGATGCTGCGGTTTGATCCCGAGGGCTACAGCCTGAAGCATTACCGCGACTTCTTTACATCGCCGGAATGGCAGAACGCGCTGCAGAATTCGCTGATCATCGCGCCTTTTGCGACGCTGTTGTCGGTCTGCTTTGGCACGCTGGCGGCGATCGGGCTGAGCTCTGAACACGTGCCGTTCCGACGTGCGATCATGGCGGTGCTGATCTCTCCGATGATCGTGCCGCTGATCATCTCTGCGGCGGGGATGTATTTCTTTTATTCGCGGATCGGCTTGCAAGGCACGCTACTGGGGGTGGTTCTGGCCCATGCGGCGCTGGGCGTTCCCTTCGTGATCATCACGGTGACGGCGACGCTGGTGGGGTTCGACCGGTCTTTGACGCGGGCCGCGGCGAACATGGGGGCTGATCCGGTCACGACCTTCTTTCGGGTGCAGATGCCGCTGATCCTTCCGGGGGTGATTTCCGGCGGGCTCTTTGCCTTCATCACCTCCTTTGACGAAGTGGTGGTGGTGCTCTTTGTCGGCTCCGCGCGGCAGCAGACCCTGCCGTGGCAGATGTTTACCGGCCTGCGAGAGCAGATCAGCCCGACGATCCTCGCCGTTGCAACGATCCTCGTGATGATCTCGATCGCCCTGCTGGCCACCGTGGAATTTTTGCGGCGGCGATCAGAGCGATTGCGCGGCATGAGCCCCGGATAAGATCCAAATTGTAATGAGAAACCGAGCAGCAGCGCCTCCCTTGGGGGGCGCTGTTCATGTCTTGAAAACCTCCGCGCCTCATGCTCCCCGACCATAGCACCAACGTGGGAATTGGGTATGAGCCAGCACGACAGAGACCTGACCAGCCGGGCGCGCGGAGTGAATGGCGAAGTGCCATTCGACCCGTCAGAAACCTTTTACTCGCGCACCGACGGGCGCGGGGTCATCCAAAAGGGAAACGAGGTCTTTCAACGGATTTCCGGTTTCGACTGGTCCGAACTCGAAGGGGCGCCGCACAAGATGGTCCGGCATCCGGACATGCCCAAGGGGCTGTTCCAGCTGTTCTGGGACCGGCTCAAGGCCGGCGAAAAGGTCGTGGCCTACGTCAAGAACAAGGCCAAGGACGGGCGGTTCTACTGGGTGCTGGCGCTGGTCTGGCCGGTGTCGGACGGGTATCTCTCGGTGCGCATCAAACCGGTGTCGGAACTGCGCGACACGACCGAGGCGCTTTATGCCCGCCTGTCCGAGGCGGAGCAGGCGGAGACACTGACCCCGCAGCAAAGCGCCACGCGCCTGCTGGAGCTGCTGCAAGAGGCTGGCTTTGACCGTTACGAGGATTTCATGGCCACGGCCTTGCGCAGCGAGGTGCTGCAACTCTCGAAGGTCACGCATATAAATCTGGAACCCACCGTGTTGCGCTACTTTGACATGCAGGACACGGTCGAGGATCTCGGCCGCGAAGTGACAAAGATGGTCGATATCATCCGCGACATCCGCACGGTGCCCATGAACATGCGCATCCTCGCCTCGCGGCTCGAGAACTCCGGTGGGCCGCTGAGCGCGATTTCCGTCAACTACAGCCAGATGCTGGAGGAAATGTCCGTCTGGATCCGCGACTTTGCCGAAGGACCCAACAGCACCTTCGCCCGCATTCGCGGGGCCATCGTCACCGGGCAGGTGCTGGTCAGCGCCATGCATGTGCAAGAGCGGATGATCGGCACGCTGAAGAACGATCTGGTTGGCAACGGGGCCGAGGATGCCGCGGGTCTGCAGACCTGTCGTGACGAGTTGATGCGCGAAAAGCAGATCTTTGCAAAGGACGCGCGCAGTTCCCTTTCCGAGGTTGAACGCGAGGTGCGCCGCCTCAGCAGGAGCGTTCTCGACATGAAACGGTTCGTCACCGGGCTCAGCTCGACCCGCATGATGTGCAAGATCGAAAGCGCCGCCCTGGGCAATGCCGACACGGCGCTCAATGGCATCGTCGAACAGTTGGACGTGCGCCAGAACGACATCGAGGCCCGTCTGGCGAAAGTGGTCGAACTGAATTCAAGGATCCAGGGCACCAATTCCATCCTGTCGAACACGACCTGAGGTTGGCGGACCGGGGGGAAATTCCCGAATGTCCGGGCGCGGTTCATTCTTTGGCAAGGGAATTGTCTCAAACTGTCATCTAATGCGGCTCATGGGACCGAGATATGACAGAACACACGCCACGTTTTACCGCGGACAGCACCTACGCGACGTCCGAGGCCCAGTTTCACCTCTCTGAACTGTTCTATTCACGGACGGATGAGCGCGGGGTGATCAAGGCTGGAAATACCGTGTTTCAACGGGTTGCAGCCTATGATTGGGAGGAGATGATCGGCGCACCACACAAGCTGATCCGGCATCCCGACATGCCCAAGGGGGCCTTTCAACTGATCTGGGATCGCATCAAGGCGGGCAAACCCACCGGCGCCTATGTCAAGAATCGCTGCAAATCGGGGCGCTACTACTGGGTTTTCGCGCTGATCTCCCCGATCGAGGGCGGCTATATCTCCACCCGGCTCAAACCCTCGTCGAAACTGCGCGACGAAGTGGCAGAGATCTACAAGACTCTTGTGGAGAAAGAGCAGTCAGAGGGGCTCAATCCACGCGAAAGCGCCGAGGCGCTGATCAAAATGGTGCAGGACGCGGGGTTCTCCAGTTACGCCGCCTTTCAGAGCCACGCCTTGGCGACTGAATTCGAAAGCCGGTACCAGCAGATGGGGCGCACAATGGATCCGCTCCAGCGTCGTTTTCTGGACATGTCGCGCGCGATCACGCAGGTCTACGTGGAGACCACCGAAATGACGGAGGCGTTCAAGGCGATCCGCACGGTGCCCATGAACATGCGCATCATCGCATCGCGGTTGGAGAATGCGGGCGGCCCGATCAGCGCGATTTCTGTGAACTACAGTCAGATGCTCGAAGAGATGTCGACCTGGGTGACGACCTTTGTCGATGGCGACACCTGCGTCTTTGCCCTTATCCGCGACGCCATCCTGAATGGCCAATTCCTCGGTTTCGCGACCGTGGCCGAACAGGAGATGGTTTCGATCTTCGAAACCGAGCACGCGCAGTTCCCGGAGGCCTATCCGCCTGCGATGGATGTGCAGGCCGAAATCGCCAAGGTCAAAGCGGTGCAGCAAAGCTTTACCAAGGAGATGGCAGATTTGCTGAGCGATGTCG
>JBELMB010000041.1:0-36059 GCA_042088665.1 Sagittula sp.
TAAAAGGTAAACAAAAAAAAGGATTATTCGTTTTTGGGTTTTGAAGTAAAATGGGCATAGGCGCCATCGACCATCTTGAACGTGATGTCGTAGTCAGCGGCATTGCCGGTATAGATCGCCCGGTCGATGCCGCCATTGTCGTCCAGCAGCATATCGTCGCCGGCACCGCCAAAATAGACGTCATTCCCTGCGCCGCCCTTCATGATGTCGGTGAAATCACCGCCCCTGAGATAGTCGGAGCCGCCGTAGCCCAAGAGCGTCGCGCCGTCGATATTGCTGGCATTCACGATGAAGTCGTCGCCGTCTTCGCTGAGGTAGGGATTGCGGTCGGCCATGCGCTGGACATCACTGTCGCGCGTGCCGTGGAACGTGTCGTTGCGGTCGGACTGGGTGACCATCTGACCATCGACGAGGTCCAGCAAGGGGGCGATCATGTCTGCAAAATCAGCCCCGGTGCCATCCAGCGGCGTGCCGTCGTAGACCGCCTGTTCGACGGTTTTTTCGAGATAGCGGGCGACGGTGCCCATGGTGTCGGTGTTCAAACGGATCTGCCGTGCCGCGCCGCCCGTGACCTCTGCCGGGATGGTGACCAGCGTGCCCGAAGGCACCCATGCGGTGAGGGTGTCATGCGAGGCGGAGGTGCTGTCGCTGATCTGCAGGCTGCTGCCGAACATATCCTCCAGCGCCGACAGGACCTGCTCCTTGTCTGCCCCGGTGCTGAATTGGACATCAAAGGTCATGACCTGGCGGCTTTGCAGCATGTTGCCCGTGCCGCCCTGGGACTGGGCCAGCCCGTCCAGAAACCGCATGAACCCGATCATCGCGCCGTCGTCTTCCATCGTCCACCAGTCCTTGTACGCCATGGAGGTGTCGGTGGCGTAATAGGTCGTGGACTGGTGGGTGATGCTGAGGTCCAGCGCGGCCTCGGCGGCATCCTGCAATGCGGTGAGGGTCTTGACCGCTTCGATCAGGTTGTCGCGCACCGAACTCTGGCGGTGGCCACCATGTTCACGGTCGCCGCCGTGCTCTGTCGCGTTTTCGCCGAGGTAGCGACCTTCGGAAAAGATCTTTGCGGATTGGGCCTGCACCAGCACCGCATAGGTGAGCGAGGCGCCAACGGCCATGACTTCCTCCGGCGAGGGGTCGGAGCGGAGGATCAGATGCGAGATGTTCAGCACGTTGTCCAGCCCGTCAAAGCTGTCGGTCATGATGTCGGACTGCTTGTCGAGAGAGATCGCCGGGTAGTCCTGCAGCTTGTCGCTGCTTTGCCTGGACAGTTGCAGCGCCTCGGTGAGGGCCCGCAGGTTGTTGCTGGTGTCCAGATCGTTGATCCGCTGACCCAGCAGCGTGATGTCGTTCCTGAGGTCTGCGATGTCTTTCTCAAGGCTGGCGCTGGGGTTGAGGATGTTGTCGATGATATCCTCAGCGGTCATGGCCATGCCGATGCTGCTTGTGACGACACCAAATACGGTTGCGAACTTTTCGAATGCTGCAAAGCTGAACATCTGCCTAATTCCTTCTTCAAAATGGCGGGGCAGCCTTGGCTGCGATCCGTGTTGTTATGATGGGAACAGGATTAGCCGATGGGCCCTTTGCGAGGGCATAGGGAAAACCCCTCATTCGACGCGGCGCGGTGGTCCGGCGGGGCAGGGGGGGTGGATGTCACCATCACCTTTGCGCAGCCGGTGACCTCCATGCTGGTGGTGCCGGGCAAGGACAATGGCACCGGTGGCGGGCCGCATTTTCAGGATCTGTCACCGGTGGATTTTGGTGACGCCGAGGCGCCGGACTTGACGACGCAGGTCCGGGGTCGCGATCGGGGTGGGGCGCTGTTCTACGATCGCGACAGCGCGATCCCGCAGCTGGCCCATGTCAACGACAATGGCATCAGCGATGGCCGGGATCTGGCGTTCTTTGTCTCGCCGATGGCGGAGCAAGCCGCGCGGGCCTTCCGGTGCCGCACCCCCGGGTCGGGCCCGGGGATGAGCTATGCATGTGAGATCTGGGGGCGGGGTTGGGTCAGAACGTCTTCTTGAAGGCGATGCTTGCCACATATCCGGTCGCGCCATCCTGCCCGACAGAGGTCGACGCGTTGAAGGTGGCAAGGGCACCATTGCCAAGGTCACGCGCCGCCGTGGCGGAGAAGTACCCCCATGTCTGGTCCGGGCGCGGGGCCGACACGGTGCCAAGGGTCGCAGCATCCGGTCCAAGGGCCACAGCGAGGCTGTCGTCGTTCAGGTCATGTTCCAGCGAGCCGCGCAGGTTGAACACCCAGTCGGGGGCCGCGGTGGGTGAAATCACCGCTGACAGGCCAAGTGTGAGGCGGTCCGACTGATACTCCAGATCGCCATAGGACAGGCTCGCCGCACCGTTCGATTCCGTGTAGCCGTCGATGGCGACCTTTTCATAGGTGTACTGGCCAAAGGGGTTCAGCAGCACCTGCTCCGACACCGGCAAGAGCGCACCGCCGCCGATGCGGGCGAATGTATAGCGGCCATCGGTCTGCGCCGTATAGGTTTCCCGGGCCGGACCAAGCGTGAAAGAGCGGGTGATTTCCGTGACATCGATGCGCCCGCCACCGACGGCGGCATTCAGGTAAAACGCGGGCGACAGGGCCACCTGCCCAAAGAGCGCGCCAACGACCAGCTTTGAGTCAAAGCCACCGCGGTTGCCGTCAAAGGTCACCTGACCCTCGTCAAAGCTGATGCCAAAGCCCAGCGTGGCGTTGGAGGTGACCGGCACGTCAAAGCCGAGCTTGATCACCTGGGTCGTGCCCTCGAGGCCCGGCGTGACCTGTTGGGCCTCGCTGGAATAGGACCCGCCCTCGATGCTGGCGTAGCCGTCGATCTGGCCGACCGCGCGCTTTTTGCGTTCGCCGTTTTCATCCACGTAGAACAGGACTGTGGGGTTGAGCCGGTTCTCGATCGATATGCTTTGCTGGCGCAGGGCGGTCATGGTGGCGACCGGGATGGCCCCCGCCTGCGTGCCCGCCTGAAGCCCGGCAAAGGCGGCCTGACCAAACATCGCATGGGCAGAGGTGGTCGGGTGCACACCGTCCGCAAAGACACGCTGTTCGCTGTCGGCACTGGCGTTCACGCCCTGAATACAGCCGATGGAATTGCCGCTACAGGCAGGCACGGTGGCGGCGTTGGGTGCGGTGAAACCGTAATGCGCAGGATTGGCCTGGATCGCCCCCAGCAGTTTTTGCGAGTCGACAAAGACCGCCTTGCCTCCGACGCTGGACCTGAGTTGCGCGTTGAAGGTATCCGCCAGCGCGGTTTGCAGCGCGGCCCCGGCGGCCCCCGTCGCAACGCCACCGGGCGTCACGCCGACATCGGGAATGGTCACGACGATGACGGTTTCGGCCCCGGCGGCACGCACCCGGTCGACCAGGGCAGACATCTCGGTCCCGGCCTGGATCATGTTGGCGGTTGCCTGTGCTGGTGTGATCGCTCCGCCGGCGACGGCACCGGCCTGCACAAACACGTCGTTTGCACCGCCCCAGAGGATCACGAGGTCATTGGAATTCAGGGTCGGGCGGTCTGCCAGCAGCCGGTCGACCTGCTCTGACAGCGGTCGGGTGGTGACCCCTCCCGGGACGGAGAACCCGATCCCGGCAGGGTTGGTGACACGGGATCCGCCTTCGGCATAGTTGGTGCCGCCGACAGGGTTGTCCGGCAAACCGGCTGCTGGCACGCCGTTGATCACGTTGGGCTGCACATCCAGACCCAACTCCTGGCCCAGCACCTCGGCATAGGTCCGCGACGAGCCGTCCGGTGCGTTGGTCAGAAAGCGATAGTTGATGTTGGGCAGCGAACCGCCGCCATTGGCCACGATGCCCTGACTGTAGGTGCCGCCGTCGCTGAGGCTGTCACCGATCACGTACAGGTTGTCGAAACGCAGTTCTTCTGCCGAAGCCGACGTCGTCAAGGCCAAGGCGCCAAGCATGGCGCCAGCGGATATCAAGTTTTTCATTGTCCCCCCATGTCCCGCCGGCGTGGTGTTTGCGGTGCCGAAGTGCGGTAACGGCGGAAAGAACAGCACAAACCCCCGTCAGACCATAGTAACGTCGCGACAGATTGCCCCGAAATGGGCTGGTTTGTGGCCACTGGGCTACGAATCTGGGGGCTGAGCGGTGTCCCATGCGCCTCAACGCGGTGCGCGCGCGTTTTGGTGGGCGTGGGCCGTGTCGCCAGGGACCTGCCAGAATCGACAGTGTCTTTTGAGCCGGTGTGCTCTCAGGCCTGTCTTTTTTAGGCATCTCATGTGCGAGATGACGTCAGGCCAGCCGACAGAACCGTTGTTAGCCGGCCTCTTCCCCCTCAGTGAAGATGGACTACAGCGCCCGCGTTCGCGCGGCAGCTGAAAACAGAAAATGCTGTGCCATGGCGGCCTCAACAGGTGAACAATCGACCTTTAATCAACAGCTGTATCTCGCTCGGCACCTCGAAGCCGACTGAGTGTGACCGGTGTAATTCCGAGAAAAGATGCGATCAGATAGTGACCGAAAAGCCCTTCGTGACGCGGGAAATCTCTTCGAAACCATGCAAGGCGATCTGCGCCGCCAAGGGCGGCGAGGCACCACTCCCGATCAGCCTTGCGGGCAAGTTCTTGCTGCAAAATGCCGTTTGCCCATTCGCGAATTGGCTCCGATGCCAGCATGAGCTCAGTCAGGGCGCGGCTGTCCATGTGCGCAACCAACGCATCCGCGGTCACCTCTATTGAAACGAGCGAGGTCGTGTTTCTCGTTCTCGCGACATTTGGCGCGACCACACATGGGCCAACGTGAAAGCCAACGCAAACGGCGCGACCTTCAGGATCTGTGATAAGGCTCGAGGCGCGCCCATCAAGAATGATGTGTTCCAAGAGATCTGGTTCGCCCTGCGTTGCAATGCGACGCCCCTTTTCAACATGGTCAACACGCCATGCCGCCGCGAACTCATGCGCGCTGTCTCTCTCCAAAGCGTTCGGAGACTTGGTGAAAAAACTCAAGAGATCCAAATCGCGCATTCCTTATCAAACGATAATGCCAGCTTTGCGCGCGCCGCGTACGACGGTGCCAACGGTAAGGAGAAGAACCGATGTCCATGACGATACCAACCATGCCCTACGGGCGGCAAGCGGCACGCTTCGGTCTCGCGGCCGCTGGGGTCTATCTGATGATGATCTTTGTCACTCTGGCGCATATCGAGACTGTGTCCGGTCTGCGCCCTTTCGACATGCGCCCCGGCGGATACTCGGCTGAACTGGCACAAGCGTTGATCACTGACCTGGGACCCAGCGGACGGTGGTACTATCTCACGCGACAAATGCCACTTGATCTGGTTTATCCCGCTCTGATGGCCCTGACCTTGGTGTCATTGCTCAAATGGCTTGGGTCACGAGACGTGAGTCAAACGCTTGTTCGAATTGGAATCTGGTTTTCGATTGCGGCAGCGATCGCCGACTATCTGGAGAACGCTGGCATCTGCGTCATGATCCTGAGTTGGCCAGACATACCCGCCAACACGGTCTTGGCGGCGAGTGTCGCTTCCATTGTGAAATCGGGCTTGACGACGGCTGCTGTCTTGATTGTCCTGCTTGGTGTTAAGTCTTGGGCGTACAAAAGGATACGTACCTACGCCTGATCGATGCTGCGCTGCCTCCGAGGTCGTCTTCGAGCCCAAAATGCCGAATGCGGCGTCAAGTCTGCACGTCCGCTGTTCCGGTTATTTGATCAAGTCGAACGGGCCCCTTTGAAACGCCGCAGTTGAACAAGCATGAAGATTTCGAGTGCCGCTGTGGTGAACCCAATAACGATGATCGGTGTGTGCCCCCCAATGAGCGCATGTGTCCCGTCAAGCAGGTCAACGACAATGCGAAACACGAGGAATGCCTCCATCATGGGGCGCGATTTGTGAGCCAGGACGTAGGCCCCCATCGCTGCTGTCCCCAGATTACGCGCGCAAAACAAGCCGGCTGGGCCAACGAGATCAAATGCGCCGTTGGCATCGGCCGCAGCCCAGTGCCCCCACATGGCAGCCGGGTTGACGTAGATGATGATGGCGAAGAGCACCGAAACGACAGTCACAAAGCAAAGGTAGTAGTAGATCCACTTGGGATAGGCCTGATCCGACATGGGGTGCTCTCCGGGTTTGCAGATAGCGAATGATCCGATCAGAACTTGCCGGGATAGCCTTTGGGCAGGTTCTCGGTCTGGATCGGGGCGATGATGTCCCAATGTTCCACGATCAATCCATCTTCCAAGCGCCAAAGGTCGTAGAACGCGGTGGGCTGCTCACCCAAAGCGCCCGATGCGCCTGTCAGCACGAAGTTGCCTTCTGCGACCACGAGGCCAATCTCGTCGTAGCGCATCTTCATGCCTTTGGCGGCGTTGGCCTTCATCAGAGCTTGCAACCCCTGCAGGCCATCCCCGGCATCAGGGTTATGCTGCGTGTAACTGGCGGGGTTGATGTATTGCGTGATATCCAGCTTTTCGCCGCCAATGAACATGCCCTCCAGCAAACCTGTGACCAATGCCTTGTTCGCTTCTGTCTGGTCGAGGTCAGTGATGTCTGTGGCCCCATCCACTTGCGTGCGGCCAGCAGGGTTCGGGGCGTCACGCAGCGGGATCAGGTTGTCCCAATGCTCTGCGATCTTGCCGTTTTCGATGCGGAACACATCAAAGGCGACCATCGGCGCGGGGCCGAAATTGTAGTAGGTTGAATGCGTTGCGACCAGATCACCTTCGCCGATGATGCGGTGTAACTCTGTGGGGGGGGGTGTCGGCTTGTCTGGGTCAACCGGGCGGCTCAGGAACTTCTTCATGACGGCAGAGCCAGAGGGCAGCATCGGGTTCCGCTGGATGTAACCTTCGGTGAAATATGTGTCGACAGCCGCTGCATCCCGTGCAGCGAAGACATTCTGCATCATGTCCAGAACGAGTTGCTTGTTTGTTGCGACATCTGCCCATGCAAACGAGGCGCTCATCCCAAGCGCAGCCAAGGTTGTTGTCAGCTTCTTCAACATCTATCAGGTCTCCAGTTGCGAATCTATCTTTCCAGAAAGATAGATGGGCGGAGAGAGACTGACAAGCGCGCTTTGAGGCAATAGGATTGCTACACCACTCACGGAGCAAAACGTGTCCGAACCAGATGAACCAAATTGGCGCACAAAGCCGCCACCAGAGGCACGGATTGTGCCCGGCCTGTTCCGCAGTCGAAACTATATCTGGGACAACGATCACCGGATCGTCGAAAGCCATGGCGTGACGTGGTCACAGTTTCTGGCGCTGTCATCGCTCAGGTCTGCAGGGCCGGATCGCACGTTGAGCCCCACCGAACTCTATACTGCGGCGCAAGTCACATCTGGCGGTATGACAAAGATGATGCATGCGCTGCGCGATGCAGGCCTGATCGAGCGTATCGACAATCCCGACGACGGTCGCAGCCGCTTGGTCCGGATAACGCCCAAAGGGGCCAAATTGGCGGAGCAGATCGTCGAAGAACTCATTGCAACAAACAAGGTTTTGATTGGCGGGATACTCGAAACAGAAGAAGTTGAGGAGCTGGCCAGACTGCTCCACAAGCTCAGCACCGGTTTGCAAAGCCGGAAAAAGGAAGACCCCAGACCCAAATCGTAGCTGTATGAAGCGGACCTTGGCGTTAGGTCCTCGGCGGGATACCATTGGGCAAACGGGAGTTTTCGGTGAAGCTATATTACAGTGATCGCTCGCCATTTTCGCGAAATGTCAGGATCGTCTTGCATGAGCTCGAAATCGATTTCGAAGGCGACAAGTTGAATGCGATGCGGCCAATTCGAGACTTCGCAAAGGTCAATCCCGGAGTCGCAATCCCGGTTCTGGAAGACGGCGCTCACGTGCTGTTCGATTCGAAAGTAATCACGCAGTACCTGTTACGGACATCGATGGCTGCAACACAGAACTCGGATATTGAACCGCGCTTTCTGCGGCTTTGGGTGCGCGAAGAGTCTGAGTGGGAGGATTTGAAGGTTTTGAGCGCTTTGGAAACTCTCACCGAGACACTTGCCACCATGCTTCATGTTCGAAAGGGGTTTGCCGACGTTGGACATGACGGAAAGTCAGTGGCTTATTTGGAGCGACATGAACAACGCGTGGAAACGCTTTTCGATTGGATAGACAAAAGGGTGACATCAAATGGGTTTGTGCCGGGACATTTCTCGGTGATGGACATACAACTGATCTCGGCGCTTGATTTTGCAATTGCGGCAGGGGTGCATGATTGGCGCGGGCGCAAGACGCTTGAGGCTGCAAGAGCAGAGTTTTCTCAACGGCAGTCTGTGCTGGAGACAGCACCGGTTTTCTGACGGTGTGTGATGTATGAGCGCGTAGTATATCGAAATTATGGTAGCGGTGGCAGAGAGCGGCAGTATCGTTGTGGCCGCTCAACGACTGGGTCAGTCGCAGCCAGTGATTACCAGCGCGTGGGTCATGAGCGCCTGACCGGGAAGGCCGGGAGGAGTGTCAGGAACTCTGTGTATCGGCGGCATCCTCGGACGGGAACGGGCCCCGCGTCTTGATCGATTTCCGGATTACCCGGCGGATTTCCAGGCTGAAGGCAAAGAACGGGATCACTTCCTGCCAGGCTTGGCGCCAGGCCCTGGCTCTTCGCACCCGTGCGCGACGGCATGCCCGGCACTCCCCTCTCGCGCAAACAGGTCTATCGCCTCTTCGACAAATACGCCCGCGCCGCCGGGATCGACAGCCGCGCCTTCCCCCACATGGCGCGCGCCACGATGATCACCACGACCTACCTTGTGGCAGCGCCCAATATGGCGGCACTCTAGGTGTGCGCCGAAGTGGGGTCACAACCCGTGGTTCGAGTATAACTGCCCTCACCACGGGGATTGCCAAAAGGTGAAATGCGAACCCGCCGACGTATTCTGGTTTCTGGGGCCGTCGCGCTGATAGACATGGGTCCTGACGCGCCTTAGGCTAGTGGTCAAAGGAGCTCGTCATGTCGCTCATCGAGATTATCTACGCGTCCCGTCCATTCGGTTTCGATCAGGCCATGCTTAACGGTATCTTGCTTGATGCGCGGCGTTGCAACGGGCGCGACAACATCACCGGCGCCTTGATCGCGCGCGGCGATCTCTACCTCCAGCTGCTTGAAGGCCCCGAGGAAAAGGTCCTCACCGCGTATGACCGAATTCGTGGCGACGACCGCCATATCGAAGTCAGACCGCTGGTGCGACGGCAAATCGAGACCCGCATGTTTCCGGGCTGGGCGATGCGAGATGATCCGGCGCAAAGTTGGATCTGGAGCATCGAAGCCGTGCGCGATGGTGCTGTTGAGCGTGCCACCGAAGGCGAGGTGCATGGGTTTTTCGAACGTCTAGCGGAGATGAAGGTTGTGCCACCCCACAATCAAACCGGTGGGTCGTTGTCCTGACCGGCCCATCAGAGGCATTCAACCACCTGCCACGATGCTGCGCCTGCAGCCCGCATCGCAGGCTTTCGCCGCATGCGCAAAAGTTGCAGAGTATCGAACTTACAGACCGTTATTTTTAACACCATGCACGACACGTTCTAAACGATGGTGTGGACTGGCGATTGTTGCGTTTACATACGATGCTTGGCGAGCGCACTGAGCAAACCAAGGTGACTTCTTTGGACACGCGCGTCTCTCAGATCCTATTCCGGCCATCCTACCTGGGCGAGCGTCGCTTTTAGGCGTGCCAGGACGTCCGGCAAATGGGCCAACTCAAGCGACGGTGTGTCCAGATCGCGCAAACCGAACTTTTCTCCGATCCGGTCCAGTTCCCTGCGGGCGCGCTCGGGTTCGCCAAACTCGATGTAGCAGGCCGCACGGACAAGCCCATCGGCGGGAAACGGACCGGCGGACAGGTATGGTCGTGCGGCCACACAATCGCCGAGGACATAGTGAAGATACGCCGCCTCGAAATAGAAGTAGGGCATCGGTCTCTGGTTCAGTGGCTCTGCCTGCGCAAGCATGTCCTGAGCCGTGTCGACGGCCCCCGCAATGACAAGGTATTGGACAGCCAGAAGCAACCCTTCCACGTCTGATGGAAACAGCGCCGCAAGCTCGATCGCCGTCTCTCTGGCTGTGTCTGCATCCCGGCGCGCGGCGGCAATCCCCATGCGCAACCACGATCCGTGTCGTTTGCCCAACGGGATCAGCTTTGGATCGGCAAGCCCGTCTTCGAGCAGGTCTGATATCCCGTCGATGTCAAACGGCCCCGCAGCGCAGCCGAGCCTGTTGCACAGGTACCGCCCCCATGCACGCTTGATTTTCAGAAGGCCCGAGTCCGGGAAACGCGCCTGACCTTCATTCCAAGTCTGTAGAGCAAGCGCCATGTCATTGGCTGTGAACTCGTAGAACAGCGAATGGCCCCGCAGCACATAGTCATATTCGTCCAGCCGGATGGGATCGCGCGCCCAGCTCTTGCGGAACCCTTCGGTGTGTACGACCCCCATGGTCCCGATCAGGCTGCGCTCGATCCGCTCGAAGATGCCGTTATGCATCGCCAGGATGTCTGCATCGGTCTCGTCGTAGCTTTGAGCCCAGACATTTCGGCCGGTCGTGGCGTCGACCAGCTGTGCGGTGATCCGCATGGTATCGCCAAGCCGCCGAATAGAGCCTTCGAGCGCGTATTCGCTTTGCGTGCGCTCGGCGATCTCGGCGATGGTCAGCCCGGAGCCCCGGAAGCTCATCGCCGTGGAGCGGTCCACGACCTGAAAATCCTTCCAGCGCGTCAGGCCGGTGATCAGATCCTCGGTCATCCCGTCGGCGAAATGGGTCAGCGAGGCGTCGGGCGACAGGTCGCGAAACGGCAGGACGATGATCGAGGGGTTCTTGCGCGGGGGCGCGGGCCAGTTGACCTTTGCCAGTTGCACGGTCAGCCGCTCTGCAACGCCGGGCATAGTCCTGAACGCCTGGGGAAAGTCCTCGGCAGATGCAATCCGGAACTCCGACAAGGCCGTTGCGAGTTGCTCATTCGCGAGGACTGACTGGCCGCTGTCCGCATAGCAGCCGGCCAATAGCAGTGTCGTCATGTCAGTCACAATGGCGTCTTGAAGCAGTGGCACCGCTTTTTCGCAGTCATCTTCGGCGTATCGGAGGCTGCCGAGATCTGCCTTGTCAGCCGGGATCAAGACATACCCGAGGCTCAATCCTCGGTCGTATAGTGCGTTGGCATAGTCATACTCGCCCGCGATGGTCGCAACGCCCGCCATGATGGCGATGCCTTCACGATCGAACGGGTAAGTCCTGACCACCTCCCGGGCGGTTTCGACGGCCGCCCGTCCATTGCCCATCTCGCCATGGACTTCGGCGAGCAACCAAAGACCGAAGCGATGCCCTGCAGGCGGCAATCTGGGGTCGGACATGCCCTGCCGAACAAGATCGTAAATGGTTTCGATGGCTTGCGGAGTATCGGCGGAATACCAAATTCGCTCGGCAAGATAGCCCCAACCGAGCTTGATTTTCAGCAACCCGGAGTCCGGATACCGCGCGAGCCCCTCACGCCAGATTTTGATGGCCCGTGCGTTATCCTCGGGTGTGAAGTGATAGAACAAGGCATGACCACGCAAGTGGTAGTCATATTCGTCCAGATCGGCTTCGGCCCTTGCCCAGGTTTCGGCGTATTCGGCTTCGCGAACGACACCGTAGTTGCCGATCAGCGATCGATAGATCTTGCTGATGACATTGTCTTGGAGGGCCAGGATATCACTGTCCGTTTCTTCGTACCGTTCGGCCCAGACATGGGTGCCCGTTTCGCCGTCGATCAGCTGGGCCGTTATCCGCATTTCGTCGCCGATCCGTCGCACGCTGCCTTCCAGAACGTATCGCGTGTTCATCTCGCGTGCGACGTCGCGGATGTCGACAGTCCTGTCCTTGTACGTCATCGCCGAAATGCGCGCGGTGACCTGAAACTCCTTCCAGCGCGCCAGATCTGTGATCAGGTCCTCGGTCATCCCGTCAGCGAAATGTCCAAGGGTCCGATCTTGCGACAAGTCTGCGAAGGGCAAAACGGTAATGGAGGCTGTGCCCGCGTTCGTCTCGACGACCGGATCGGACGGCTGCATGCGCCACACCGCAACCATCGCGACGGCCAATAGCGCGACCGCCAGAACGCCAATCGCCGCTAGCCGAGGCCATCCGATCCCTTGAGAGCCCGTCGGCTCGACCGCTGATGGCGTGGTGCGTGCCGCGACGAGCTGATATCCCTTCTTGGGAATGGTCCGAAGGATGGTCCGGTCCGTGTCGCCGATAGCCTTACGAATGTCGGCGATGCACTGCGTCAGGCTGTCATCGGTGACACTGACCCCTGGCCAGACCGCCTCGAACAGCTCTTCCTTGGTGACGACCGCGTTGGGACGCGACGACAGAACGGCGAGAACCTGAGCGGATTGCGCCCGCAACGGACGAAGCTGCCCGTCTGGTCCGGTCAACACATTGGTGAGCGGCTCAAATCCGAACTCACCAAATTCCACCTTAACACTCTGATTCATTTGGAAATGATCTCTCCATTCAGGAGTTTTCAGGTTTTTTCGTGCCGCCCTTCAGGACATTTCCGACACCGTCCAGCCAAGGATTGGTAGCGGCAAGCATAGCCCTTCTGCAACAGGATTGCTTGCCCGCTCAGCAGACTGATCAAAGGAGACTACCATGAAAACCCGGATCCTCGCCATCGCCATCACCTCGGGCATTGCGGCAACAGCGGCGCAAGCCGATAGCTGGACTTGGACCCCCATCAGCAATGGCAACACCCTCGACGCGCATCTTGCACGCTGCGATTTCGCGCGTCCAAACCCGATGGACATCTTTTCGACAATCGCCGAGATACAGGAGAAAATGGTCGCCCCTCAGGAATCTGCAACGTCACCGCGCTCGTAGAACACCAGCCGAATGCGTCATCACATCGGTGATAGCGCTGCTCAAGGGACTTGCCGCTCTACGTTCCGGCGACCTGGCAACCATGGAAGTTTCGTCCAGTTGGAATGCTACCAGTGTACCCATTCCTTGAGCGTTGGAACATCACTCCTGCACCCAATCGGGTTTCCCATCTGCCGCCCTGCGCAAATTGCGCTGTGAACCGCGCCGGGTTTGCCGGAGGCTCCAACTCTTGAGTAGGATGGAGCATCATGACAAAGACAACGAACAAGTATTCACCAGAAGCGCGCGTCGTCCGCCATGCCCGCGCCATTGCCTTCCAACTGGCCGAGGTGGCCGTTACAGGCCCGATGGTGCGCGCCATCCTTGTTGCCATCCGCCGGTTGCGGGCGCCACCGTCATGCGCATGACCGCGATCACGACCGAAACTCCAGGAAAGCGGCTCGACAGGTCCGCCCGACACTCAGGTCGTACGTTGTTGCGTAGCGCCGCAGGGTGTTCCGATGAGTGTCACGCTGGATGAAGGTACAGTGTGCTTGCCTTTCTGGCTTTCAGACGACCTGACGTCTCAATTTGCGGCCAAAGCTGGTGACGGTGTCAAGTTCCGAAAAGCCGAGCTTGGTAAATTGAAAGGCTATGCCAAATCGGAGCAGTGCTTTCTCCTGCTGCCGAATTTCCTCGTAAACGCGGCCGACGTCGCCGTTCTGTCGTGACCCATGGGCTGGCCAGGGACCAAGAAGAAGGCGCTGAATTGACGATACTTTCCACCTTCACGCAAAACATCGCTGACACCAGCGTGATGTTCAAGTGCTGCGATGCATTGCTACGCGGCCACCTGCAAGACACGGCGATGGAGATCTAGCCGGGAATAGAGGAAATTCGCATCCATACCTTGTATCTCAATGCGGGCGACCTGAGTTTTCCTCCGGTCAAGGCCATGAAACGCAGTGGCAAGATTTATTTGACGCTTACGTTGTACGAGAACCAATTCGGAGAAAGGCGCGCGGACACGCGGGACTTTGATCGAGAAGCGGTCCTTGGCGTGGTTTGCGGGCTGTACGAAGCCGGTTTCCATGCCGCCGCAAAAAAGGTTGGCTCCGAAGGGATGACCCTTGAGCAAAGGCAGGCCTTTCTGTCCGGAGCCATTTCTGAATTTGCGAAAGACTTTGATCCGACGAAGTCAGTGTTGTTCCAAGAGCAACCGCGTCTCAGGACCGAAAAGTTCTATCTGGACCCGAACAGGTAGCACCGATCCGATACAGCCTGCGCTGGATGGTGTCTTGGGCCGGTATCCCGAGGGCCGTACCGTTTCGACCGACTCGTGCGATTTGCAACCATGTCATCTCGCTGACGCTGGCTCATGGGGCGTGACCGACGAAAACGCCAAGTTACTTGGGGAATGCGGGATAGTAACTACTCTTCTTTTTGATACGCGACAGCATTCCTCAGGGCAAGTTTCTCAAGAAGCTGTATGGTTACAGAGTGTAGCTCCCACCTTATTCGAGTTTTTTGATCTTACTTATGGAGATACTGTTAGGATAAGCTTTGATGGCTCAATTCCTGTCGGTAGTGAGCCGGGTGATCCAAATTTTTTGACCTATAAGTCCGATTATGTAATGAAACTTGCTGCGTGATGACCATTTTTTGCAAGCAACGCTTTCATACGCAGCTTGGTCAGAGCTGTCCCCTTTGGATAGAAAGCTGACACATCGGCCTTTAAGGCTGCGCCGGTGGCGTAGGGGACACTTGCTCTGACAAACGGACATCTGCGCGGGCAAGTCGATATGTCGGCTGTGCGGCACCTGGCCGCCATTCGTTTCCAGTCATTCGCTGACGCAGCACCGCTTTGCGCTTGCGGCATGCGCGTCGCCGCTCACTTCGCCAACGCGGTCAGTCAAACTCGACAAAACACGTTGGATCCGAGCCTCAATTTTGCTGCGCGACGCCAGTAGCCAAGAGGCGCATTCCGTTGCCAAACACCACATGGCGTTCGACGCGCATTTTCTGCCCTCTGTGTCCGCATCGAAAGACACGGCAGGCAAGACGTCGTCCTTCACTGCCTGTGCGAGATACCAGGCACGTTCTTTTGGAAACTGGCCTTCGTGCTGTCGTGTCGGGACACCTGGGCATGACCCGCAGGCCTGCCAACAGGACCAAAGACGGGTGATGGCTCATCACGCGAGGGGGCCGGGACCGTCAGTTCCATCAGCGGCCAAGATGTCATCCAGATCTACCAAACCCAGATCATCCAGAATGGAATAGGCCGCCGGGACGACGAGCAAGATCAAAATGGTGGTTGCCAGCAGGCCAAAGGCAATGGACGCGACAAGGGGGATCAGGATCTGGGCCTGCAGGCTGGTTTCCGTCAGGAGCGGCAAAACCCCGACAATCGTTGTCACGGATGTGAGCAGGATGGCGCGGAACCGGGCCAGCGCCGCCTTGGGCGCAGCCTCCGCGACGCTTGTGACGCCGGGTTCATGTTCCGATTTGATGAAGTTCACCAGCAGGATGGAGTCGTTGACCACGATCCCCGCAAGCGAAACAAAGCCCAGCATGCTGGGCAGCGAGAGGTTCAGCCCCAGCACAATATGCCCGAACACCACGCCGATCAGCGCAAATGGAACGATCACCATCACGATCACCGGCTCGACATAGCTGCGCAACTGAAAGCTGAGCACGAGATAGACACCGATCAGGCCCAGCAGCAGCCCTTTGATCATCGAGGTCATGGTTGTGGCGGCTTCGGCGTTCTGGCCTTGGACGTCAATCGAAAGGCCGGGGTAGCGGGCCAGCAGTTCGGGCACAAAGCGCGCCTCGGTATCGCGCACGATTTCATCGGCATTGGCGACAAGGGTATCCACGTCGCCCGTCACGGTCACGGTGGGCACACCATCGATTTGTTGCAGGACGGCATAGTCCTGCGCGGGCACAACCTCAGCCACCACGCCAAAGGGCACGAGGCTTCCATTGGGCGCAAGCAGCGTGAAGTTTTCGAGGTCGCTGAGCGTGTCGCGATCAACCGCCGAAAGGCGCAGGTCGATCTCGTAGGCCTCCGTGTCGATGCGCACCTCACCGGCTTCGACCCCCAGAAAGCCCGCGCGTAGCTGATCAGAGACGCCGCGCGCATCAAACCCAAGGCCTGACGCGCCATCGCGCAGAGCGATGCGCATTTCCGGGCGTCCCAGATCAAGATCGTCGGCAAGGTTGAACGCCCCCCGATACCGCGCAAACCACGCCTGCAGGTCATCCGCGGCCCGGTCCAGCACCGAAAAATCGCTGTGTTGAAGGCGAAGCTCGATCGCCCGCCCCGCAGGGCCGAAGGCCGGTTCCGTCAGATTGAGGTTGCGCATGGCGGGGGTCACGGGGGCCTCGGCGCGCCAGGCGGCGAGCACTTCGTCCAGGGTGACGCCACGGGTTTCGGCGTTCAGCAGGTCGATCCGTGCCGTGGCCAGATGCGGGCCCGTGGCACCAGAATCGGCGTTTTCCGCATAGGTGACAACAACTTGCCGAACCAGCGGCGCCCCATCCGGGTTGCGCGGCGACAGCGCGTCGTTGACCCGGTCGAGCGCGGACAGAACATAGGCCATCTCGTGTTGCGTCTGCGCCAGCGACGCGCCCGCGCGCAACTCCAGTCGCGCTTCGATCTGGTCGCCGTCGATTTCGGGGAAGGCCTCGAACTTCAGATAGCCCCCGGCCAGCATAGACACAGAGGACAGGAACAGCAGCACGGCAAGCCCAAACGTCAGATACCTTTGGCTGACGGCGGCGTGAACAACCGGGCTGACGATGCCTGTCTTGACGCGCTCAAGCCAGCGGTCGGCCCAACGCGGTTCGCCCGGGGCTGTGTCATGGCTGTGGCTGAGGTGGGCAGGCAGGATCAGGAAAGCCTCGACCAGCGACACCACGAGCACAAGGATCATGACAATGGGAATGACGCGCAACAACTCTCCCAGATCGCCCTCCAGAAAGGCGATGGATCCGAAAACGACCGTTGTGGTCGCAAAGGAGGCCATGACCCCGGGCGCCACCTGAGTGACGCCCGCGACCGAGGCCTCGACCGGGGATTTTCCCGCCGCGCGATGCGACGCGATGTTTTCGGCGATCACGATGGCATCGTCCATCAGGATGCCGATGACGATCAGCAGGCCGACCATGGTGAGCATGTTCAGCGAAAAGCCCATGGCCGCCATCACCGCGATGGCGCCCAGAAAGGACACCGGCAGACCGGCAGAGATCCAGAACGCAGGGCGCAGGCCGAAAAAGAGCCACATGGCCCCAAAGACAAGCGCCAGCCCCTGAAGCGCGTTCACCACCAGCATCGACAGCCGGTCGACCAGAATGCCGGAGGTGTCGCCCGTGATGGTCAGCGCGACGCCATCTGGCTGGCGGGCCTGTTCATCGGCCAGAAACGCGCGCAAGGCATCCATCACGCGCAGGGTGTCGTCGCGGGGCGTCTTGGTGACATCAAGCAGGGCTGCGCGCTCACCGCCGCGTGTGGTCAGGACTTCGGGGTCCTCGAATGTGTCGGTGATCGTGGCGATGTCGCCCAGACGCACCTCGCCGCCCGCGTCGTTCGAGACGATGACGATGTTGCCGTAGGTGTGCAGATTGCGCCGCTCGGCCGTCAGGCGCAGCAGCGTTGAGCCGGTATCCGACGTCACCTCTCCGACCGGTCGATCAAGGTTCTGGCGCGAGATGATCCCGGCGATGTCCGACAGGCTGATGCCGAGTTGCCGCATGGCCGCTTCGGGGATTTCGATGCGGATCTGGTGATCGGAAAACCCGGTGACCTCGACGCGCGGGATGCCACCCCATTGCACCATGCGGTCCTTGATGCCTTCGGCGAGCGCCTTGAGGTCCGAGGCGTGAATGTCCTGTCCGACCGTGACGGCCACCGTCGCCACGGGATCGATCCGACCCAGTTGCGTGATCACGGGGTCCTCGGTGCCATCCGGCAGACTGGTCAGGGCCCCGACCTCTGCCTCGATGTCAGAGGTGAACCGCTCGAAGTTTCGCCCCTGCGTCATCTCCGCTGTGATGAGCGCAAGGTTTTCGCGGGCGATGCAGATCACTTCGTGGGCGTTTTCGACCCCGTCGATGGCGTCTTCAACCGGTTGGCAGACGCTGCGCAGGACTTCGCTGGGTGTTGCACCGGGGTAGAGCACCGAAATCTGGACAGTGCGCGGTTCGATCCGGGGGAAGGTCTCGCGCAGGAGCGAGGGCACCGAGACAAGACCAATGACAAGCAGGGCGACCATTATCAGGTTGGCCGCTGTCGGGTGCGTTGTGAAATAGCGGATCATTCCGAGCCTCCGGAGGTCTCGGAGGCCGAGTGCGCCGCAACCGCCGCCGCCAGACGCGCTTCGATATCGGCATCGCGTCGCGGCATCAGGGCCATGCCCGGAATGGCCGGGGAGGGATCGCTGACAATCACCTGCGCCCCGGAGGCCAGGTTTTCGGCTGCGATGATGGCAAGATCATCCGTGGTAAAGAGCACATCCACGGCTTCGAAACCAAGGCGCCTGTCCGGGTCCACGATCATCACCCGACCCTGATCGATGGCAGAGCGCGGAAGCACCATGATCCCGTCGACGGCAGGCCCCATGATCTCCACTTCGACAAACATGCCCTTGATGAGCGGCGGTCGCGTGCCAAATTGCGCCGCGCCGTAGGGGTCGGCGACCGTCACGAACACGCCGATTGCGCGGGTTTGCGGATCGATGCCATCGGTGATCCTGTCCACCGTGGCGGGCCATTCCGCGGTCGTGCCATCCGCCGCGATGCGGACGCGGGCTTGAAATATGTCGCTGGGTTGCGCGGCCAATCCCATGGGCTCGGGTCCGGCCTGACGGCTGACAAGACGAGACATCTGGGCCATTTGCCGGGGGGCCACCTGCGCTTCGATTTCCGCAGCGGCAAGGCTGTCCAATGTGCCCAACCGGGCGCCGGAACTGACGAATTCACTCACGTCCACATCGGCAGCGGCAACGCGTCCGTCAAAGGGGGCCTGAATGCGCGTCCTCTCAAGATCCAGCCTGGCCTGGTTGAGAGAGGCCTCGGACACGGCCAGCGACTGTTCCAGCGCGCTGCGTTGGGATGGCACCAGGTCCAGCTGGTTTTGCAGCGACTGGACCGAGGCCTGTTGCGCCAGAACGGATCGTTTCTGCGTTTCGACCACAGCGTTGGACACCGTGCCGCGTTCGGCCAGTTCCTGTTGCCGGGCCAGTTCGAGATTGGACAGTTCCAGCGCTTGTTGTTCGATGGCCAGAGACGCCTCGGTTGCCTTGGCGTTTGCGTCCAGTTCTTCGATCTGCGCTGCGGCGCTGAGGATGTTTGCCTCGGCCTGGGCGACCGCCAACTCGTACTCATCGGCGGCGATCCGCACCACATCCTCGCCCGCCCGGATGACACCGCCGCGCATGAAATTGGGGTGCAGATGGTCAACGCGGCCCCGGACCTGCGCCACCGCGTCCCAACTGTGGGCCGGTTGCACGGTGCCAAAAGAGGTGACCCGCGGAACGAAACTCTGCGGGTGCACCTCGATAAAGGCGACCGGTGTCTGCCGTTCGGTGATCTCGGCGGTTTCGGGCTGGGACCGGTTCGACGTGGTCCAATAGACCAGGGCAAGTCCCAGGATCACCGGAGGCAGCAAAAGCAGGCGTTTCCAGATCGGCATTGGTGTTCCTCTTTCTGTCGGGGCCTCATCGGGTCGTCCAACCATCTGTCTGCTATATGACAGGACGGTCAAATCACCGGGCTGAAGATGTCGCTTTACTTGTTGACCGAGAAAGAGGGCAGTTGCACAGCGCTTGCGCCTGATCCACCTTGACCCAGAACGTTTTGCAAAGCCTCCAGCCGCTCTGCCGCCAGTCTCTCGAAGTCTGACTGAGCCTCTGTTTCGTTTTGCATCGCACCCTCGAACCACGAACGCGCCAGAATTGGATCCTGATCGGTGCCCAGCCCAAGGGCAAGGTGGTACGCGGTGTATTCGGCATATATCGGCGCGTCCAAAGCCGTGAGAAGCACCGCCGAGCCAATGGCCAGATCGAGGGTATCGAGGCGGTATCCAACGCCCAGGCAGACCTCGGCGATGCCGGACATCTCGACCGGATCCTGACCCGTGCGCGCGATAAACTCGGCGGCGCTCTGCACCACGTCGCTGGCCGGTCCGTTTGATATGGACGCCACCACGGACGACAGGGCGGGGGCAAAGCCGAGGCACTGCGCTTCGATCTGGGCCGGGGTGAAGCCTGCCACACTGGCGACAATCGTGTCACTTTGCGCCATGGCGGCCTGTGTTGCGCTGCAAAACAGCGGTTGGAGTGTTTGCTCCATGGATGGCTCTGCTGCCGAAGCTTCGGGTTGCGCGCAAAACGCCGCAAGTCCCTGCGGGGCGTCCGTTGTGCGAAAGTTGGGAATGACGCCGGTCGGTTGCGGCGGCGCACCGTCCCGCAGGATCACAAGCAGGCCCTTGATCCCATCGGGATGGTTGGCCGCGACCTGCTGAACCTCGGCGCTGTTGGTTTGCGCGCCCTGATAGGCCGTCATCAAGAACCGCGCCTCGTCTTCGGCCAATTCACCGGTCACCGGATAGTCGAGATAGGCCTGATACTCTTCTATCGCGGCACGGGTTTGCTGCCCCATCAGGCCATCGACCGGACCCGCATCGAAGGTGAAGTAATTCAGCGCCGTCTGCACTTGGCCGACCTTCGCCATTTCGGCAGGCGACGGGCGCGCCGCGATCTGCTGCTGGACCTGCCGTTCGATCTGTGCGCGGGCTTGTCCCGACTGTCTCTGGACCTCGCTTTGGATCTTGTCCTTCAGTCGCCGCTTTATTGGACCGTCGCCGGATTGCGCGTCCGCAGACGGAACCGCCAAAAGGCATAGGGCGCAAAGTGATAAAAGAAGGGTGGTGGCTTTTTGTGAAATCATGTGCTGCATCCGAATGTCCCCTTTGTGTGATCAAGGAAAAACAGCGCGCGACCCTCCGTGAGTGGTGTGTCTTGGCCGCGAGGGCCGCGCGCTGCGGTCAGTTTATCCGCGCGCCTCGGCCATTTGTTGCATTTCTTCCTTGGTCAGGAAGCCATCGCCATTGGCATCGAGACGTTTGAAAACCATGCCGTAGAGGCCTGATTTCTTGACGCGCTCCGCGCGCCCCAGTTTGTCTGCCGCATTGAGGTTGATCAGTGTTTCGAATTCCGAAGCGCTGATGGCGCCGTCATCGTTGCGGTCTGCCTCGATCACGTTCTCAAGGAGTTTTTGCAGCTCTGCTGCGGACATGTTTTGCGCCTGCGACGCCTTCGGCACCGAAAGTCCCGCGAGGATCGCAAGGCTGAGAAGTAGGGTTTTGGTCATGGTTTGGTCTCCTGTAATGCGTTGGTCATGGAATTTTTCGCGGTCACCGCCGTCAGGGGCAGTCAACGATCGCCCCGGTCGCATCGATGCATGTGACCGCGCGCGATCCACCGGACCCGCGCTCATAGGTGCCGTCGACACTGGCCGACTGGCCCTCGTCCCCGGTGTAGGTCGCGCCCCGGTTGTAGGTGCCCTCATCGAGGGACGCTGCACCGGTGTACGCGCCATTGGTGCCCGAGGCATCCGTGGTGCGGTTGCCCGTCCATGCGCCATCTGCGTCACGTTGCAAGGCGCCTTGTCCACTCAAGGAACGCGTCTGTCCGTCGATTTCGGTCTGGAGCCTACGCTGGAAGGACCCGTCGTCTTGCCATGTCGCAGCCCCGCCACGGCAGGCCGTGGTATCGACGCCGTTTGCACATCTGCCAAACCCCGCCAGGCCATTTCCGTTGCCGTCGGAGGCAAACCCACCGCGTCTGAAGGCGCCTTGGCCTTCGCCGTTGAAGGCGCCGGTGCGCGACCGCGCCGCGGCCCCGTTTTCGCCCGCTGCGGCGCCCTTGCGCAGGAAAAGCCCGTCGGCAGAGGCCGGCGCAACCGAAATGCTCAGCATCAGCGCGCTCAGGGTTGCCAGTGCGGCTGCCGTCAGCGGGCGGGCGACGCGGCTTGAACGGTTCTTTGGTGTTGAAGTATCCATCTTTCGTGCTCCGTCTTGGCCTCGTGAAGCGCCGTGAAGGGCGACGAGGCATGTTTGCGATGGAGCCAACTTGCGGGATGCGCTTTGCAGCCGTATTTCAGCGAATTTTCGGTGGACCGAAATTTGTCGCCTTTCCTGTTTCAGTTTGTTGCAATCTGATATCTTGGCGAAACACGGGAAAGATAAACACCCGGATGAAGACAAAGATGGAAACAAACAACCGCGCGGTGGTGTGACCATGACGCAAGATGCCATTGGGCGGACAGACCAGGTTATTCGTGTCGCAGTGGTCGAGGATGACCATGAGATCCGGCAGCTTGTTGTCGACTACCTCACGCGCGAAGGGTTCGATGTGGCGGGTTACCCCAATGGCCACGCCTTTGACGAGGATATGGCCACGTTCCAACCGGATGTCGTTGTTCTGGACCTGATGATGCCGGGCGAAGGCGGGCTGTCGATCTGTCGGAGGATATCGCCGAACGTGCCCGTTCTGGTACTCTCGGCCAAAGGCGAGGAACTTGACCGGATTATCGGCCTTGAAGTCGGCGCCGACGACTACCTGCCCAAACCGTTCAATCCGCGCGAGCTTGTGGCCCGTCTCCGGGCGGTCTTGCGGCGAAGAGATCGGGTACCCCCGGCGCCCGCATCAGCGGCGCATGTCGTCAGCGACCCGCAGGACGGCGAACAACTTGGATCGGACCGCGATATCCTCGTGTTTGACGGCTGGACGCTGGACGTGGATGGGCGTCGTTTGTCAGACCCGTCGCAGGCCGAGGTGCCGCTTTCGTCAGGGGAGTTCGCGCTTCTCACCGAATTCGCCCGGCGCCCGCAACGTGTCTTGTCCCGTGACCTGCTTTTGGACTGGACACGCGGCGACGCCTCAGACGCTTTTGACCGGGCCATCGATGTGCAGTTGTCCCGCCTGCGAAAGAAACTGGCAGATCGGGGTGGCACCGGGTTGATCAAGACAATTCGGGGCGATGGGTACCTCTTTTCTGCCGAGGTGCGGCGCCTTCGAAAGCCCAGGACGTGAACAGGCGATGACAAACAACGGACAGCAAATACGGATTTCGATCCTGAGAGCTCTTCGAAAGCTTGGCATGCTTGGATTTCGCGGCCTCGTCCTGACCGCACTGATCTTTGCGCTGTTGAATGTTGCCTTTCTCATTACCCTGAGCCAGATCAACTCCAACTTTGATCGAAGTCTTGTTGCACCGCCTCTGGTGCGGCAGGCCGCCGCCGCGGCCGAATTGATGGACGCGCTTGACGAAGATGGGCGCCTCCTCGCTCTGGCAGCCATGAATTCAAGCGGGCTCCGGATGACGATCGCGCCAGATTTTTCGGCAACACCGCAGGTGGAGAACCCGATTGAGGTATTCGTGCCTGTTATCGAAATCTACAGGGCCGTGCTGGGCGACAGGCCATTCAGCGTGTACAGCAGGTCTGACGATGGTCAATCGGCTCAGCGCGCCGCCCTTCTCACCGATGATTTGATCATTGTCATACGGCTTCGCGATGGAACTGCGCTCGTTGTGGAAAGCAGTGCAGAGTTTCAGCGCAGCGTTGGTCTTTATGGGATCGCGCTGGTCATTGGTTTCCTCAGTCTTCTGATCACCGGTCTCATGGTCTGGGGCAGTGTGACCTATGCAAGACCACTCTCGCGTCTGGCGCAGGCGTCGCAAAACTTTGTCGACGCGGTCAATACATCTTCGCCTCTGGAACCCTTGCCGGAAACCGGGCCCAAGCCGGTTCGCGATTTGGCGGTGGCCATGAACATCGCGGGATCGAAACTTGTCCGCCTGACCCTTGAGCGTACAAACACGCTGGCTGCTGTGGCCCATGATCTGCGGACCTATCTGACCCGCCTTCGCATGCGGAGCGAGTGGATCGAGGACGATACACAAAGGCACAAGAGCATTCGCGACATCGAAGAGATGACGCAACTGATCGAGGACACGCTGTCGCTGGGCGAAGCCGTGGCCAAGCCATCACCGTCTGAACGCATCGACCTCGCGGATTGGCTTGAGGCCTTCGTGGCACATCGCGTGGATGCAGGTGACCCAATCGAATGGAAAACTGACGTGCAGGCATCCGTCGTGGTGGTGGCTCCGACGGCCCTTGCACGTGCGCTGAACAATCTGATCGACAACGCTCTGCGATACGCCGGCAAAGCGGTTGTCGCTTTGGAGAGCGGAGGCGCGGGTCGGAGTTTCATCAGCGTTCAGGACGAGGGGCCCGGAGTGCCTGCCGAGTATCTCAAGCAAATGAGTGAGCCTTTCAGTCGGTTGGAGACGTCCCGCTCGCGGGACACCGGTGGCGCAGGTCTGGGTTTGGCAATCGCCAAGGCCATAGCCGAACAGATCGGCGGCGAGTTGTCCCTCGCCAATCGGAGCGATGGCGGGTTTTGCGCACGGATTGTCTTGCCTTTGGCCAACCCGAGCGAACCAGCCAGCTTGTGACGTGACCGGAAGACCGGCGGACAGGTCAAGATGACCGGCGCAGACCCGGTCCCGCTGTTCAAGGCGTGGGCCTTGGCAATCGACTGCTCCGGCTGGTCGCGGGGCATCGCACGCGTCGTCCCGGTATCCCCGAACGGCGCGGCCCGCCCGACGGTCAAGCGGATGACGTGGTGCGCAGGCGGGTGATGAGTTGGTGAATGCCGACCGCGCCGCCGCCCAGCACAAGCGTCGTCACGACCACGTCCAGCAGGCCCAGCGTCTGCACCTGATGCGGCGCGATGCCTTCCAGCGCGGTCTCTCCGAAAACCATCGCCAGCAGGCGAAACCCGCAAATCGCAAAGGCCCCGCCCAAGACCGTCAGCATCAAGGTCGACAGGTATTGCTTGTTGATCTTCAGCTGCACCGCCGCATGCAGACGCGCCTCAAGCTCGTCCGGATCGGTCATCGCCGCAGAGGCCAGCCGCTGCGCGCCGCCGCCACCTTCGAGAAAGGCCATGCGTTCCTCGACGGAGGGCAGGCGTTCCAACACGGATTGCTCCAGCTTCATCGCCTCGGCGCGCGCGGTCTGGCGCATGGCGTCCCGGGCCGCCAGCGTCGCCTCTTGCGCACCGCAGATGATCGACAACAGCACCTCGACGGCCCGTTCCAGAAACAGCGCGATGGCCCCTGCCGCCGCCAGCGCGATCAGCATCTCGGCCACGAGACCAGAGCTGTCGATCGCCAGCGGCTGAAAATCCTGCGTGCTGAGCGCGCCGATCAGGATCACGATCAGCGCTGGCAGGCCCAGTTTGGCATAGGGGTTGCGGGGCACGAGGGGCACGGGTCTTGGCGTCAGGGACATGATCTGGTTCCTTTCGGGAGGGCCGGTCCGGATGCGGATCGCGCTAGGTGCCTTGCAGATCCTGCAGTTTCAAAAGCGCGGGCGTCTCTGTCACCTGCGGCACGGTGATCTCACCTTCACCCTTTGTCTGAAGCGCAAGCGCGATCAATCCGCCGACCACGGCGCTGGCGCCAGAGGTGCCGCTGAACCGGCAAAACAGGGAGCCGATGTCCAGATAGACATTGCTGTCCTGTCCCGGCGCAAAGGGAAACGGCGAGGGATTGTAACCGCCGCGCCCCGGCACATCGGTCGACACGAGGTCGAAAAGGGACACTTCGGTCGTTGCATCGCCCTTTTGTTCGGGCGGCGTCACCGAGGTATAGGCAAAGCTGTCGAGCCGGAACTCGTCACGATCCAGCCGGGGTTCATCGCCGCTGGGGCCATAAACCCGGGCCTTGGGCGAATAGGGCGCGCGCGTGTTGGTTTCCGTGATCGCCCCGACGGAGATGATCTTGTTGTCATTTTTCGACAGCGATGCCGGGAAAGCAGCCGTCTCTTCGCCGGAATTGCCCGCTGCGCAGACGATGTAGCGTTGCTGAGCGATCTCCGTGATCCGGTCCGCCAACGCCTGCCGCTGCGCGTTCAAGGCCAGCGCCGCTTGCGCGTCCGCGGCCAGCGCGGCGGTTGATCCGCCCTGCGCCAGTGCAGCCGGGTCAACGGGCGGCACAAGCGTCGTGGCAAAGACGATGACATCCGCGCCAATCGCATCCGCGTAGTCGAAGGCGGCCAACAGGACCGAAGGGTCCGGGTCAGAGGTCGTGCTGATCGGAACCAGCTTGCAGAAGGGATTGACCCCCGCATAGGGCAACATCACCGACCGTTTGCTGGCAGTGGTCGACGTCGCGACGCCAGGCCTGACCCGCGCCGGAACATGCAGATCGATGGCGGCTGGCGCTCCGGCGATCAGACCCGCCATCGCCGTGCCATGGCCGGAAAAGATCGGACGCACCGCGGTCACCCCCTCCGTCACGCCAAGGCCAAGAGCCACCACTTGCTGACGCGTCTGGATCTCTTCGGGGGACAGACCATCGCCCTCTGGCACAACAAAAGCACCCTGCGGCAGCACCGAGAAATCCACCATGCGCCCCTTGTCGATCGCACCAAGGCAGGGGTGCTCCCATGCCACGCTGGTGTCGATCAGCGCCACGGTCACGGGGGTCGCCGCCTCTGCCGCGTCCCATGCCGTGCTGCCAAATTCAGCGCCATCCAGCGCTCCGATCGCCCTCAGCACCCAAAGCGCCTCGTACTCGGGATAGCTGTTGACGCCTTCCGGCTCCTGCGTGGCTGCGTTCAGCCTCAGTATGGTTGTTTCGCTCATGTCATCCCCTCCCGCTCAATGTCCCAGCCATTCCAGCCGGGCCGCCAGCATCTGGCGCTCCAGCACTTCTTCGAGAACCGGCAGGCACAGCCGCGCGAGTTCGTGCCCCGCCTCCGTGTCACAACGGTAATGCACACCGGCCCATTCCCGGTTGATGGCGATCTCGTCCGTGGACCGGAACAGCTCCGGGATACCCGGATGTTCCGGGATCGTCCGCGACAGGATCAGCGCGATCATCCGGGACTGGAACGCGTGGTTCGACGGGAAAGAGGCGTGCCACGGCACCGGCACAAACGGCAATATGCGCGAATCCAGCTCATTGGGCCGCAACAGGTTGAACCGCGCCTTGTACCGCAGCCCGATCTCTTCGGTGATCTCGGCGGTGGTGGCGATCAGGCGGCCCATCTGGTCCATGCCCCCTGCCCCGGTCAGACCCAGCGGCACGAGATACCCGGACAGCTCCAGCTCGATCTCCCGCAGGATCGCAGCCCGACGCCATTCCTGCGCCGGATCATCCCGCAGAATGCGTTGCCGGTCGAGCAACACGGGGCTCTCTTCTTCCAGAAGCTGGGCCAGAGGCTTCGGCGCGGTGATTGCAAAGGCGGTCCAGTCCTTGTCACCCCCGGCCCGGCGCAGATCATGCAGGATCTCCCGTTCCATCCACGGCGACTGAAACGCCGGCGCGGGGAAAGCCGCCCCATCCGAGTCGAAGTTCCCGCGATTGCCACGGTTGCCCCTGTTCCCGCGATTGCCGCGGTTGCCCCTGTTCCCTCGGTTGCCGCGATTGCCCCTGTTCCCGCGGTTGCCACGATTGCCCCTGTTCAGCCGTCCGGAGGCCAGAGACCGCGCGCTGCTCAGCGCGCTTTCAAAGTTGAACCCAGACTCTCGGGCTGAAATCGTATTGAACGCCACAAGACCCGGCAGAAAGGCGCTGTAGGGCTCGCCCCCAAGCAAATCGGCGGCTGGATTGAAACTGTCTATGAGCAGGTCGCCAAACTGCGCGGAGTCATTTTGAAGGGTCTCTGACAGGAACGACAGGTCGAGCTCCTCATTGGCGTCCTTCAACGACTTCTGACCGTAAGGCGTCTGCGCAGTCTGAAGCCCGGTGAGATAGTCGGAAAACCGCAACTCGCTGAGGGGCGCGTTTCCGGGCGCACTGCTGCGCTCAACGCTGATCTCATCGCCGCGGACGATCAAGACGTCTCCGCTCAACAAGGTCGAAACTTTATTTGCCACTTTGCATCCCCCAGATCCTTTCAGAAATCATCTCATCCCCGCCCGGCGCAGCCCCGTCACCAGCCGGTCGCGAAAGCCGTCTGCCTCGGGCAGGCCCACGTCATGCGTGATCTGCGACAGGGGCTGGGCCCGTCCCAGCATCCGGATCTGCCGGACCAGCCTTCGGCTGTCGCCAAGTTGTTGCACATGACCAAGAGCCGCCGCGGTGTATTTCAGCGCCGCGGTAAAGCGCGGCATCCGGAACACCGCGCGATTGCCGAACCGGATCGTCGCGAGGTAATCCCCGCGCGCAAATGCCACGATCGCCGCGGTGGTGTCATAGGTGTATCGGATCGGGCTATGCGCCCCCAGCGCCTGCGCCCTTTGTGCCGCGTCAAAGGCCGCATCGAACTGCCCCAGCGCAAACAGACACAAGGCATATTGGTCCCAGCAAAAGGCCTGGCTTGGCGCGACATCGACCGCGTTGCGTGCAAGGTCCAGCCCCAACTCCTTCTGCCCCAGCAGAAAGGACACCGCGTAGCCCGCCATGGCAAGGTTATAGGCGTGGAACGGATCCGGCGCCATGGCCCGGCGCGCCGTGCCATACAGCGCTTCGCCTGCCATCCCGTCACTGCTGCCAAAGTTCTCGCCAACCCGCACGGTGGCGAGATAGCACCGCAACCCGTGCAGATAGGCCTGATCCGACTCCCGCATCGAGCGCTGCAACAAGAGGTCGATATTGTCGAGATCCGATGCCTTGAGATGAAACATGGAGATCAGGGCCTGGTAGGGAGACAGGAGGGCTTCCTCCCCACCAAGGCCCTGCCCCACTGCTGCAATCAGCTGTTCGACGCAGCGCGCCACGTCCAGCTCCTGCCCCGCGTCCTCGGCCTCCGTGCCGGGAGAGAGGGCGCCATCCATTGTCCCGGTCCAGACGACCTGCTTGCTGCGCGCATCGATCAGACGCAGGCGCAGCGTTTCTCCATTGGCGTCCAGCGTGGGCTGCAGCATGAACCGAGGCCCGTTGCCATGCCGCGGTTCCGCCGGTTCGGTCCCCGGCCCGCCATAGGCGTCGCGGTAGTCAAAAAGCTTCAGCGACAGGGCCGCCGAAAGCACGTCGAGCATCCGGTCCACCACGAGGTTCGCGCGCACTTCCAGCATGGGTTGCGGCACAGGCATCCGGCACGGCAGAAGCCCCAGCGCAAGATCCCGAGCCACCACCAGCGTCCCGGCAAGGCGCACGGCAGCATCCCGGTCGCCCTCCCCTGCCCCGGTGTCAAGATCCGGCACGAGATCCGTTTCCAGCAGTGTCGCGTGGTCTGCCCCCGGTTCAGGATCCGTTTTGCCCGGCTCCTGCCGGTGTTCCGGTCCGCGTTCCGGTCCGTGTTCTGGCCCGTCGTCCGGCGCATGTTTCAGCCGCTGGTCGCGCAGCCAACTCTCGAACCCTTCGGCGCCACGGGCCTCCACGTCGAGATCCTGCAAGAACGGAAGTTCCGCCCCCTGCCCCATGTTCACACGCAAAGCACCGGGGGCGAGGCGCACGTGATAGCGGTCACCAAGCAGGACCTGCGCCCCCAGCGGTGCCAGCTCTTTCTTGAGTTCGCTGATCGCCGTGCGCAGGCTTCCGCGCGATTTCGCCAAAGGGGATCTGGACCAGAAAAGGTCTATAAGATGCTGCTTTGTCAGGCTTTGCCCCGGTGCCATGACGAGCACCGCGAGGATCGCCGGCCGCAGTTGCCCTTTCGGAGTCAATTCCTCTCCGCTGGATGAAATGACCCGAAAGGGGCCAAACATTTGCGCCTCGGCGGTTATGCTGCCGTCAATATCCTTGGAATTCTCTGCCACCAATGCGCAACGCGAATCGAAAGTCCCCGGGTCTTTGCGCCTGACGATACAGGCATTGCGCAGATTATCACCCATATTTCGGTCAAAGCGCATTTTGCAACGGGATCCATCGGTCAGAGGAATTGATCGGCATTCGCAATTCACATGATGTGAAAGCAGATCCCGTCCGACCCGATATTCCGGGCCGGACGGAGTGTGCGCTGGTCAGACGCCCAGCCACTTGGACGTCAGGGGAGGAACCGACGCCCCGGTGTTGCGCAGCCACCATTGCGGCGTGCCGTTGCTGACATCCAGCGTCACGTCATCCATTCCATCGGTGCTGATCGTGACGCGGTCACCATCGAAACTGTGGAAGTTCATCGAGACCGGTTCGTTGTAATTGGTCATCTGCTCATGCAGAATGCCCACTGCAACGCGCTCTCCCAGCCGCAGGCTTTCGTAGTAGTCAGAGTAATAGTGGACCCCGGCGAAATCCCGTCCGATCGAGATATTGGCCGCCAGCTTGTTCAATTCCCCTTCGACGGTCGTATTGGCGTCCACGTCCTGCAGGCTTTCAATATCCGTGATCGGGGTGCGTTTCCAATCCATGGCAGGATCGACCGTCCGAAAGAACGCCTTGAGCACCGTCACACAGGCCCCCGCCACAGTCGCATGTCCCGCCCCATAGGCCGGGTGCATCGGAGAGCCCTCCGGAAAGGCCATCGGCAGCAGATAGTTCTTGTCCGGATGTGGCTCAAAGGAATGGGCACCGTCCAGTTGGATCCCGGTCAGACCCTTGCGCGCATTGCTCCATTCCGTGCCGTTCTGGCGCGTGTTGTGTTGCGCCACCAACGCGAGGAACGGCCCGAAATGGGTCTTCATCTCCTCCAGCATACTTGTGACAGCCGACTCTGCATTGCCCAGATGCGCGGCCTGACCGTTGGCCGCAAGTGTCAGCAGGGCCGCCAGCCGCTCTGGCCGGGCGCGCCGGTGGATCTGGTACTTCTGCCGACGCACCGCCTTCAACGCGCGGCTGGACACCTCCGCAAAGAGGGCCAGCGCGTGGGGTCCGCCAAAACTGGCAAAGGCATCGCGCGTCAGACTGCCCGCGTTCTCCGGAAAGCCCAGCGAATTGCCCAGCATCCTGGACCCGCCCATCAACAGGGCGGCGATGTGATAGGCTTGGTACAACTGGTCAATGTGCACATAGCGCGCCAGATCGCGACCGGTCTCCATCAATCGCCGTGCAGCCGGGTCCGTTGCCGCGATCCCGCGCAGATCGGCGCCGTTCTGCACATCCAGCCAAGCGGTCCAGCTGGTCATGAAATCCAGCCCCGGCGCCACCGGCGTGATTTTCTGATCGATGATCTGCGCGCCGTAATCCACGTGTTCCTGCCGCAGGAAAACCGACAGATACCGCCCGTCCTGCGCCCCGGGGGCAGAGCCCCGGAACAGCGTCCGTACGGTCTGGGGCACCATCGTCTTGCCCCGCAGGCGACGCAAGTGCTCCGGCCGTGACAGGGACGCCGACAGCGACGGATCCGTGCCGCCAAACGGGGTGCCCTTGGGATCGAACCAGTTGAACGTGTTCAACGTCGCCAGCAGATCGCCCACGGTAAAGGTCTTTTCGTCCAGCATGTGGTTCTGCTGCGCGCCGTCTGGGTCCACATAGTACAGCACCTGCGCCGGGTCCGACAATTCGTCGAGTTTCATGTCCCGCACCAGCGCCATGGCATAGACCTCTGCCATCTCGGCACAAAGCTCACTGCCGCCCAGACGCGGTGCACCGGGGATGCCGATGGTGCCCGGATCGGGGCCCTCCTCGACATAGTACAACCCGGCCAGCGGGCTTTCCCATGTGCGCGCCTCGGCCTTCTTGAGGACGGATTTGCTGCCTGCGTCGGCCTCCACCATCGTGCGAAACCCGGCAAAGCCGGTTTTCTTCGTGCCGGGCACGTCAAACGCCGCCTCGGTTTCGGTGCAATCCGGGCCGGGGCCGGTCAGCGCCTCCTCGAACCGGATGTAATCGGCATCATCCTGCAGCGTCCCGTAGTCGTCGTGCTTCAGCCCCTTGGTAAAGGCCATGGGCCGCGTGTCATAGGTGGCGTTGTCGCCATTGTCGCTGGCCTCAAAGGCCGGGCGGCCGGCATCCTGCGACAGGTCCGTCGCCCATTGCCGCCTTTGACGCGCCATGCGGGCACGCTTTGGCCCGGTCAGATAAGGACGTTTCGATGAAGAGGTCATGGTTCAGGTCTCCGTCAGAAGTTGTCTGGAAACCGATGTGCCACGCCGACCGTCAGCGAAACGTCAAGGCTCTGTTAACCAAGGTTAATCTATTTGAAGATCCGCGGGGAATCACCCGACCTGATCGGGATCCTGTTCCGCATCGGCAAAAGCGTCGGGTTCCATGTCACGCCAGAACGCAAGGATCGCCTGCGCGTTCAGCGCGGACATCCAGCCGTGCCGCTCGAAATCCTCGCGCAGACCGGCCTCCTTGAGTTGCGACTGGAACAAGCGCCGGTCCGCATCGCGCCGCGTCGGGCTGCGGCTGGCGACCACCTCCTGCACTTTCTTGAGAAGGGCGGCCCGACCCGACAGCCGCGACGCAGGCCCCGGACCTCCCTTGCCATCCGCCGTCAGACCCGCCTCATCGCGGCCGAAATCCTCGCGGATCGCGGCACTGAGATAGCGGGCCGGGTTGCGGACGCCCGGTTGCTCCGCCACGAAATCCAGCTTGTCAGAGACATAATCTTCGCCGTGCTGGCTGATCCATTGCCGCGCCAGCCGGTCAGACACGCCTGTGTCGCGCAGTCGCCCGTAAACCTGCCCGCCGCGCACCCCTTCGCCATCGTCGATGTTCATCATCGCCAGTTGCGGATTGCGCGTTATGCGAAAGCGGATCTCGGACACCTGCCGCCCCATCTTGCGGGTCTCGGGCGTCACGATGATATCGGACACCTTGTTCACTTCGGTCACGGCAGGTTTGATGACCTTGGCGTTGAGATGCTTGAAGCTCTGGTAATAGTCCGAGCCGTCCACACCCATCAACCGGCGAAAGATCTCCAGCGGCCACCAGCCTGTGGACCCGGTGTTCACAAACCGAAAGCAGTTCTCATAGAGCGCCAGCGCATGTCCGCCGGTGAACTGCCGCTGGATGTTGAGATTGATCAGGGCAAAGACCTTTGGGTCGTGCAGCTTTTCCGCCAGAGCCGGGGAATAAGCGTATTCGCAGATCCCGTCCTTCAGCTTGGCATAGCTGAGCAGCGCCGAAACCCCCCATTCCTGCCGCCCGCGGTCATCGAGCATGTCCCATTCCGCCACGGTCTCTGCCAGCCCGCGCAGCGCCGCCTTCAACCGGTCGGTGTCGTTGGAATTGTAGCCGATCATCAGGCACAGGGTGCGCGCATCGATCCGGAACTGCGCCTGTGTCGTCAGCATGTCATAGGCATTCAGCAAGAGCACGTTCGACAGCTTGCGCTGCAACAGCGACAGCTTGCCGGAGACATGGATCGCCGCCACGTTCTTCTTGACGCTCTCACGCCGCAGCGCGCCCGTCAGCACCTCTTTGGGGATCTGTTCGATTTGCCCGACCCTCGCCCTTTATCCACAGTATCGCACCAAAGGCACCCCGCTTCAAGCTGTGGCTGGGTTCCCCATCTCCCCGCGATCCGCTCCCGTAGATGGGTTCCTTTCGTCGCAAAGGGACCCATCTACGGGAGGCACCCCGGTGCCCCAGACGGTGAAATGGCCACGCCGAGGGCAAAAAAGACGCGCCCATGCGCCCTGCCCCGCCTCTCCCGGACTCTGGTGCCCCCAATCCCGCGAATCGGAGTCCCTTGCCCCGCGGGCGGGTGCCACCCCTCCCGTATCTTGGTACCCTTGACCCTGCAAAAGGGTCCCCAAAGGCATGTAGGATTTTGATCCAAAACACTTTATCGGAACGTAAAGACTCCAAAGTCCTTAAAGACCTCCAAACGCTTTGTGCGCTTTCTTTACGATTTGGAAAGGGTTTCGCGGCGAAACCAGTCCCGATCCAGACCCGGTGGATAAATCCGTTCCACTTTTTCGCGTCATGTGCGATACTCACAAGTATATAAGGCGAAAACGCGTACATCACGAGGTCAGCATGAATTCGGCAGGCAAACCCCCTCCCCCACCCTATGTGGGCATCGACCCAAAGGCAGCCGCGGAAAAGCTGTCCGATCCTATCAGCACACCACGATTCGCCAAAGCGGCAACCTTTGCCGCCAAGGGCCGCGATGACCTGGCCAAGCGCGGCTACATGCCCGACGGCAAGAAGCGCCTGCGCCGGTTCTCGACCTGGGAAATCTGTCGCTACCTCATTCCCGTGGCCAGCGCTCATTTCCGACGCGTGTTGAAACAACACCCGGATCTGCCGCAGGGCGAAGGCGAAGGCGGCTCCAAATGGTTCACCCTCGAAGAGGTGCTGCGCTTGCGCGATCACTTTGCCGAAGAAGGGGTCAGCACACGCGAATACCGGCCCTGGCGGCCCGAAGGTGCGCAGGCCAAAACCATCGCGGTCGCGAACTTCAAGGGTGGGGTGGGCAAGACATCCACCTGTGCCCATCTCGCCATGTCCGCAGCGCTGGACGGCTACAAGGTGCTCGTGATCGACCTCGACAGCCAGGGCTCCATGACCTCCATCATGGGGGGCAAGGTCGAGGATGAATGGTCCACCGCCTTTCCACTGCTGGCCAAACACTTCGCCACCCATATGGCGGCGGAAAACCGGGTCCGCGAAGCCGCTGGTCAGCCCCCCCTGCCCTTCGACGAAACCCTGACCGAAGCCCTGGGTTTCGACGCGAAACGTGTCATCCAGCCGACCCATTGGCCCAACATCGATCTGATCGGCGCGCAGCTCAATCTGTACTGGGCAGAGTTCCAGGTGCCGGTCTGGCGCATGCAATCGCGGGGCTGGCCGCTGTGGGACGCGCTGAACGGGTTTCTGACGTCCGAGGGGCTGCTCGACGACTACGACCTGATCTTCCTCGATACCCCCCCGGCCCTCGGCTATCTGACGATCAACGCGCTCTCTGCCGCGGACATCCTGCTTGTGCCGCTCGGCGCCAGCTTTCTTGAATTTGACAGCACGGGCCGGTTTTTCGACATGCTCTATTCGACCTTCGCCAGCATCGAAGAGGGCGAGAACACCATGCGCCGCCGCGAGGGCCTCGAAGAGATCCGCTTTGAATGGGACGCGGTGCGCGCGCTCATTACCCGCTTTGACGCCGGTCAGCAGACCGATCTGGCAAATGTGATCCAGGCCTATTTCGGCGATTTCATGACCACCTATCGGCAGGAATACACGGCCATGGTGGGGCAGGCCGGCGAACAGGTCTCTGGCATCTACGAGGCGGATTACCGCGATTTCAACCGCGACACCTATGTGCGCGGGCGCGAAACCTTCGATCGCACCTGGGCGGAGGTCAAGGAACTGGTGCTGGGCGCCTGGTGGCGGGACACCGCCGAGGCCGGATCACAGGAGGCATGACATGGCACGCAAACGCAAACTGACGGCGCCCTCGGCCGAGGACATGACCCGCATCGAAGAAGAGTTTCGCCGCGAAACCTCCCCCGCGGCACGCCCCATGGCCCCCATCGCGCAAGTGGCCGCACAGAGCGCGCAGGCGGCGGCAGTTCTTGACGGCGAGGCCCGCGAACGCGCGGCTCGCACGGGTGCGGAGGCCGACGCCTTCCGCCGCAGCCGCGACGCGGGTCTGCTCATTCAGGAGATCCCGCTGGACCAGATCCTCGCCGAGGATCTCACCCGCGACCGGCTGATCCTCGACCCCGAGGAAATGTCAGAACTCCAGCAGTCAATTGCCACCAACGGGCTGCGCTTGCCCATCGAGCTTTACCAGATGGCCGATGAGGGCGGGTCGCAGCGCTATGGCCTGCTTTCGGGTTACCGCAGGTTCAAGGCAACGGAGGCGCTGCACCTCCTTTCCGGTGGGCTGCGCTTTGCCACGATCAAGGCGCTGGTGCGCGACAGGATCCCCGCGCCCGATGCCCTTGCCGCCATGGTCGAAGAGAACGAGATCCGCGCCGATCTCAGCCATTTCGAACGCGGGCGCATCGCCGCGCTTTCGGTGCGGCAGCGTGTCTTTGGCTCGACGGAGGAGGCGGTGAACCACCTCTTTCCCGCGGCGTCCAAGGCAAAACGGTCAAAGATCCGCAGCTTTGCCTTGATCTTTGACGACCTCGGGGATCTCCTTGAATTCCCCGAAAGCCTGACCGAAAAACAGGGTCTGCGCCTCGCCGGAGCGCTGCGCGCAGGCGAGGAGACCGCGCTGCGACAGACCCTCGCCCAGGCCCGACCCGGTGACGCGACAGAGGAATGGGCCGTGCTCCTGCCCATCCTCGACCGAAGCGAAGAGACCTCTCGCGATCCCAGCCGCGGCGGCCGCCCGACCAAGTCACC
>JBELMB010000237.1:0-7648 GCA_042088665.1 Sagittula sp.
GTTGTGCGACGTATAGCCAAGGTCCCTGACCTTCTGCTCCATGGCGGCGAGATCCTCGACCTCCAGCCCGATGTGGTTGAGCCCGGCCTCGTAGGTATAGCGCGGGGGCTCCGGCGACAGCGCCTCTTTCGGCGCATAAAGCGCGAGATAGCTGCCCGGCTCGCCAACATGCACGGTAAAGCCACCGTTCAGCGCCGCGCCCTGCCAGCGGATTTCCCACCCGAACAGCGATTGCAGCACGGCAGCGGTCTGTTTCGGATCCGGGACGGTCATGTTCACATGTTCCAGTCGTGTCATCGTCATCTCCTGTGGTCATCTTGTGTGAGATCAAGATAAAGGTTCAACCAAGGTTGAAGGCAAATGGAAACTCATCATGAAAAACAGTGCTGTAAAACGAGATGGGCTGACAATCTCACAAGTGTCCGACCGCACGGGCCTGTCCGCATCCGCCATTCGCCACTACGAGGCAGAAGCGCTGGTCTTTCCCGACCGCACCGCACAGGGCCAGCGGCGCTTTGCCCGTGCCGACCTGCGGCGACTGTCCTTTGTGATGATCGCGCAGGGGCTTGGGTTCTCGTTGGCACAGATCCGGCGGGAACTGGACCGGTTGCCCGCGGACCGCGCCCCCACCAAGGCCGACTGGTCCCGCATTTCACGCCGTTTCGGCAAGGTGCTGGATGCGCGCATCGCCCAGATGACAGCCCTGCGCGGTCGGCTCGATGGCTGCATCGGGTGCGGCTGCCTCTCCTTGCAAAGCTGCGCGCTCTATAATCCCGAAGACCGCGCCGCCCGCATCGGTCACGGCCCGCGCTACCTCATGGGAGACGCGCCAGATGTCTCGGCAGAGCCCCCCGCTGACAGCAGCTGACAGTGGACGCGCCCGCCTCTTTGCGGCAGGTTCAGGACATGAGCCGCGACACCGTCAACACGATCTGCAAGGCCCTGCCCGGGGCGGAATGGTCCGACCCTTGGGGCGGTGGCCATGACGCCTGGAAAGTGGGCGGAAAGATGTTTGCCACCATCGGCACCATGGGCGACGGGGTCTCTGTCAAGACACCCTCCATCGAGGATGCACAACTGCTGATCGAGATGGCGCGCGCGGTAAAGGCCCCCTATTTTCACCGGTCCTGGGTCCGGGTCGATTGGGATGCCGTGCCGGAGGACGAGTTGCGCGCGCGGTTGGAGACCTCTTACGCAATCGTCTTTTCAGGCCTCACGAAAAAGGCGCAGAAGGCCATAAGCCAGGCGCAGCAAGGCGCCTCCTGAGCCTGCTGGCCTTGTCCCTACTGGTCCCGCGCCCGTTCCAGCGCCCGATAGGCGGCCACATAGCGATTGTGCTGGTCCAGCGTCTCGGCAAAGTTGTGACCGTCAGACGGGTCAAGCGTCTTGGCGACGAAGTAGATGAAATCCGTCTGATCGGGGTCCAGTGCCGCGCGGATGCTGGCGCGCCCGGGATTGGCGATAGGCGTCGGCGGCAAGGCAGGGATCACATAGGTGTTCCACGGCGTCTCTCCACGCAGTTCCGACTGGCGCAAACCACGGCCCAAAACCCCCTGCCCCCGCGTCACACCATAGATCACCGTCGGGTCGGTCTGCAGGCGGATGCCCCGGTTCAGGCGATTCACAAAGACGCTGGCCACGACGCCACGCTCTTCGGATGTCCCCGTCTCTTTCTCGATGATGGAGGCGAGGATCAGCGCCTCTTCGGGGCTCTTCAGCGGCAAACCCTCCGCCCGGTTGGACCAGGCCTCTGCGAGAATAAGCTCTTGCGCACGGGTCATCCGGGCGATCAGGCTGGCGCGCGTGTCGCCGGGGCGCACTTCGTAGCTGTCCGGCGCGAGTGCGCCCTCCGATGGCACATCGACCGTGCCTTCGAGAATGTCGATCTCGTTGAGTTCCTGCACCACTTGCCAGCTGGTCACCCCCTCTGCGAGAGCGACGCGAAAGCGCGTGTCAGCGGCCTGTTTGACGGATCCATAAATCTCCGGCGCGGCGCCCTCGGCGGGGTCAAAGCTGGCGCGGGTTGCGTAGCGTCCGGTCGCCGGGTCGATCTCGCGCACTTGCACGGTGGCCCGGGTCACACCAATCCGGTAGACCACCTCGGTCCCACAGGTCGATGCCCCGCCCCGGGTGACGATATCGGTGATCTCGGACATCGAGGCCTGTTCAGGCACCAGATAGCTGCCCGCCTTCAAGGACTGCGTCTTGTCAGAGTAATCCGCGCCAAGCCGGAACATCAGCGCGCTCGACACCGCGCCCTGATCGGCAAGGTTCTCAGAGACGCGTGCCATGTTCGTGCCGCGCGGCACTTCGAGGCAGATGGGCGCCGCAAGCGGCCCCTCCGCACTGTATTCCGACTGCGCCCAAAGCAGGACGCCGCCAAAAAGGAAAAGCGCGACGACCAGAAGGGTCAGCGCGTTGGAGGCGATGCTGCGCCACATGGTCCTTGCCTCTTCGTTTCTGCTCGTGACGCCCCGTGCCCCAACCCGAGGCCTGGACCGGGACACCTTCGCCCCGGTTCGTGCCTTTGGCCCGCCCCCGGATCCGGAGGCCCGCGGTGGCCGGGTCGCCTCAACTCATACGGCCAAAAATCACACTGGCATTTGTGCCGCCAAAACCAAAGCTGTTCGAAAGTGCATAGGCAATCTCTCGCGGACGCTTGGCGTTGGGGGCAAGGTCGATGGGCGTCTCGACCGCCGGATTGTCCAGATTGATCGTCGGCGGCGCCACCTGGTCGCGGATCGCGAGGATCGAAAAGATCGCCTCGATCGCCCCAGCCGCACCCAACAGGTGCCCGGTCGCCGATTTTGTGGACGACATGGTCACCTTGCTCGCCGCATCGCCCAACAATCGCTCTACCGCGCCCAGTTCGATGGTGTCCGCCATGGTCGATGTGCCATGCGCATTGATGTAGTCCAGCGCCGAAGCCTCAAGCCCGGCATCCGCCAGAGCCGCGCGCATCGACCGCTCACCGCCCTCACCGTCCTCGGACGGCGCGGTGATGTGGTAGGCGTCACCGGACATTCCGTAGCCACAGACCTCGGCATAGATCCTGGCGCCGCGCGCCTGCGCATGTTCAAGGGATTCGAGCACCACGATACCCGCGCCCTCCCCCATGACAAACCCGTCGCGGTCCGCATCATAAGGCCGGCTGGCGGTCGCCGGAACATCACGCCGCTTGGTCGACAGGGCCTTGCAGGCGTTGAAACCCGCGATGCCGATCTCGGAAATCGCCGCTTCGGCACCCCCGGCGACCATGACATCCGCGTCACCGTATTTGATCAGCCGCGCCGCATCACCAATGGCATGCGCCCCGGTGGAACAGGCCGTCACCACCGCGTGGTTCGGCCCCTTGAACCCGAAGCGGATCGAGACATTGCCGGAGATCAGATTGATCAGAGCGCCCGGAATAAAGAACGGAGAGACCCGTCGCGGCCCCTTTTCCTTGATCAGGACAGCGGTATCCGCGATGGAATTCAACCCGCCAATGCCCGAGCCGATCATGACACCGGTGCGCAACCGGCTTTCTTCGTCTTCGGGCATCCAGCCAGAATCGCGCACCGCCATGACCGCCGCCGCAATGCCGTACTTGATGAAATCATCGACCTTGCGGGCCTCTTTCTTGTCCATCCAATCGTCCAGATTGAACGTCCCGTCGCTGCCATCGCCATGCGGCACTTCGCAGGCGTAATTGGTGGCGAGATGATCGGCGTCAAACCTGGTGATGGTGCCGGCCCCGGACGCTCCATCAAGGATCCGTGTCCAGGTTTCATCCACCCCGCATGCGAGCGGTGTAATCATACCCAGACCTGTGACCACAACGCGTCGTGCCATAGCTCTGCTCTCCCTTCGTTGTCTTGAGTTGCACTTACCGCAGAGCGCGCCCCGGGGGCAAGACCGCCGCGCCTGCGCAAAGACCCGAAAGCCAAATCAAGCCGACCTCAGGTCCAAATGCGGCGCGCGCCCCCAAAGATCTGGCGGAGCGCCGTGGTGAAACCCCTTGGCAGAGGGGTGGCGGGCGGGCGAAGGCCACGGGCCGAGTCCCGTCCCGAAACCCGATCAGACATTCCGTCGCCGCGTCCAGCTGACCACCCTAGGCCCAGCCCGCGCCGAGGTCCTCCCTGGACCGTGTGATCCAGTGCTCTTCCAGCCAGTCGCAGGGTTTGGCATAGCGGATCAGTGACCCGGTGTAGCCGGTCAGCGCATCGGTCATCTTGGGCCGACCATGAAAACAGACCACCCGCGCGTCAGGCGGCAGTTGCGGCGCACGCAGGTAGTTTCCCGGAAACGGGTTGCAGTCATACTTGAACGAGACCACCCATTCGCCCGGTATATAAGTGAAAACATCCCGGTCCAGCGCCTTGTGCGAGGTATAGCGCTGCTCGGACCCGCGCGCGGTTTCCACTTCGGCATAGGGGTTGGCCGCCAGATCCTCGTACAAAAACCCATGCTGCGCCGGATCGAAACGGAACACGGACCCATGTCCGGTCGGACGCCCCTTGCGCTTTTCGGTCCAGTCGTGGCGCATCGCCACCGTCCCCGGCGCGAGGTCATGGATCTCGTCCAAACCGCCGGTGATCACGACGTCCAGATCAAAGCCCAGCACCGGACCCTCGAGATCCGGCACCAGCCCGGGCCGAAACAAGGAGGTCTTGCGCATAGCACCCTGCCGGTTGGCCACCGCAAGCGCGGCATTCATCGGCTCGGAATAGGGTTCGACGGGCAGATCAAGCACCTCTACCTCCGGGTGCAGCCCATCGCTCACTTCGGTCATGCAGAAAAACCGCACCGGACGCGACAGGTTGCGGCGCACACCGGAATACAGGCGGTTCACATACTCAGGGCCAAAGAGCGTGCCCCACTTGATGCACATGATGTTGATACGGTCGGTCATGGGCGCTCAATAGCGCCCCGCCCATTCAGGCTCCACCCCTAAAGGCCCTCGCCCTTCTTGATGCAGCGCACGACCTGATGCACGTTGAACAAGCGCCCCAGAAGCTTGCGATCCCCGGGGATGAACAGCTGGTTGACCTCAGCCGAGGCAACCGGCCCCTGCAAAGGCTCCGTGGCTTGGTCGCGCTGCGCATTGTGCGGGCTGCTGCCGCCGGTGGCCAGCTTTCCCCGCCCGACATAGGCCTTCACCGGCGTGGTCAGCGTCGCACAGCCGACATAGCCGCAATCATGCCAGGGGATCACCAGCACCGCCTGCGCGGCCTTGTTCAGCGGAATGTCATTTTGCAGGGCATGGGTCTTGATGATCTGAAAATGGTTTTGCGAGATCCACCAATTGCCCGCCATGCAGCTGGTGCCGCCATATTTGTTGTGGTCGGTCAAAGAAAAGAACCGATAGTACTGACGCCGCCCGAGGGGTTCGATCCTCGGGTTGGAGATCCCGCCGTTCTGGGTGGCAAAGCCATCGCTTTCCAGAACGTACTCCAGATAGCTGCCATCGCGCCCCTGACGGATCCCCGCGACGCCCATACCTGTCGCCAGACCGTGCCAGTAGGGACGTCCAACCCCTTCAAAACAATGATCATTATTGGCGGGTCTGGACTTGTCACTCGTCATGGTCGGGGCCTCCTCTGGCAACAGGGAAAATGCTGCCAGAGTATGCGCCGGACCGTGTCTCGCAATAGCGGTATTCCCGACCCTTGCGCCATGTTGCGACCGCGGGCGGCACGCAGCCGCCACGCAAACCGTTACACCGGCATGCGGCGCTCGACGATTTCAGCCCACCACGAACAGCCCGCCGGGATTGCCTCGTCGTTGAAGTTGTACTCCGGATGGTGGACATGCGCGGTGTCGCCATTGCCCACGAGAATATAGGCTCCGGGCCGCTCCTCCAGCATGAAGGCGAAATCCTCCCCCCCCATGACCTGCGGCGCGTCTTCGCAAGTGCCCGACACCTCGGCCGCCACTTCCGCGGCAAAGGCTGTCTGCGCCTCGTGGTTCACCATCACCGGGTAGTTGCGATTGTAATCCACGGTCGCCTCGGCGCCAAAACCGCGCGCGATGTTTTCCGCCAGCGCGGTGATCCGCTCCTCGGCAAGGTCGCGGTTCTCCTTGGACATGGTCCGCACCGTGCCTTTCAGGGTCACGGAGGCGGGAATCACGTTGAACGCGGTCGAAGAGGTCTCGAAAGATGTGACAGAGACCACGATCTGGCTGATGGGATCTGCGTTGCGGCTGGCGATGCTCTGCAGTGCTGTCACCAGATGCGCCGCGACCACGGTCGGATCGACGGTCTCATGCGGTTTGGCCGCATGGCCGCCTGTGCCGGTCACTTCGATGCGCAAGAGGTCCGCCGCGGCAAAGAACGACCCGGGCCGGATCGCAAAAGAGCCGACCGGTCGCCCGGGCCAGTTGTGCATGCCATAGACCTCATCGATGGCGAAACGGTCCATCATGCCGTCATTGCACATCTCGCGGCCACCGCCGCCGCCCTCTTCGGCTGGCTGAAAGATCACCGCGACCTGCCCGTCAAAGTTCCGCGTTTCGGCAAGGTATTTGGCAGCGCCCAAAAGCATGGCCGTATGGCCGTCATGTCCGCAGGCATGCATCTTGCCCGGCGCGGTAGAGGCATAGTCGACGCCGGTCTCTTCGAGAATCGGCAGCGCGTCCATGTCCGCGCGCAACCCGATCACCTTGCCTGACGTGGACTTCCGTCCTTTGATCACACCGACGACGCCGGTCTTTCCGATGCCGGTCACCACTTCGTCACAGCCGAACGCCGCCAGCTTTTCGGCCACCAGCGCGCTGGTGCGCTCTGTGTCGAACTGAAGCTCGGGATGCGCATGAATGTCCTGACGCCAGGCGGTGATCTCGGCATGCAATTCGGCAAAACGGTTCTTGACTGGCATGGGGCATCTCCTGCTGGTTTGACATCGGCCACGGGTACGGCCTTTCGCGCGAGTCTAGATCGGAATGCTGCAGGTGCAAGCAGTTACTGGCATTCCCCCGATCTGGCCCGGTCTGGCCCGGTCTGGCCCGGTCTGGCCCGGTCTGGCCCGGTCTGGCCCGGAGCGCGCGCTACGCCAGCGTCTCCAGCATCCGTTCCATGAAACGCTGGCCCTCGACGAACTGCGCCACGGTGATGTATTCGTCCGGCTGGTGCGCCACGGCAATATTGCCCGGACCGCAAACCACGGCACGGTATCCCGCGGTCTGAAAATGACTGGCCTCGGTGCCATAGCTGACAAACCCATCGCCGTTGTCGCCGGTCAGGGCCCGCGTCAATTGCTCGGCGCTGTTGTCTTGCTCCGGCGCAAAGGGCGGCACGGAAAAGATCTCCCGCGCTTCGATCCAGGCTTCGGGCCGGATCTTCTGCATCTGCTCCGTCAGCTCTGCCACCTTCGCTTCGAGCAGCTGCCGCCAGCGATCCAGCGACTCCCCCGGCACGACGCGAAACCCAAAGCCGAACTCACAGTCCTTGGCGGAGATGTTATGCGCCGTTCCGCCCGAGATCTGCCCGATATGGGCGTTGGTGTAGGGCGGATCAAACAGACCTGCCATCCCTTCCGGCTCGGCCGCCTGCAGCGAGGCATTCAGATGGTTGGCCCAGTCAATCAGCTTGGCCCCCCACATGATCGCGCTCACCCCCGTGTGCAGGAGAGAACTGTGCACTTCAAAGCCATGCACATGCACCCAG
>JBELMB010000238.1:0-7625 GCA_042088665.1 Sagittula sp.
ATGCCCCCTTTGTTCAGGAGAGCCCAATGACATCGGCCGATCCAACCCCACCCGAGCGCGCAGCCCGCAAGATCTGGCATTTCACGCCGGCCTTGCCGCTGCGCCTTGCACCTTACTACGACTGGCCATGGCGGCCGCTAAGCTCCGCGCTGCACCTGCTCAACAGCTGGAACCCGGCGGGATGGCGGTTTCTGATGTTGCTGCTCGCTTGGGCCGTCTGGCACTGGGCCTCCCCCAGCCTCGAAAGCATCGCTGAAGGTGGTTCGGGCTGGGTGCTGTTCATCGCGGTGCGCAATCTCGCGATCCTGCTGGTCTTTGCCGGGGGATTGCACCTGTGGCTGAACGTCTGGAAACGGCAGGGCGACGAGGCACGCTACGACCTGCGACCGATGGCGACCGGGTCGCGGGTCTTTCACTTCTCCAGCCAGGTGTATGACAACGTCTTCTGGTCGCTGGTGGCCTGGGTGTTCTGGACCTTCTGGGAATGTCTGATCATGTGGGCCTATGCCACTGGCCGCGCGCCCATGATGAGCCCGCTTGAGACGCCCGCGATCTTTGCGGTCATCACGCTGCTGATCCCGATCTGGGCGGGGGTGCATTTCTACTGGCTGCACCGTCTGCTGCATGTGGGACCGCTCTATACACGGGTCCATTCATGGCACCATCGCAACATCAACACCGGCCCGTGGTCCGGCCTTGCCATGCATCCGGTGGAAAGCTTTCTGCTGTTCTTTGACACCATGCTGCTGTTCGTGATCCCCGGGCATCCGGTGTTGGCGCTGTTCTTGCTGTTTCACCACGGGATCGGTGCGCCCGTCAGCCATGCCGGGTTCGAACACCTGTCCGTTGGCCGTGAAAAGATGCCGCTGGGAGATTTCTTTCACCAGTTGCACCACCGCTTTGTGGACTGCAACTACGGCACCTGGGACACGCCGTGGGACAAATGGTTCGGCACCTTTCACGACGGCACCGCAGAGGGTGATGCGCATATCAAACAGATGCGGCGCAAGGCAGCCGAGGCCCGTTTGGACGCCGCCGAATAGATGGCCGCCATACGGCTCTCACAGACAGGAGGGCAGCGCAGGGATGTCGTGACAGGTGTCAAACATCCCTGCGCGCCCTTCGCGGATCGCTTTGGCACAGGCTCGGGCCACCACATCTGTCCGGAACCAACGGGTGTGGTGCGCACCTGCTGCGTGCCGCTCACGCCGCGCTTGGCATCTCCGCCAGGGTTCGGCTGAGCGCCTGCGCCAGCTTGTCCGTCAACTCCCCGATCTGGTCGTCAGACAGGATAAAGGGCGGCGCGAGCAAGACGTGGTCCCCAAGCTGCCCATCGCGGGTGCCGGGCATCGGGTAGCAGATCAGACCGGCCTCAAAGGCCGCGGCCTTCAGCCGCCCTGCCACGCGCATCCCCGGCGCAAAGGGGGTTTTCGTGGTGCGGTCCTGCACGAATTCCAACCCCTGGAACATGCCACGCCCGCGGATGTCGCCCACATGGGGATGCTGGCCAAAGCGGTCCTGAAGGGCAGCGCGCAACTGCACACCCGTCTCGCGCGCCCGGGTCACCAAGCCCTGTTCGGTGAGTTTCGTCACCACGGCCCGGCCCGCCGCCGCAGCGACCGGATGGCCAAGGTATGTATGGCCGTGCTGAAACAACCCGCTGCCCTGCGCGATGGTGTCATAGATCGTGGCCGAGCAGAGCATCGCGCCAATCGGCTGATACCCCGCGCCCAACCCCTTGGCGATGCATAGAATATCCGGGCTGATCCCATCGGCCTCGCAGGCATAGAGATGCCCGGTGCGCCCCATGCCGCACATCACTTCGTCGAGGATCAAGAGCACGCCGTATCGATCACAAATCTCTCGTATGCGCCGAAAATACCCTGCAACGGCGGGCACCGCGCCCAGCGTGGCGCCGACCACCGGCTCTGCCACAAAGGCCATCACTGTCTCGGGACCAAGCCGGAGGATCTCTTCCTCCAGCGCCTGAGCGGCGCGCTGGCCGTAGCTTTCGGCGCTTTCGCCATCGCGGCGCAGCAGGTATTCGTAGCAGGGGTCAATATGGCTGACCGCGGTCAGCAGCGGCTCGAACTGGGCGCGTCGCCAGGCATTGCCCCCTGCCGCCAGCGCCCCCAGCGTGTTGCCATGGTAACTTTGCTTGCGGGCAATCAGGTGCCGCCGCTCCGGCTGGCCGTTTTCCATGTGGTATTGCCGCGCAAGCTTGATCGCCGCTTCGACCGCTTCTGATCCGCCGGAGACGAAATAGACCCGGTCCAGCCCCTCTGGCGCGTGTCGGACCAACAGATCCGCCAGCTCTTCTGCCGGGTCCGACGTGAAAAAGCCGGTATGCGCAAAGGCCAGCTTGTCCGCCTGCGCCTGCACCGCGGCGATCACATCCCGGTCTCCATGGCCAAGGCAGGAAACCGCAGCGCCGCCCGACCCATCCAGATAGGCCTTGCCGTCGGTGTCATAGATATAGCAGCCCTCGGCGCGCGCGGCCCGAGGCGGAGGCGATTTGATGTTGCGGGGAAAGACATGCGACATGGGTCTACTCCGATAGATCGGTGACAAACTGCAGGCTGCGGCGGGTCAGCCCGTTGGTTTCGTAAAATCGGTGGGCGGCGCCCCGGTCCAGACCGCTGCACAGCCTCAGATGGTCACAGCTCGACTGTTTGGCAATGCCCTTGGCGGCCCCAAGCAGGCGCGCGCCAATGCCCGCGCCGCGCCGCGCTGGCACAACCACGAGGTCATCGACAAAAAGCGTCCTGCCCCAAAAGAGGTCATCGGTGACGCGGTACCCCAGCACCCCCGACAGCGCAGTTTCCTCATGGGCGCCCAGCACGCGATAGCCCTGCGCCACCGCGCGGCGCAGCCGTTCGGCAAAAAGCGCGTCGTCCAGTCCTTGCCGCAGAATGCGCAGCACCGGAGCCGCCTCTGCGGCATCGGCCAAGGGCGCGACCCGGATCACGCCGTCCCCCGCATCCGCGCACCTGCGGGGTCGAACAGCGGGCCAAGCGTGATCGTGGCGTCGAACATCTCACGCGCGATATCCACCTGAACCCGGTCGCCATCGCGCAGGGGGCGTTTCACATGGCCAAGCGCCACGGGTTTGCCGATGCGGAACCCGAAGGCACAAGAGGTGGTCTGCCCGACGATCTCGCCGCCGGCATAGATCGGTTCATGGCCCAGCGGCACTGCTGCGGCATCGTCCAGCACGAGCGAGACAACCCGGTTGACCGCCCCTGCGGCGCGCCGGGCCAGCAGCGCATCGGATCCAAGGAAACCGCCCTGCTTGCGGATCGCAAAATCCAGACCTGTGTCCACCGGGGTCAGGTCGCTGTCGAGCTCATGGCCCATGGCGCAGAACCCCTTTTCGATGCGCATCGCGGTCTGGGCATAAAGGCCCGCGGGCCGCGCGCCCGCCTGCGTCATGGCGGCATAAAGCGCGGCTGCGTCTTCCATCGCGCAGGTGATTTCCCACCCGGCTTCGCCGACGTAGGACTGGCGCGCGCATCTGACGGGAAGACCCGCCAATTGCGCCTCCTTGTGCCGAAAATACCCGATATCATGCAGCGCGGACCCGCCAAGCGCCTCGGCCACCGCGGCGGCCTGCGGCCCCATCAGGCCCAGCACGGCAAAGTCTTTGGTGCGGTCGCGCAAAGACACGTCAAAGCCCTGCGCCTGCTGTTGCAGCCACGCCAGATCGCGTTTGATCGCACCGGTGCCGACAAACAGACGGTAATGATCCCGGTCCAGCCGTTGCGCGGTGATATCGCTTTCAAAGGTGCCGCGCGCATTCAGGACCGCCGTATAGATCACCGCCCCCGGCGCGCGCGCCATATGGCCCGCGCAAGCGCGCAGCAAGAAGGCCTCGGCCTCCGGGCCGGTCACGTCGATCTTGCCAAAGGAGGTCGCGTCAAAGATCGCCGCCCCCTCATGCGCCGCCGCCACTTCGGCCTGCACATTGGCGAACCAGTCGGGTCGGTCAAAGCGCAACACCGGCTCTGCGGTCTTGCCAAAGTACAAAGGCCGCTCCCAGCCATAGAACTGGCCGAAATGCGCACCCGCCGCCTGATAGGCGCTGTGCAGCGGCAGGTGGCGCAGATCGCGCGCGGTCTTCAGCTGCTTGCCCGGGTAGGCGATGTCATAATGGGTGCCAAGGATCTCCGGCGCACGAGCCATCAAATGGTCAACGGAATTGAAGATCGGCGCAAACCGCCGCGCATCCGCTTCGGTCAGATCGTAGGCCGGGGCGCCGTGCAGGATGCAATGCGCGAGGTTCATCCCCGCGCCGCCACCAGAGGCCATCCCCACAGAGTTCATGCCACAGCCAAGGAACAGACCGCGCGTCTCCGCCGTCTCGCCCAGCATGAAGGCCCCGTCCGGCGTGAAGCTTTCCGGCCCATTGAGCAGCATCTTGACCCCCGCATCGGCCAGCGGGGGCAACCTGTGCAGGGCGTTCATCATCATCGGCTCGAAGTGGTCCCAGTCCTCGCCCAGCAGGCCAAAAGCGAAATCCGCGCCCAACTGGCCCGGGGCCAGCGGTTTGCCCATCGGCTCGAAACAGCCCACCAGCAGCCCGCCGGAATCGTCGCGGATATACAGATGGCTGTCGTGGTCGCTGAGTGTGGGCATGTTGCCGGTGATGCCCTCGATGGGCTTGGTCAGCAGGTAGAAGTGTTCGCAGGCCAGCAAGGGCACCTCGGCGCCTGCCATGGCCCCCACCTCGCGCGACCAGAGCCCGGCGCAGAGCGCGATGGCGTCGCACATGACGGTGCCCTGCGTGGTCTCGACCCCGCGCACGCGCCCGTTTTCGGTCAGGATCCCGGTGACGCCGGTGTCTTCGAACAGCCGCGCGCCATTGGACTTCGCCGCCTTGACCAGCGCGGCACAGACATCCGAGGGCGACACGCGCCCGTCGTCCGGCGACCAGACCGCGCCCAGCACATCGTCGGCATTCATCAGCGGCCAGCGCGCCTGCGCCTCGGCGGCTGAAATCGAGCGCGCGTCGATGCCGTAAGCATGGGCCAGTGCCTCTTGCCGGCGCACATGGGTCAGGCGATCCGGCGTGGTCGCGATAGAGAGAGAGCCCTTCTGGATCCAACCCACCGACTGGCCGGTCTCTTCCTCGAGGCGCGCGTAGAGGTCGACGGAATACTGGATCATCCGCGTCAGGTTCAGGCTGTGGCGCAGCGCACGCACCTGTGCGGCGGAATGCCATGTGGTCCCGGAGGTGAGCTTGTTGCGCTCCAGCAGGATGGCGTCGCCCACGCCCATCTGCGCAAGGTGGTACAGCGTCGAGCATCCCATGATGCCGCCGCCTATGACGACCACCGAGGCTTGTTCAGGAAGTTGCGCCATCACGCCATCTCCGTGAGTTTGATGTTTTCGGGATCATGGACCGGATCGGCGCGTACCGTCACGCGGTAGGTCTGCATCAGGATCTGTACGTCGAGCCCAGTGCCGGGGGCCCCCACCGCCGTGTCGACCCATGCCACGGCGAGCATCATGCCGCAGCGCCACCCCATACCCCCCGAGGTCACGTAGCCCACAAGGCGGCCGTCCCGAAAGACCGGCTCGGTTCCCCAGCAGGGCGGCGCCTCGGCGGCCACCTCAAGCGTGACAAAGCGTTTCGCGGGCGGCGCGTGCCTTGCGGCGTCCACGGCAGCGCGGCCGATGTAATCCTTGGTCTTGCTGCAAAACCGTGCGAGCCCGGCCGCATGGGGCGTGACTTCGGACGTGAGTTCCGCGCCCCAGCTGCGATAGCCTTTTTCCAGCCGCAACATGCCCATGGCGCGCGCGCCCAGCAGTGTCAGCCCGTGATCCGGTCCCGCTGCCATCAACACCGAGAACAGCGCCTTTTGGTCAGCCATGGGGCAGTGCAATTCCCACCCCATTTCGCCGGAGTAAGAGACCCGCAGCGCCTTGCAGGTGACACCGCCAATCTGCACCGATCTGGACGCCATGAAGGGAAAATCGTCAAACGCGCCGTTTGAGACCGCGTTCAACAAGGCCCGCGCGCGTGGACCTGCAAGCCCGAGGGCCGCGAAATCCTCTGTCACATTGTCGATCGCCACATCAAAGCCCGTTGCGTGATCCATCATCCAACGCAGGTACAGGGCCACACCCTGCGTGGCGCCCACCGCGTAGAAGGTGCCGTCGCCCGAATTCTCGACCGTGAGGTCACCGATGATCCCGCCCCGGGCATTCAGTATCAGGGTCAGGGCGATCTTGCCCGGCGTCGCGGGGCAGCGCGCGCTGCCGATCCAGTCCAGAAAATCCGCAGCTTGCGGGCCCGAGATGCGGAATTTTCCGTAGCTGGACATCTCTGTCAGGCCACAGCCCGCCGCCATGGCGCGGGCTTCGGCCCCCACATGCGCCCACCAGTTCGGGCGTTGAAATGATGGGACATCGACCGGTGCCACGCCTTCTGGCGCATACCAAAGCGGTCGTTCCCACCCATAGGCTTGGCCCATGACCGCGCCCTGCTGGCACAGGTCATCATAGATCGGCGTCGTCTTCAGAGGACGACCCGAACTGCGTTCGATGCCGGGATAGATCAACTCGTAGCGGATCGGCAGGATCTCGTAGGCGCGGGCGCGCGCGAACTCACGAGTGGTCCAGTCGCCAAACCGGGCCACGTCGATGAAATGCAGATCCAGTTCCGGTTCGCCCTCCAGAATCCACTGGCTCATGGCGAGGCCAATGCCCCCGGCCTGCGCGATCCCACCGAGGAATCCGCAAGCCACGAAGACCCCCGGCACACCCGGCATCGGGCCGATCATCGGACGGCCATCCGGGGAAAAGCTGATGGCACCGTTCACGCCACGCTTTATCCCCGCCTGTTCCAGCGCGGGGATGCGATGGAAAATCGCGCCCAACCCGGCTTCGAGGCGGTCCCAGTCGTCTTCGAACAACTCCTGCCCAAAGCTCCATGGCGCGCGCCCGTCGCTGTGATCCCAGGCCCGGCGGCATCCCTGTTCCCAAGGTCCCAGCAACAGGCCCTGCCCCTCCTGACGCAGGTAGTACTGGCTGTCGGTGTCGCGGATCATCGGCAGCTCGCCGGTCAGTTCTGCCACTTCGGGCATGGTCTCGGTGACCAGATACTGGTGTTCCATATTGGTGATCGGCAGACGCGTGCCGACCATGCACGCCACCTCATCCGCCCAGAACCCGGCACAGTTGACGAAGATCTCGCATTCAAAGACCTCTTCTCCCGCCGTCAGCCGCCAAGAGCCGGACGGCAATCGCGTGATGCTGTCCACTTGCGTGTTGCGCCGGATCTTGCCCCCATGTTTGCGCGCACCCGCCGCCAGCCCCATGGTCACCGAATAGGGGTCGACATAGCCTTCTTCCGGATCCCATGCGCCGCCTTTGAGGTCAGAGACATTCATCAACGGGTATGCCGCCTTGATCTCGGACGGGGTGACGAGCTCATACTCCAGCCCCAACCCGCGGAACTTGCCTGCGAGATGCTTGAACTCTTCCATGCGGGCCTTTGTCTGTGCGAGGAAAAAGCCCCCCACGACATGGCTGCCAACGTCCTGCCCCACTTCGTCGGCCAGCCCGTCATAGAGGCGCAGGGAGTAGGCCTGCAACGCCGACAGATTGGCATAGGCGCTTTG
>JBELMB010000239.1:0-7544 GCA_042088665.1 Sagittula sp.
CGAAGAGGCGCAACTGCCCGGCGCGACGGCCTTCAAGCTGTATGACACCTTTGGCTTTCCGCTCGACCTCACGCAGGATGCGCTGCGCGAAAAGGGCCGCGAGGTCGACACCGACGGGTTTGACACGGCCATGGCCGAGCAGAAGGCGCGCGCCCGCGCGGCCTGGACGGGGGCTGGAGGGGCTGCCGACGCGACCATCTGGTTCGACGTGGCAGAGACCGCAGGCGCCACGGATTTCCTCGGCTATGATACCGAAAAGGCCGAAGGACAGGTGCTGGCGCTGGTCAAGGACGGCGCGCTCGTCGATGCATTGGCGTCGGGCGAAAAGGGCTGGGTCGTGCTGAACCAGACTCCTTTCTATGCCGAAAGCGGCGGGCAGGCCGGTGACACCGGCTGGCTGCGACGGCTTGAGAACGAAGACGAGTCCGCCTCTGTGGAAGACACGCATAAAATGGCTGATGGCAAGGTCTTTGCGCATCTCGTTCATGTGGACAGGGGGACGTTCAGCAAGGGTGATGCGCTTCAACTTGAGGTGGATCATGGGCGGCGCAGCGCAATCCGCGCCAACCACTCCGCGACGCACCTCCTGCACGAGGCTTTGCGCAGTCACCTTGGCGATCACGTGGCCCAGCGAGGCAGCCTGAATGCGCCGGACCGGCTGCGGTTCGACTTCAGCCATGGCAAGGCGCTCTCTCTGGCAGAGCTCAAGGCGGTGGAACAAGAGGTCAACGCCTACATCCGCCAGAACAGCCCCGTCAGCACCCGGATCATGACGCCGGACGATGCGCGCGGGATCGGGGCGCAAGCGCTTTTTGGTGAGAAATACGGTGACGAGGTGCGCGTGGTGTCGATGGGTCAGCAGACCGGCTCCGGCAAGGGGTCGGACGGCAACACCTATTCTCTGGAACTGTGCGGTGGCACCCATGTGCGCCAGACGGGGGACATCGGGCTGTTTGTGACGCTGGGCGACAGCGCGTCATCGGCTGGCGTGCGCCGTGTCGAGGCGCTGACCGGCGCTGCGGCCTTTGACTACCTGTCCGGGCAGGATCACACGCTGGCAGCGGTGGCCTCTGAGCTCAAGGCGCAGTCCGCCGATGTGCCGGGCCGCGTGAAGGCGCTGCTGGACGAACGCAAGAAGCTGGAATCCGAAGTGGCGCAGTTGCGCCGTGAGTTGGCCATGGCCGGCGGGGCCGGGCAGGGCGCAGGCCCCGAGGCCGAAGAGATCAATGGCGTGGCTTTCCTCGCCCAAGTGCTCACTGGCGTGACGGGCAAGGATCTGCCGCCGCTGATCGATGCGCACAAGGCAAAGCTGGGCTCTGGAGCGGTGCTGCTGATCGCGGATGCGGGCGGCAAGGCGGCGGTGGCCGCGGGCGTGACAGAGGATCTCAAGGGGCAGGTGTCCGCGGTGGATCTGGTGAAGGCCGCCGTGCCGGAACTGGGCGGCAAGGGCGGCGGTGGCCGTCCTGACATGGCGCAGGGCGGTGGTGCTTCGGTCGACAACGCAGAGGCGGCGATCGCCGCAGCCAAAGCCGTGATTGGAGGATAAGCCATGCCCGCACTCTGGATTGCCCATGTGACCGTGACCGACACCGAGGCTTACGGCAAATATGCCGAACTGGCGGGCCCCGCGATTGCGGCGCATGGCGGAACGTTCATCGCGCGCGGCGGGCGTTTTGTGCAGCTCGAAGGCAAGGAGCGTCCGCGCAATGTCGTGGCGCGCTTTGCCAGCGTCGAGGATGCGGTGGCTTGCTATCACTCCGACGCTTATCAGGACGCGCTCAGCCATGCGCGCGGCGCCTCCGAGCGTGAGCTCCTCGTGGTCGAAACCACGGAGTAGCGCGCCCATGCGGACCCTGCGGGAGTTGCAGGACAGCTTTGCAGGGCCGGGGCGCGTGGTCTGGATCGGTCTCAGGCCGCATCGAAAGACCGACATGCTGCCTGTCAGCCACGCCGAGATCACGATGGCCGGTTTGACCGGCGACCACGGCCGCGCGGGAAAGCGCGCCGTCACCTTGATCCAGGCCGAACATCTGCCGGTGATCTCCGCCCTGTGCGGGACAGAGGCCACCGCGGCCCTCCTGCGCCGCAACATCGTCGTCTCGGGCGTTAACCTTTATGCCTGCCGGATGAGGGGTCTTCAGCTTGGAGAGGTGCTCCTTGAGATCACTTCGCCCTGCGCGCCCTGTTCCAGAATGGAATTGGCGCTAGGTTCTGGCGGGTACAACGCCATGCGAGGGCACGGAGGTTGGTGTGCATCTGTGCACAAAACTGGTGATATTTCGCTAGATACGACAGTTATCCCCAGAACCGACCGCTAAACTCGGCGCTTTCCCGCCCGCCCGCAAGGCGCATCAGCGAGGGACCGCCAATCATGGAATCCGGCCTTGGTCACGGAATCAACAGCCGTCTGATTCGAAGCAGAGTCTTGGGCTTGCGGTGTTATCCACATGCTACATTTCGTTTCTAGGAATGGTTTCCGTTTCCGAAAAAACACCTCCCCGCTCAACGCCGTGAAACCGTTGCAAAAATATAGCACATAGGCCACAGAATCCCGAATTTCCGGGGGAATCCGGGGGGGTACCCGAAATTTGACGCAGCAAGTCAGGAATTCCTGTCGCGTCACCTCAAAATGTTTGGCTAAGGTTCTCGCACCTACAATTTTTCTTGGGAGAAAGATCATGAAAAAGGTTCTTGCTGGCGCCATCCTCGCCGCTTCGTTCGCAGCTCCGGCCTTCGCTTGGGAAGGCCAGGTTGTGGCATGCTACGACAAGGTTTGGGTTCCGGCCAAATACAGCACATCCAAAACGCTGATCATGGCGGCTCACACTGAGTGGGAGCACAACGGCCACGGCCAGATGATCCGCATGCACTACCCTGCGGTTTACAAAGAAAACCGCTCGCTGGTTGAGCCGGGCCACTACGTTGCCGTTAAGGCACCCTGCAAGTAATCCCTAACTCAGGGACAGTGCAGTGAAGGGCGCGGGGTCTGCCACCTCGCGCCCTTTGTCTTTTCCGGGGCTTTGATCCGGGAGGAACGACCAGAAGCCCGCTGGAGGCCCTCTGAGTGCCGCCACAGGCGCAAGACGCGGAACGCCTGAACCGGACTGCCTGCGACAAAGCCCGCGCTCACGGGGCTGGTTTGAAGGGCAAGCCGCGCGGCAGCGGAAGAACAGCGCCCGTGATGCGTCGATGCAGCGTCAATCCACTGTTTCTCTGTGGACAACTTGTCAAATCCCGGAAAATCCTGCAAAACTCATCACGTTGAACGCGTTCCGGGGATGACCATGCGCAGCGATCGGGGAAATCCCGTACGAGTCATGTTTTGTGGATTGGCCTTGGCCATCTGCTTTTCTGTGCCCGGCCCGGGTTTTGCCGCGGTTGGTACAGAGCTTTTGCCCAGTGAGGCGCCTCCCGGTCCCAAGTGTTACCGCAAGGCGCAGATCCCGGCAGAATATGAGACCTCCCGTCGATTGGTGCGCAAGGCGCGTCTGAAGCACGAAGAAACAGAGACCGGTCAGATCAAGATGATCCACTATCCGGCGATCTACGTTGAGGAAAAGACCCTCAAGGAGGCGGCCTACGTGCTCCTGCAAGAGGTGGAATGCACCCGGCGTATCCTGCGCAAGGCGATCAAGCTGCCGCCAGAGCAATGCATGGAAACCCGGGGTTGCCGCGAACTGGACTGAGTGCCTCAAGGCCGCGCTTGAGCGCATGAGGCTGAGACGCTGAGCCCTTCGTCGCAGGGGCCCGCCACGTCGGCTCTGTGGCCGTTTCGAGACGCTCCCCCTGAACTTCCCCTGTCTTTGCCAGCACGGCGCTGCAGTCGCCGCGTTGGCGCCTCACACAGCTCTCTTGGGTCATGCGCATGGGCCCCTTGGGCGATCTCCCCCGCGCTTGCCTTGCAGTGCCTGTGGCCACTCGGGCGCCAAAACGCAAAACGCGCCGCTTGGAGGGCGGCGCGTTTGATGGCGAAGTTCAGTGGCGGCTTCAGGCGCTGCGGGCAGCCCGCTTGCGCTCGTGCGGGTCGAGGTGTTTTTTGCGCAGACGCACCGCGTTGGGCGTCACTTCGACCAGCTCGTCGTCATTGATGTAGGCGATGGCCTCTTCGAGGCTGAGCGTGATTGGTGTGGTCAGGCGCACCGCATCGTCCGTGCCAGAGGCCCGCACGTTGGTCAGCTTCTTGCCCTTGAGCGGATTGACCTCAAGATCGTTCTCACGCGAATGCTCGCCGATAATCATGCCTTGATAAACAGGGGCTTGCGCGCCGATCATCATCTTGCCACGCTCTTCGAGGTTCCACAGCGCATAGGCCACAGCCACGCCATTCTCCATCGAGATCAACACCCCGGCGCGTCGCCCGGGAATCGCGCCCTTGTGCGGGGTCCAGCCATGAAACACACGGTTCAGCACGCCAGTCCCACGGGTGTCTGTCAGAAACTCGCCGTGGTACCCGATCAGCCCGCGCGAAGGCACATGCGCGATGATCCGCGTCTTGCCCGCCCCCGCCGGACGCATCTCGACGAGTTCGCCCTTGCGCGTGCCGGTGATCTTTTCGATGACCGCGCCGGAGTATTCGTCGTCCACGTCGATGGTGGCCTCTTCGACCGGCTCCATGCGTATTCCGTCGTTGTCCTTCATGATCACCTGCGGGCGCGAGACTGACAGCTCAAAGCCTTCGCGGCGCATGTTTTCGATCAGCACGCCCATCTGCAATTCGCCGCGGCCCGACACCTCGAAGGCCTCGCCGCCCGGTGTGTCGGCGATGCGGATGGCGACATTGGTTTCGGCCTCTTTGTACAGACGGTCGCGAATGACGCGGGACTGCACCTTCTTGCCGTCGCGGCCAGCCAGCGGGCTGTCATTGATGCCAAAGGTCACGGTGATGGTCGGCGGATCAATCGGCTGCGCTTCGAGAGGCTCATCGACGGCCAGTGCGCACAGGGTGTCTGCAACGGTCGTCTTGGTCATGCCCGCGATGGACACGATGTCGCCTGCCTCGGCTTCGGTGATGTCCTGCATCTGCAAGCCGCGAAAGGCCTGGATCTTGGTCACGCGGAACTGCTCGATCTTTTGTCCGATCCGGCTGATCGACTGGATCGACTGGCCAACCTTGACCCGGCCCGATTCCATGCGCCCGGTCAGGATGCGCCCGACAAAGGGATCGGCGCCCAACGTGACCGCGAGCATGCGGAAATCATCGTCCACCAGTTTCACCTGACGTGGTTCGGGCACGTGGTTGACGATCAGGTTGAACAGCGCATCGAGGTTTTCGCGCGTGCCGTCCAGCTCTGCGTCACACCAGCCATTGCGGCCCGAGGCATAGAGATGTGGAAAGTCGAGCTGGTCCTCGTTGGCATCGAGGTTGGAAAAGAGGTCAAAGACCTCGTCCAGAGCGCGGTCCGGTTCGGCGTCCGGTTTGTCGACCTTGTTCAGAACCACGATGGGGCGCAGCCCGAGGGCGAGCGCCTTGGACGTGACGAACTTTGTCTGCGGCATCGGGCCTTCGGCGGCATCGACCAGCAGGACGACACCGTCAACCATGCTGAGAATGCGTTCGACCTCGGCGCCAAAGTCGGCGTGACCGGGGGTGTCGACGATGTTGATACGGGTGCCTTTCCATTCGACACTCGTGGCTTTTGCAAGGATGGTGATCCCGCGTTCGCGTTCGAGGTCGTTGGAATCCATGGCGCGTTCTGCCACGGCCTGGTTCGCCCGAAAGGCGCCAGATTGTTTGAGCAGCTCGTCCACCAGGGTGGTTTTGCCGTGGTCCACGTGTGCGATGATCGCGACGTTGCGCAATTCCATGGGGCTTATATCCTTTGGTGAAGTGTCGCGCGCGGCCTAGCCGGGCCGGATGCAAAAGACCAGAGCCAATCGGTCGCACGGGCGGCTTTGCCCCGATCCGGGGTGCGCGACAGGGGCTTTGCTGACGCCGACAGCGCCTTGTGGTGGGCACGGACAGCTTTTGGTGTCGTCAGGTCCGGGTGCGGGTTGCTAGTGCGGGCTCGTACTTGAGAAGAGGTGAATGACCAGGATGCCGCCAAGGATCATCGTGATTCCAAGGACCGCTGCGAGGTCGAGCTTTTGACCAAAGGCCACCAGCCCGATCACCGAAATGGAGACGATGCCCAGCCCGGACCACATCGCATAGGCGATGCCCACGGGGAAGTACTTCAACACGATGGCCAGAAGGTAAAAGGCAGCGGCATAGGCCACCACCACGATCACGGATGGCAGGGGACGGGTGAATTGCTGGCTGGCCTGCAGTGCCGCAGTTCCGATGGTTTCCGAGACAACCGCGAGGGCCAGCAAAAGGTAGGGCATGTGGGAGATCCTGATTGAGACCTCTACGTTCTGCCTGCAGGCGAACGCGGGGTAAACCCCGCGCTACAGGCCGTGGTTGATTTAGGCGGATGTCTTTGTCACCTGCCTCCTGTGGGGCAAGAGGGACCGGGGGCGGGCGACACCTGCCTTCGCCAAGGGGTGCCGCGCCTTGTGGCGCGGGGTTGACCCCGCGCGCCTGGAACATTGGTGCGAGGCACCTACAAAAGCGAGGCGCCCGGAGAAGCGGGTTTGTTCCCGCTTCAATGTGTTTCGCGCGCTGCTAGACCGGCAGGTGGATGTTGAACCGCTCTCGAATGGCCGCATCGGTGCCCGCCTCGAACCGCGCGGGAGCGCGCTCTGCCAGAATGGCTTCCTTGCGCGCCACGGCCTTGGCGATCAGGTCCGGCTTGCTCTTCTCTTCCCATTCCTTGGGCGACAGCCTGTCACCGAGCTTTGGGTAGACGTGGTCGCTTTGCATGCGGCCCAGCGTTTCGGTCGTGCCAAGGTAGTGCCCCGGTCCTTCGATGCAGACGGACCGGATCTGTTCCAGCGCCAGCGTCTCGTCGTCCACCTCGATCCCGCGCACGCAGCGCATGGCCTGGCCCACAAGGTCGTCGCCGAGGATCAGGCTTTCGAGGCAGAACCCAAGCAGCGAGGCATGCATCCCCGCCGCTTCGTAGACCATGTTCAGGCCCGACAGCCCCGCCACCACATTGGTGCACATCTGCTCCCATCCAGCCTGCATGTCCGGCATCTTGGAATCCGAGGCGCCGCCTGTGGACCCGCCCGGCAAGCCATAGAAGTGATGCATCTGCGCGCAGCCCGAAGACAAAAGCGCCTGTTCGCCGGATCCGACCGTCATCGCGCCGGAGCGCAGGTCAAGCCCGAAGGGCCAGGTGCCGAAGATGGCAGGATGCCCGGGGGCCATCGCGTTCACGTAGACCACGCCCGCCAGACATTCCGCCACCGATTGCACGATGGCCCCGGCGATGGTCGAGGGCGCGGTGGCCCCGGCCATGCCCGCGCTCAGCAGCAGCACAGGCATGCCGCCACGAATGCAGGCCTCCATGGTTTCGCAACTCTCGGTCGCGAATTTCATGGGCGGCACGACAAAGCAGTTGGAGTTCGACACGAAGGGACGGGCACGCCAGGCCGCCTCACCTCCGGCGATCATGTGCAGCAACTCCAGCCCCGGTGCCACGTGGCTGGGAGATCTGAAT
>JBELMB010000240.1:0-7557 GCA_042088665.1 Sagittula sp.
ATATACAGGCTGGTCGGGGTTTTGCCGCAGCGTGATACACCCACCAAAATGACGTCGGCATCTGCGTAATGACGGGTGCGCGCGCCATCATCGTTATCGAGTGCAAAGTTAACCCGTCACGACCGGGATCATCGAATTTCGCAGAACGTGCTGCAGGACCACCATGCTTTCGCCCAGACCCTTGGCGCGGGCGGTGCGCACGTAATCCTGACCGAGGTTGTCGAGCATGGAGGCCCGCATGTAGCGGCTCAGCTGCGCGGTGATCTGCAGCGCCAGCACCATGACCGGCAGGGTCATCTGGCGGATCTGGTACTGGAAGGAGGACCAGTCGATCACCTGATGGGTGGTGTCATAGATCGAGGGGAAGACCGGCAGCCACCATGTTTCCTGTGCCATCACCGCGAAGATCACGATCAGCAGTGGCCCGGTGAAGAACGGCGGGACCGAGAAGCCGACCATTGTCACGAAGGTACCGGCCTGATCAAAGACCGAGTATTGCCGGTAGGCGGAATAGATGCCGATGGGCAGGGCAATCAGGATTGCGACGACATAGGCGACGCCGACCACCCAGAGGGTCTGCGGAATGCGCTGGATGATGATGTCCATCACCGGCGAGCGCGTCTGCCATGAGATCACCCGCTGGTCGGGCACCCAGACCTGCAATTCGCCAGCCAACTCGCGCACGCGACCCAGTTCGCGCAATTCCTCGATGCGCTCGGGCGTGGGCATCGGGGCGGGCACTTCCCAGTGCCATGCAAATTCGGTGCCAAAGAGCCAGTCGACAAAGACCTTGGGCTCTGTCCAGAACATCTGCACCAGCCACTTCCAGTATTGGACAAGGGGCGGTTCGCCGAGACCCAGCGCCTCGCGCATCTTTTGCTTGACCTCGGGCGGCACGGTCAGCGGGACCTGCGCCATCGGGTCGCCGGGGGCGAGCTGCAGCAGCATGAAGATGATGAAACTGATGAAAATCAGGGTCGGGACCGACAAGATCAGCCGTCGGGTGGCGAATGCTAGCATGTGACGGTTCTTCGCTGGAAAGAGAAAAGCTGTGGGTCGGCGCTTGGGGCTGCGGCTGTTTGGACCAGAGTTTGGGCAGGTATTTGGCCCGGTGTCTGGGCCGGAATTTGGCCTAGGGTCCGGACCTCAGTCGCCTGCACGGCGTCCGTCTGGGGCAGGGACATCTGGGCCAGAACCGTCTGGCCGGATGCGGCCGGGGGCTGCGCGCCGATGGGGAACGGATTGAAATCGGCTGGTGAGAGCCAGAGAATCCAGAAGATCACAAAGCTGGTCAGCACAATCGTGATCAACGCATAGAACAGGCGGCGTGCGGTATGGGCCAGCATCATGTGTCCTTGGTCTGAGGCGCGGCAACGGCAGCCCGCGAAGGAGCCTTGCGGCAAGGCGCTTTGAACGAGCGGAGGCCTTGTGTGGAAGGCGCGCGGGGACATCCCCGCGCTACCGATGGCGTGCCTGTGGCTGTCGGGGAGGTCCCCGCCCATTGGCGAGACAGGTGTCCGGGCGATCTCTTGCCCCGCGGCCTGCCTGTTGGTGTCAAACCCTTGGTCCGGTCTGTTCTCTGTCCCAAAGCATGGGGCAGGCACGGGCCGGACGCGAAGCAGGGCCGGACAAACGCCCGGCCCTGCTCAAGGGGTTGATCACTTCATGCGGTACCAGTCCGCAACGTTCCACAGTTCGCTGTCCCAGACGTTCAGGACAACGCCACCGAGGGAGTTGGCATGGGCGGACAGACGACCACGGTGCACCAGCGGGATCATGCCGCCGTTGTCCACCATCATGGCGCTCAGCTCACGGCCGATGCGCTGACGCTCCGACATGTCGGCGGTCTGGGTCAGCGTTTCGTAGAGCGCGTCGTATTCCGGCATGCAGAAGCGGGAGATGTTCTCACCCTGCCACTGGGATTCCGGCTTCGGCGCCTTGTCGCACAGACCGTTGCCCAGATAGGCCTGCGGGTCGGTGCCGTTGAAGGTGTTGGCGTACATTTCAACGTCTGCGTAGAACTTCTGGAAGGTGTCGGGCGAGCCCGGGTCACCGCCAAAGAACACGGAAGCGTCGATGTTGCGCAGTTCGACCTCGATGCCGATCTGGCTCCACCAGTCCTTGATCAGGGCCTGGAAATCCTGACGCACGGCGTTGGTCGAGGTCTGGTACAGGACCGACATCGGCACGCCGTTCACTTCGCGCACGCCGTCGCCATCGCTGTCGACAAAGCCTGCTTCGTCGAGCATGGCGTTGGCGCCGTCGATGTCCTGCATGTCGCAGCCTTCGAAGGACGAGGCAAAGGCCTCAGGTGCGGGCACCCAGGAGCAGCCGATGTTGCCGGCCTGACCATAACCGATTTCCACCAGCAGCGGGCGGTCGATGGCCATGGACATGGCTTTGTAGACGGCCGGCTCCTTCAGGAAGGGGTGCGGATGCATCGCTGTCGCGCGCTCACCCTCGGGCAGATCGGGAGAGGGGTTGGTCTGGTTGAGCATGATGCGCTCGAGCAGCGGACCAAATCCGGCGATGGGCGTGCCCTTGCCGCCTTCCTGCATCTGCGCAATCACGTCGGGTGCCAGCTGCAGGTTCCAGCCGTAGTCGAACTCGCCGGTTTCCATAACGGCGGTGCCGGATGCCTGAGCAGAGCCGCCGCCCTTGAAGGTCACGGAGGCGAAGGCGGGCTTTGCCGGGTCGCGGTAGTTGTCATTGGCGACCATGGTGATCACGTCGTTCGGCTTGAACTCGGTGACAACAAACGGGCCGGTGCCGATCGGGTTGAAGTTCTCGGTGGTGCAGGACGGTGCCGCTGCGCCAAGGCAGTTGGCGAACTGTGCGGCCTGCAGGATCGGGCTTTCGCCGCCGACGAAGGGACCGTAGGGGTTCGGTGTCGGGCCTTCGAAGGTCACGACGACGGTCAGGTCATCGGGGGTCTCGACCATGGAGACGCCTTCGAACTTGGTCACCTGCGCGCAACCGCCTTCGGGGTGGGTGCAGTACTCATAGGTGAACTTGACGTCCGCCGAGGTGAAGGGCGTGCCGTCGGACCATGTCAGGCCTTCGGAGATCTTCCACGTGATGGTGGTCAGATCCTCGGAAACGCCGCCGTTGCTGACGGTGGGGATCTCTTCCACGAGCCAGGGGACCAGCTCGCCTTTTTCGTTAAAGCGGGCCAGCGGCTCGACGATCATCGAGGAGCTTTCCACGTCCTTGGTCCCGCCCGACAGGAACGGGTTCAGGATCGAGGGGGCCTGCCAGTAGATGATCTTCACTTCGCCGTCCGCGCCGCGCTCTGCGAATGCGGCGGGTGCAAGGGCCACCGCCGCGGCGGCGCCCAGCATCAAGGTCTTCAGAGTCATATGTCTCTCCATGTTGGTCACGCCCAGACCTTCGAGGCCGGTGCGTTGTCTTTCCGGTGAAGAACGCTGATCCCTGTGCGCGGCCCTTTGCAACACGAAAAGGCCTGATCACAGTTCACCGTCCCCACTCCAGCCCATGACAAGCACAAGATGCGCAAATTGCAAGCATTGCCTAACGGAAAAGCACCGGAAGGCTTTACACTGTGCAGGCCCTGCCTCTAGCGTGCAGGGCAAGGGTGGCCTCGGTGAAGGCCCTGCGCCGCTTGGCTGCAGGGGTCTGAAATTCGAACGCAATCCCGTTTGCTGCGCCGTTCTGACCCGATCGCGGGCCTCGGTGCGGGATGGATGATGTGGGGCGAAACAAGGCTGGTGCGGCTGCGCGGCTGAACAGGGCGATTAAATTTTGGGCGGGTTGCCCGCCATCGAGGCCCTTGGTGCGCCCCGATGGCGTGACAGGCTTGCCCCGGCGGTCCCGGTATCGCCGGGTGGTTGCGCACGGGGGAGCGCACGGGGGACCAGACGCTCTGTTGGGTGGATGTTTCCGGACAACGGGCGGTCCGTTCGGGTGACCTCACGGGGCACCGGGTGCAAATTGCGAACAACGGGGGGCGGCCCTCGGGACAGGGAGAGACAAAGATGCTGGACGGCACAGACACGCCGGAAGACACCGGTGGCACGAAAGGTCCCATCGCGCGGGTCGACAACCTGCGGGTCGAGTTCCAGACCAAGGATGGCGTGGTGGTCGGTGTCGAGGATGTCTCCTTTGACGTGCGGGCCGGAGAGACGGTCTGCGTGGTGGGCGAATCAGGCTCGGGCAAATCGGTCTCTTCGCTGTCCCTGATGCGTTTGATCGAATACGGCGGCGGCGATATTGCCGGTGGGCAGTTGCTGTTCGATCGCAAGGAAGGCGACGTCATCGATCTGGCCAAGACCGATCAGTCGGAGATGCGCGGGATTCGCGGCAACGAGATCGGCATGATCTTTCAGGAACCGATGACGGCGCTGAACCCGGTGTTCACCGTGGGACGGCAGTTGACAGAGGGACTGAAAGTGCACCGCGGGCTGTCGACGAGCGAGGCGGAGGCGGAAGCGCTCGACCTGTTGCGGCAGGTGCGTATCCCGGAGCCCGAGCGCCGCTTGCGGCAGTATCCGCACGAATTGTCGGGGGGCATGCGCCAGCGCGTCGTGATCGCCATGGCGCTGGCGTGCAAACCGCGCCTGCTGATCGCGGATGAGCCGACCACGGCGCTGGACGTGACCATTCAGGCCGAGATCCTCGCCCTGATGGACCGGCTCAAGCGCGAGACCGGCACAGCGGTGATGTTCATCACCCACGACATGGCGGTGGTGGCGCAGATGGCCGACCGCGTGGTGGTCATGTTCCGCGGCAAGAAGGTCGAGGAAGGGACGGTCGAGGAGATCTTTGAGCGTCCGCAGCATCCCTATACCCGCGCGCTTTTGGCAGCGGTGCCCAAGCTGGGCGAAATGACCGGGACGGATCTGCCCGAACCGATGCGCCTTGTGGGCCATACGGATCAGGATCTGTCGCCGATCACGGGCTATGACGAGGTGCTGCTGGAGGTCAAGAACCTTGTCACGCGCTTCCCGGTCAAGGGTGGCTTCTTCCGCCGTCACGTGGCCAATGTGCATGCCACGGAGGACGTGTCCTTTACCTTGAACAAGGGACAGACGCTGGCGCTGGTGGGCGAATCTGGATGCGGGAAATCGACCGCGGGGCGGTCCGTGTTGCGTCTGGTCGAGCCGCTTTCGGGGCAGATCAAACTGGCCGGGACCGACGTCATGGCCTTGTCGCCGACCGGGTTGCGCGAGGCGCGGCGCGAGATGCAGATGATCTTTCAGGATCCCTTTGCGTCGCTGAACCCTCAGCTGATGCTGTCGGATCAGGTGGCGGAGCCGCTGGTGAATTACGGTGTCACGACCGGGTCGGAGACCATGGACCGGGTGGCCAACCTGTTTGACCGGGTGGAACTGCCGCGCAGCTTCATGCGGCGCTATCCGCATGAGTTGTCCGGCGGCCAGCGGCAGCGGATTGCCATCGCGCGGGCGCTTGCCCTGAACCCCAAGTTGATCGTGGCGGATGAGGCGGTCTCTGCGCTGGATGTGTCGGTGCAGGCGCAGGTGGTCAACCTGATGATGGAACTGCAGGCCGAACTGGGGCTGGGCTACGTGTTCATCAGTCATGACATGGCAGTGGTGGAACGTGTCAGCCACCAGGTCGGGGTGATGTATCTTGGCCGTATCGTGGAGCTTGGCCCGCGGCGCGCGGTTTTCGAAGATCCGCAGCACGCCTATACCAAGGCCTTGATGAAGGCGGTTCCCATCGCGGACCCGCGGCGCCGCAAATCGGAAAAAGACCTGAATTTCAAGCCGATTCCCTCGCCGATCCATCCGGTGGGCTACAAGCCGGAGCCGTCGGAATACGCCGAAGTGACGCCGGGGCATTTTGTTCTGACCACCGACAGCGGGTACTGAACGGGCAAAAAAGGGGGGGCGCTGCCCCCCGCGCGCGGTTGCGCGCGTCCCCCGGAGTATTTTGCAAACAGAGAAACAGGAAGCGGTGTGCGACGCGTGGCGATTGGTCTTGTCCTGAGCGTCGGAGTCCTGGTCCTCGTGCTGGGGGTCGTGATGCTTTGGTTCACGCGGTTTGGCGATCTGCCGCCGCGCAGCGACGGCGCGCTGCGCGTGGCGGGGCTCAATGTGCACTACATCTGGCTTGGCGGGACGGAAGGCCCGTGGACACCGGCCGGCTTTGAGGCGCGCAAGGGGGCGCTGGATGCGGCGTTCAAGGCGCTGGATGCAGATGTGGTGGCGTTTCAGGAGATGGAGAGCTTTGCCCGGGGCGGGGACGGCAACACCAATCTGGTGCGCGACTGGCTGATGGCGCAGAATCCTGACTATGGCTGGGCGGCGACTGGGCGGGCAGAGGAGTTTCCACCAACGCAGCCCGTTGTCTATCGCCGCGACCGGCTGACGGTGCTGGAACAGGGCTGGTTCTTTTTCTCCGAGACGCCGGATGTCATCTATGCGCGCACGTTCAACGGCAGTTGGCCGGCTTTTGCCTCATGGGTGCGCTTTGAGGAGGTCAGCGGCGCGCGGTTTACGCTGGTGAATGTGCATTTCGACTTTTCCAGTCGGTTGAACCGGCGCCGGTCCGCGGAACTGGTGGCGGCGCGCATGGGTCCGGTCGCCGCCGAGGGGCCAGTGGTGCTGGTGGGAGATCTGAACGCTTTGACTGGCAGTTACACCCTGCGGCAGTTGCAGGGCATTGGGTTGGAGTTTCCGCGCGTGCCGGGCGCGACGGTGCATTTCAACCGGGGTTTGCATCTGTTCGGCGCGATTGACCGGATTGGCGCCACGCCGGATGTGTCATTTGCCGCAGGCCCGTTCGTTTTGCAAAAGCGCTTTGACGGGCGCTGGCCTTCGGACCATCATCCCGTGGTGGCCGATGTGATCCTGCCTTGAAGGGCGCGGCCGTAAACCTGTCCCGGAGTGACCATGCCCCCACGCCTTTCCCCACGTGCTATCCTGGAAACACTTGTCGGTTTTCCGACCGTCAGCCGGGACACGAATCTGCCCCTGATCGACTGGGTGCAGACCTATCTTGAAGGCCACGGTGTGCAGGTCGGCCGGCACGTCAAGGTCGATGACGCTGCGAAGGCCGCTCTGTTTGCCCATGTGGGGCCACAAGAGCCGGGCGGGCTTGTCCTGTCGGGGCATTCCGACGTGGTGCCGGTGGATGGGCAGGCATGGTCCTACGACCCATGGGTTGTGACCGAGGCGGACGGGCGGCTTTATGGCCGCGGCACGACGGATATGAAGGGGTTCGATGCGCTCGCGATCTGGGCGATCGTGGAGGCGCAGCATCGGGGCGTCACGCGACCTTTGCAATTGGCGCTGACCTATGACGAAGAAGTGGGCTGTGCCGGCGCGCCCGATCTGATCGAGGCCATGTCCGGCCTGCCACGGGCGCGCGATGTGATCGTTGGCGAGCCCACTGAATTGCGTGTCGTGACCGGGCACAAGGGCGGGGTCACCTACTGGGTGCATGTGCATGGCTTTGAAGTGCACAGTTCTCTCCTGCACACGGGGGTTATCGCGATCAAGTGGGGGGCCAAGCAGATTGTCTGGGCCAACCATCTGAAATCCAAGCAGCAGGCCGCCGGGCCCGAAGGGAAGG
>JBELMB010000241.1:0-7546 GCA_042088665.1 Sagittula sp.
GTACTCGGTGAAGTAGTCTGCAGGGGTGTCTTCGAGGATGACGCCATGGTTGTCGGTCAGGTCCTTCAGAGCCTTGCCGTTTTCATAGATACGGTAGGACATGGACTTGGACAGGGACGCGTTGGCCGCCACTTCGAGGGCAATCTGCTCTTGCTCGGTCAGGCTGTCGTAGAAGTCGCCATTGACATACATGTCGGCGTTCACGGTCACCTGGTGCAGACCTTGCAGGTAGTAGTGCTTCAGGACTTTCTGGAAGCCGAAGACGGAGTCAGGCTTCGGGCAGCACCATTCGGCTGCGTCGATGGTGCCCTTTTCCAGAGCGGGCAGGATGTCGCCGCCGCCCATTGCAACGGCGGGAACGCCGATGTCTGCGTAGGCTGCGCCCACCATGCCCGGAGGCGCGCGGAAACGCATCTGGCGGAAGTCATCCATGGATGTGATCGGCTCCGGGAACCAGCCGAGGGCCTCGGGGCCAACCGGCTGCAGCATGAAGCCTTTGACGTTCACGCCCATTTCGTCCCACAGCTGGTCGTACAGCTCTTTGCCGCCACCAAACTGGAACCAGCTCAGGAACGCGATGTTGTCGAGGCCGACACCGGCACCGGCGACAGGTGCGCCGAATAGGTTGGCTGCGACGTGCTTGCCGCCCCAGTAGTGGGTCCAGGCAAAGCCGCCTTCGACCAGACCTGCGTCGACGGCATCCATGATGTCACGCGGACCGACCACGGCGCCCGCGGGCAGCACTTCGATGGTGAGCGATCCACCGGTCAGACGCGCGACGTCATTGCCGAAGTCATTCAGCATGAACACTTCGTCTGCAGTGGTCGGCAGAACGGACTGGATCCGCAGGACCTTTTCCGCCATCGCCGACGAGGCCATGAGCGCAAGCGCCACTGCCCCGACGGTCACAGTTTTAAGATTGAACATTAACTTTCCTCCCTATCTCAATTGCCCTCTTGGCTTTTCTTGTCACCCAGAGACGAAGGCTCTCTCTCCGGGTGATTTTCCGCCCAATTTGACCCGGTTTTGCGCCCCCAAGGGGGCACGCCGCCGGGCCGAGCCGGGGGTCAACTCATGCGTTTGCGTCCTCCAGTATGAGATCGCTTGCCTTTTCCCCGATCATGATCGCCGGCGCGTTGGTATTGCCGCTGACAATGCGCGGCATGATCGAGGCATCCGCCACACGCAGCCCGTCGATGCCGTGCACGCGCAGGCGCGCGTCGACCACGGCCATGGCGTCAGTGCCCATCTTGCAGGTGCCTGTGGGGTGATAGATCGTCACCGCAGTGCGGCGTGCCCAGTCCAACGTGGCCGCTTCATCGTCCATTGCGACCCCCGCGCCCGGCGCGTGTTCCTCGGTGATGTGCGATTTCAGCGGCTCGAACTGTGCAATCTTGCGCGCGACCTGAATGCCTTTGACGATGGTCCGGCAATCCGTGTCGGTCGCGAGGTAATTGGGGTGGATCGCCGGGGCGTCTTCCATCCGCGCCGAGCGCAGCGTCAGATGTCCCGCACTTTCCGGGCGCAGTTGCAGCACCGAAGCCGTGAAAGCCGAGAAGGGATGCGCCCCCTCGCCCGGACTGTCGGCGCTGAACGGCTGGATGTGGAACTGGATGTCAGGCGTTTCCAGATGTTCCTCGGTCTTGAGGAACGCCGTGCCAAGGCTGGCGGCCATGGTCATCGGCCCGCGCTGCGTCAGCGCGTATTGCACGGCGATCAGTGCCTTTTTCAACAGGTTGCTGGTCTCGACATTGATCGTTCTGAGATCGGTCTTGAAGACCGGGCGCGCCTGCAGGTGGTCTTGCAGGTTCTTGCCCACTCCGGGCAGCTCCGCGGCCATTTCGATGCCATGCGGACGGATGTCCTCCGGATCGCCGATGCCCGACAGCATCATGATCTGGGGTGAGCCGATGGCCCCCGCCGACAACACAACCTCACGCTTGGCGCGGATCTCGGTCATCTTGCCCTCGACACGCGCCCGCACGCCCACTGCGCGCTTGCCCTCGAGGATCAGCCGCTCTGTCTGGGCGTCGGTCACGATGCGCAGATTGGCCCGGCCGCGCGCCGGTTTCAGGTAGGCCACCGCAGAACTGCACCGCCGCCCGCCGGTCATCGTCAGCTGAAAGTAGCCCACGCCTTCCTGATCGGCATCATTGTAGTCTTCGGTGCGCTTGTACCCTGCGGCCACGGCGGCCTCGACCCAGTTGTCGACGATCTCGCGGTTCAACCGCGATGGCTGGACAGACAGCGGCCCGTCACGTCCGCGCAAATCGGTGCCGTTCGGCCCCTTCCACGATTCAGAGCGCCGGAAGTACGGCAGCACATTGTCCCAGGACCAGCCGGTGCAGCCCATCTGCGCCCAACCGTCATAATCCTCGGGCTGGCCACGCACGTACAACAGACCGTTGATGCTGCTCGATCCGCCCAGCACGCGTCCGCGCGGCCAGCTGATCGCGCGCCCCGCGATGCCGGGATCCTCTTCGGTCTTGTAACGCCAATCCGTCCCCGGGTTGCCCATGGTCTGGAAATACCCGACGGGTATGTGAATCCACGGGTTCGAATCCTTCGGACCTGCCTCAAGCAGGATCACGCTGTGGCGCCCGCTCTCCGACAGCCGACTGGCGAGCGCACAGCCCGCGGATCCCGCGCCTACGATGACGAAATCGGCCTCCATTGCCCCTCCCAAGGCCAAAAATTGAGACTTTTTATCTCGATTTTTTATCTAGGCTCAGCGTAACCTGATTCCTGACAAAAACAAGTTTTCTTTGGGAGCGCCTCGAAATGGATCAGACTGCCCGAATTCCGACCAACCTGCGCACGCTGAAGATCCTCGAGGTCCTCGGCCGCGCGGACCGGGCCATGACCGCGACGGAAATCAACGATGCGCTCGGCCTGCCCAAGCAGACGGTCCACCGCCTGTGCACCACGCTGGAGCGCGAAGGCTATCTTGTTCGGCTCGGCCATTCGAAACGGTTTGTGCCCGCGCGCCGGTCGCGCGATCTCGGCGCGGGGCTGCTGTTTTCCTCGCAGCACCACATCGCGCGGCGGCAGATCCTGATGGACGTGGCGGCACATGTGCGCGAGACGGTCAACTTCGTCGTCGCCGAAGACGCGGGCATGAGCTACGTCGACCGGATCGAGACGGACTGGATGTTCCGCATCCAGCTGCCCATCGGCACCCATGTGCCCTTTCACTGCACCGCCAGCGGCAAATGTTACATGGCCAGCCTCGCCCCGGCGGCGCGCACGCGCTTTGTCACCTCCCTGACGCTGGAGCGGTATACCGACGAAACGCACACCGACCCCGAGCCATTGCTGGTCGAACTCGAAGGCATCGCCCGCGAAGGCTACTCCCTCGATCACGAGGAATTCCTTGACGGGATGGTCGCCATCGCTGTGCCGGTGACAGATCCGCGCGGGCGCTTTGTTGCCGCGCTGGCCTTTCACGGTCCGACGCAGCGGATTTCCCTTGATGAAGCCGTGACCCGCAAGGACGTGCTGCAAGACGCCGCGGCACGGCTGCGCGATGCGCTGTACCTAGACGACGCCGCCGAGACGGATCCCCAAGAGACCGGCCCCGAAGAGAGTGGCACCCGGAGCCAGGGCACCTCTGTGACTGACGCACCCTGAGGGGCGGCGCCCTGCGCTCTGGCTCGGTGATTTAGGCCCGGCGACTTAGGCCCGGCGAAACAGCCCGGCGACTCAGCCCGCAGCCCAGCGACAGGCCGGGCACGGGTGCCCGCAAAAAGAATCACCCACACCGGGAAATCGGATCTGGCCAGACCGTCGGGCTTACCGGACACGCCGGATCTGGACGCGACCTGTGCGCGGGCATCCACCTCGCGGCAGTTCAGTCGCGCAGGCCCCGGCAGCAGCCCGCCCAAAGCCCGCATCCTCACGCATCAGGGGCCGGTCATGAGATCGGCGGCAAAGGTGCACCCGGCACAGGACAGCCCAGCCAACACCACATAAAAAACCGTAAAACATCTCAACAAATCAAATCAGTGCGATGCGACCCTCACCTTGATTGACCCGCAATGGACCACCCTGCCCGCAGCGCCTTGCGCAGCCTCCGGCCGTGCGGATCCGACCCATGGAAAGAGGTCTCCAGAAGATCAAACAGAGGGTCAATCGCGCTGTGTCTGACCCGGTTCAGAGGCTCGTTTGGCCCGCAGTCCGGTTCGCATTCTGGCGCGTCGTCTGGCCCGCCGACCCAAAGCCCGCGTGCCCCCCCCAAAAGGCGCGTCCGCGCAAGCGTTGTCCTCCGGCAACAATCCCTCCCGCGCGATGGGCCGATTTTTCAAATATTGCGGGGATAATTTGACTCTTCTGATCAAGCTGCGGCACCTATGGGGCGATAGATACGCGGGTGCCGCCCGCGCGTCGTTTGGGGATGTGTCGGAAAGGCTGCAATGCCGGACGGAACCGCGGTATGAGCAGACCGCGCCCGTTCCAGCCTGACGACGAGATATTTTACAGGACCCGCGCCGGGCTGATCACAGCCCCAGCCGGTCCGGCGAAGGAATGGAAGACCGATGATTGCAACGCGTACAAAGCATTTCCAGACAGGTATCCGTCAGCGCAGCCTGCGTCGCCATTGCCGTTTGGGCCGCGCGACCGAACTGGTGTTTGTCCTCGCCACCGGCGCCACGCTGGTTCTGGGCGGTGCCGCGCAGGCGCAGAACATCGAATATGACGCGGGAGGCACCGGGGCCCTGCCGGGTATCGGCGGCACAGGCAACTGGAACACCACGGATCTCAACTGGGTGGATGGTGGGGGGGCAACGGCCTTTAACACGCTCGACAGTGTCACATTCAAGGATGACGTCGGAGGCGACCCCTACACGGTGACAATCAACGAAGGGGCGACGTTGGCCCCGAACAACATGACGGTATCGACCGCGGGGCTTGTCATTGCGGGCGCAACCGCTTTGGACACTGTCGTTGCAAGCGGGACGTTGACGGTGGATGCCACCAAGGACGTCACGTTCAACACATCTTCCCAGTTTGGCGGCCTGGCGAACAGCGGAACGATCACACAGACAGCGGGCGCGATCGGTTTTACTGGCGGCGGCACGAATGCGGGAACGCTAAATATAAATGGCGCTGTAGTTGGATTGGTGATTGGCGACCCGTTCCAAAACACAGGTGTCCTGAACTTATCGGGCCAGATTTCCGCGAACGGGGATCCAACAAACACGTTTACCAATGCGGGAGGGACGGCGACCCTTTCGGGAAACATTTCCGACACCAATTACGTCCAGACCAGCGGATCGACGACGTTTGATGGAGATTTCCTTGTGTTCGGTGCTGGGACCGACGTCGATATCGATGGCGGATCGGTGACAATTGACGCCGGCGCCACGGTCACCGCGACCAATTTTGATTTGTCCGGGGCGTCCACTCTGGACATGAACGGCAATATCGCCGCCAACGTTGTCAATACATCGACCGCGACCAACACTCTGGCGGGCGATATCACGGGGTCCTATACGCAGAACACCACTGCGGGCGCCCAGACCACGGTGGATGGTGCGACCAACGTCTCTGGCGGGTTTGACATCGACACCGGCACGCTGACGATCAACGCGGCGGTGGGCGCAACCACGGCCACGGCGATCGACGTGGCCTCTGCCGCGGTGCTGGACATCAATGCGGCTGTCACCGGGGATGTGACCAGCGCCTCGACCAACGCTGATATCGACGCGAACATAACGGGCAAATACACCCAAACCGGCGGTCAAACCAACATGGCGACGAACGTCACCATCAGTGATGCGATTGCCATCAATGGCGGGACGTTCATAATTGACGGTACCCAAACGGTACTTACGGCAAGGTCTGGCGTGACTGTCGGAAACGGTGCCGCGCTTCGTTCCTCCTCGCTTGGCATTGTCGATTTAGCAACTTCGTCCTCGTTGTCCGTTCAAAGCGGAGGGGCATTGCAAGGAGCGTTTGCTGTCGGGACGCCGGGTACTGATCCGCAAGTCGGGACGGGGGATACTGATCTGCAATCTGGCTCGACATTTGATGTCGGCTTTGGGATGGCTGATTGGGGTGCGCTTGGCTGGCAGGGCAACATCACGCAGGCTGGCTCCGTCATCAACACCAACGACCTAACCGTTGGCATCGGCGCCACCGAAACGGGCAAAGGCATCTGGACATCGTCCGGCAGCATCAATGCCGGGGCCGGGACCATTAGTCTGAACGTCAACGAATTCGAGTTCCGCGCGGGCCATTCGACGACCGGCACCGTGAACATCACGGCGGCCAAGTTCGATTATGGCACGGGCGCAACCGAGACCCTTGGGTCCGGCAACCAGAATTTCGACGTTGACGTGCAGTCCGGCACCACGCTGCAGACCGGCGGAACCGCGCGGCTTGGCGATGGCACGGTCGCCAATGACAAGGCGTTGCAGAACAACGGCGTCGTCGACATCACCGCGGGTGAAACGCTCACCGTTGGCAGCCTGACAAACGACGGCACGGTGAACGTGCTGGCGGGGTCCACGCTGTTCGGCACCGGCAACACGATCACGAACAATATGGCGACCGTGGTGGCCGCGGGCGGCTCTGTGATCGACAACAACGACATCATCAACAGTGGGACGGGTACCTACACGCTGAACACCGGCGTTGCTGCGATCACGATCGACGCCGATGCGGACGACAATGGCAGCGGGACCATCACCAATGACGGGTCGATCGTTGTCACCGGCACGGGCATTGCAGCCTTTGGTACCGGCGATGCGGGGGGTGACGACAACTTCACCAACCAGGGCACCGGCACGCTGGACCTGCAGGACACCTCGACCGTCAACGCGATCAACACGATCACCAACACCTCGACCTCTGCGAGTGCGATCACCCTCGCGACGGGCACCTTGCTGGACTTCACGCTGTTGAACTCCTCCGCGGGGACGATCACCACGGCGGGTGAGTTGGACGGTAACGTTTCGTTGACCAGTGCAGCCGCACTGATCCTCAACGATGGTGGCTCTGTCGATGGCACGCTGGACACGGCAGACACCGCGACCTTTGACATCAACGGCACATCGGGTGACGCAACCATCGAAGTGACGGGCACCCTGGCGTATGGCAGCTCGGTGACCTCGACGCTGGCGGGCGACATCACTGGCTTGAACATCACGGGCTCCGGGACGGTCAATGTCGATGGCACCTCCGTGAACTCCGGCCTGACCTTTGTGGACGGTGGCGGCACGTTGGGGATCCTTGCGGGCAACAGTTATTCCGCCACGGGTGGCGATGTTCAGGTTGGCTTCGCCAATTCCGGCGGCGGCACCCTGAATGTGGCGAACACCGCGCAGGTTGTGGGCAGCGTCAACATCTTCAACGCCGGCACGCTCACGATGGCGGGCGCCAACAATGGCACCAATGAGATCACCGGCAACGTGACCTTTGCGGGCACAGCGCTGACCAATCCGGCCACCGGGACCTCCACCATCGCGGCGGACATCGGCGGCGACCTCCAGATCCAGGCGGGCAGCACGGCCACCGTGAACACCGCCGCCAACACCGCCATTGT
>JBELMB010000042.1:0-35312 GCA_042088665.1 Sagittula sp.
TACACGATCATCAACACCAATTCGCCCCGCCAGATCGACATTCCCATGGCGCAGGGCCTGATCGATTTCGCGCGCAACGGTCAGCCCTCCGTTGTCACGCCCTTCACGCTGATGGGGGCCATGGCGCCGATCACCGTGGCTGGGGCCATGGTCCTCAGCCACGCCGAGGCGCTCGCCGCCATCACCCTGACGCAACTGGCAAAACCGGGGGCGCCGGTGCTCTATGGCTCCTTCACCTCCAACGTCGACATGAAGTCCGGCGCGCCCGCCTTTGGCACGCCCGAACAGGTCCAGGCGAGCCTTGGCATCGGGCAATTGGCGCGCCGCGTGGGGCTGCCATGGCGCAATGCCGCCGGGTGCGCGGCCAATATCAACGACGCGCAGGCCGCCCATGAAACCGAGATCAGCGCCTGGGGGGCCTTGCTGTCCGGGGCCACCGTGATGATCCACGCAGCGGGCTGGCTGGAGGGCGGCCTGACGGTCAGTTACGAGAAATTCATCACCGACATGGAAATGGTGCAGGTCATGGCAGAACTCTGCACCGGCGTGCCCGACAGCGAGGCCGATCTCGCCTTCGAGGCCCTGAAAGAGGTCCAGCCGGGCGGGCATTTCTTTGGCTGCGCCCATACGATGGAGCGCTACGCAAACGCCTTTTACGCACCGCTGGTGGCGGATTGGTCGAACTTTGGCACATGGACAGAGCGCGGCGCGCAGGATGCCTCGACCCGCGCGACAGCGCTTTGGCAAGAGATCTTGGCCGACCACAAACGCCCCCCGAACGTGACCGACGACCGTCTTGGCACAGTCGACGGTTTTGTCGACAGGCGCGTGCGCGAAGGCGGCGCGGCCCCGGCAAGCTGAGAGACCAAAGCATATGCAGCCTGTCCTTCCACCACAGATCCCCGAGGGCGCCGAGGCGCTGCCCGGCAACGTCAAGGTCACCCGCGAAGACTGGCTGACCGTGGCCATGGACCTGCTGGTCTCCGATGGCGTGGGCGAGGTGAAGGTGCTGACCATCGGCACCCGGCTTGGCGTTTCGCGGTCCAGTTTCTACTGGTATTTCAAGAGCCGACAGGATCTGCTGGACCAGTTGCTTGCGGAATGGGAACGCACCAACACCGGCATCATCGTGGCCCATGCGGATTTTCCCTGTGCCACGATCACCGCCGCCCTGTGCCATTTCTTTCGCTGCATCGTCGACCCGGAAGGGTTCAATCACCGGCTGGATTTCGCGGTGCGGGAATGGGCGCGGCGCGACGGCGCAGTGCGGCGCATCGTGGACCGCTCTGACAGTGCGCGGCACCACGCGCTGGCGCGGATGTTCACGCGCCACGGCTATGACGCCGCAGAGGCCGACATCCGCGCCCGGGTGCTTTACTATCAGCAGATCGGCTACAACGCGCTGGAACTCGGCGAAACGCTGGAAGAACGGCTCGGGCGCTTGCCGGGCTATGTGTATTGCTTTTCCGGCAGGCATCCTGACGACGCGGAGATCGCTGGTTTCACGGATTTCGTGCGGGGTTTGCAGGCTGGATAGCCGAGCGTGACGGCCCGCACCGGTCTCTGTCGCGTCAGTCTGCGCCGGCGTCGACGGGCACCATATCCACCGCATGCGTCGTGCTGTGTGCGCCTGCGCTGCGCAGGCTGCCCTTCACCGGGGAGACATCGACGTAATCGCGCCCGTACCCGACCACGACATGGTCGGTGCCTACGCGCAGATCATTGGTCGGGTCGATCTCTACCCAACCGATCTGCGGCCCGCACCAGGCGCGCACCCAGGCATGCATGGCGTCCGCCCCGGTCAGCCGCGGCTGACCCTCCGGCGGTTCTGTCCGCAAGAACCCCGAGACATAGCCCGCTGGCACGCCAAGCGCGCGCAGCCCGCAGATCATGGCGTGGCTGATGTCCTGACACACGCCGCGCCGGTTGCGGAAGGCCTCGCCCGGATCGGTTGCCACGTCGGTGGCCTGCGGATCAAAGGTGAAATGCCCATGAAACGCCCGCGACAGCGCGACCACGGTTTCCAGCGTCGTCTGGTCCGGGCGCGCGATCTCCCGCGCAAAGGCGGCGATCTCACCAACGCGGCCGACCCGCTCGGACACGCCCAGAAAATGATGCGGCGCGCTGCGATCCAGTGCGTTCACCCGCGTCACCGCCGCGGACAGTTCTGCCAGCGGGCAGGACAGATCGAGCCGCGTGTCGGGCGCGGCAAGGCTGACCCGCCCCTGAAACCGGAAATGCACGTCGCTCAGCGCTTGATCGAAACTCAGCACCGTCATGGGGTTGCCAAAGAAATCCGCTTCGTCGGCGCGATGCCGCGGCACCGGATCGGCGCTGATCTCTCCGGCCAGCAGCCGTTGAGTGGGTGTGATCCGCGGCGCCATGCGCAGCAGCACCCGCGCAGCACTGGCTGGCGCGTCGTAATGGTATCGGATCGACAGCGTAATGTCGTAGCGCACCGGCATCCTGTCCCCCTCAGCTCATGTAGCGCGCCGCAAGCGCGTCAGAGACCTGCATGAGTCGCACCGCGATGTCGTTCAGGTCGTCCGGGCTGACCTCTTCGGGGCGGGCGGTGGCCAGATCGGTGCTCAACCGCAAAAGCGCCCGGGCGACCTCGCTTTTCTGCGAGCTGGCGTAGGGCTGCGGCAAGCGGGCCTGCGCGGTCTCCAGCCGGGCCACCTGAAAGGCGATGGACCGCGGGTTGTCCGGATCCAAGGCCAGCAGGTCGATCACGCTTTCGCGTCGGGTCGCCACGGAATAGCGGCGCCGATGGGACATGGTGCTATCACCGATCTCGATCGCGGCGTCGAGACTGCCCTGCGGGGCCTCTGGATCAGTGGTGTCAGCCAGCAGGTGAGCCAGCTGGATGCCACGCTCTATCCCCTGCCCCAGCATCATGAAGCGCCACCCCGCAGAGCGGAACATATTGTCATTCACGAGGCCCGCGAACCCGGCGAGTTTGCGCAAGAGCCCACTCATGACATCCGCCAAGGCACCCGGATCCAGCTTGCCCGCGTCCTGCGACGCCATATTGCTGGCGCGCAGACCCGCGGTCAGATCGTTCAGCGCGAACCAGCCATCGTCCGAGAACCGATCGCGCACTTTGCCCGCACAGCCCAGCGCCGCCTCGAAGTATCCGACCAGCGCAGGAGGAACCTGCTGCCCTGCCGCGTCCCCGGGATGGGGTCCCGCGCCCGTCTGTGGGTTGCCAAGATCCCGGAGCCCCTCCGAAAGTCCCTGCCGCGCCAGCCCACGATCCAACAGCGCCAGCAACGGGCTGGAGACCTGTGCCGATGCCGCACTGCGCAGGTGGTAGGCGCGCAGGCATCGCACGGCCATCTCGGCCCGTTCCACGTAGCGGCCCAGCCAAAACAGGTTGTCCGCCGCGCGGGCCGGAAGCCGCGTTGGCGTCTTGCGCAGAAAAGGCGCAGAAGTCTCCGGGGTCAGGGTATCCGGCGTCACGGCGGTCTGCGAGACCACCCAGACATCCGCCACGGACCCGCCGCGCTGCATCGCCAATGCCGTCGGGTCCTCGGTACGGCCGATGCGGGCATAGCCGCCGGGCATGATCTCCCAGCCGTTTGCGGTTCGCACGGCAAAGGCACGGATCATCATCGGGCGCGGCTGAAGCTGACCGTCGATCATGGCCGGGGTCGTCGAGAGGGTGACCGCCTCTTGTCCCACGAGCTCCGCGCCATTGGCGGCCAGCCAGTCGCGCACGGCCCCCCGCGCGCCGGTGCGAAACCGCCCGCCCAGCTCCGTGGAGCCGTCAATCTCGAACGGCAGACGGGTCGACAGCGCGGGCGCGATCATCATTTTGTCGAGGGTGTCACCCACATGCGCGCGCTCCGCGCTTTGTCCGCACCACCACGTGGCAATATTGGGCAGCATCAGCGGCGCGCCGGTCAACTGTTCTGCAATGCGCGGCAAAAAGGCCATGAGCGCCCGTGTCTCCAGCACGCCGGATCCCAGCGCGTTGAGCATATCCACCTGGCCCGCGCGCAGGGCGGAGATCATGCCGGGCGTGCCGATGGCCGAGCTTTCCAGCAGTTCCAGCGGATCGGCAAACCGCGAATCCATCCGCCGCCACAACGTGGTGACCGGCTCAAGCCCGGCGATGGTGCGCACCATGACACCCTCCGGCGTGACGGCGAGATCCGCGCCTTCGAGCAGCAAGAGACCGAGATAGCGCGCGATATAGGCGTGTTCGAAATAGGTGTCCGTGTGCTGGCCCGGTGTGAGGATCGCCGCGCGCCCGTCACTTGCCCCGTGCAGCGCATGCAATCGGTCACGAAAGGCACGGAACACCCCCGCCAGCCGCTGCACATTGGCCTTGGGAAAGAGATCCGGGTAAACGCGCGTCGCCGCCATGCGGTTTTCCAGCGCAAACCCCGGACCGGAAGGCGCCTGCGTGCGGTCCCCAAGCACCAGCCAACTGCCATCGGGCGAGCGCCCGATCTCAAAGGCCAGCACATGCAGGTAATGACCGGATCGCGGATGCACCCCCACCATGGGACGCAGCCATTCGGGGTTTTCGGCGATCAGTTGCGGCGGCAGCAGACCACGCGCGATCACCGTGGCGGGTCCGTAGAGATCGGCCATAAGGGCTTCGAGCAGGTCGGCGCGCTGCTTGAGCCCCTCGGCAAGCTGCTGCCATTCTTCTTCGGCGATCAGGACCGGGATCGGGCTGAAAGGCCAATCGCGCAAGGCGGAGGAGCTTTCGGTGTACTGGCGAAAGTAGACGCCCGCGTCGCGCAGGTACTGGCTGCCGCGGGCAAAGGCTGTGGCGCTCTCTTCCGGTGTTTGCCGCGCGAGGTGTCGGATCAGGGGCTCCCAGACGTCCCGGATGCCCCCGTCCGAGCGGAGCAATTCATCCGAAACGCCCGCGAGCGGCTGGTAGGCGTCGAGCCAGTCCGGGGCACGCGCCGGGGCCCTGTCGGGATCCTCCTGCGGCGGCTCACCCAAGCTGGCATCGGCTTGGGGCGCGGCAGGCACCACGCCACCGGCTGCGCCGGTGTCCCCAACAGGGACATACCCGCCCTCCTGTCCCGAAGGATCAGGCAAACCCGGCGCATCCCCCGGTTCGGTGGACCTGTCCTGCCCGTCTTCCATGGGTCAGATGCCGGGACTGCGCCGCAGATCAAGCGTCGTCGGGAACTCCGGATGCGGGGTTTCCGGCATTGGGCGAAAGCTGCCGGGCGTGTGGCCATGTTTCTCAAAGCGCGCGAGGCGGCGGGCGGCGGCCTCGTTGGTGTTGACCGGGAAGGTGTCATAGTTCCGCCCCCCGGGATGCGCCACGTGATAGGTGCATCCACCGATGCTGCGCGCGCTCCAGCGGTCGTAGATGTCGAAGACCAGCGGTGCGTTCACCGGCAGCACCGGATGCAGCGCCTCTGACGGTTGCCATGCCTTGTACCGCAGGCCACCCACCCGCGCGCCATTCTCATCCGGCGCGCCGAGATGCATTTGCCGCTGGTTGCAGGTGACCTCGTAGCGGCCCGCGTCGGCATTGGGCGCGGTCAGACGCACCTGCATGCGCTCCACCGAACTGTCGGTATAGCGCACCGTGCCGCCAATCGCGCCGCGTTCGCCCAGAACATGCCAGGGTTCCAGCGCCTGACGCACCTCGAGATGCACGCCCTCGTAGTCGACCTCGCCGCAGAAGGGGAAACGGAACTCCCGCTGGGCCTCGAACCATTCCGAGCGGAAGGGAAATCCGTGCTCGCCAAGGTCGCGCAGCACCGACTGAAAATCCTCCCAGACATGGTGTTCCAGCATGAAACGGTCGTGCAACTGCGTGCCCCAGCGTTCCGGAGCGCCCTTGATCGGCGCCGCCCAGAAGCGCGCCAGCAAGGCCCGGATAAGCAGTTGCTGGGCCAGCGACATGCGCGCGTCCGGTGGCATCTCGAAGCCGCGGAACTCCACCAGCCCGAGGCGCCCCGTCGGGCCATCCGGCGAAAACAGCTTGTCGATGCAGATCTCGGCGCGGTGCGTGTTGCCGGTGACGTCGATCAGGATGTTGCGCAGCAGGCGGTCCACCAACCATGGCTGCGGCTGGGCGGCCGCATCCCAGGGATCGGGGATCTGCGCCAGTGCGATCTCAAGCTCGTAGAGCGTGTCATGGCGGGCCTCGTCGATGCGCGGCGCCTGCGAGGTCGGGCCGATGAACGTGCCGGAAAAGAGGTAGCTCAGCGAGGGATGTTTGATCCAGTACAGGATCAGCGAGCGCATCAGGTCCGGGCGCCGCAGGAACGGGCTGTCGTTGGTGGTCGCGCCGCCCACCACCACATGGTTGCCGCCCCCGGTGCCGGTGTGCTTGCCGTCGATCATGAACTTGTCGGCGCCAAGGCGGCTCTGGCGGGCCTCCTCGTAGACGCCGGTGGTGATCGAGACGCAGTCCTGCCAGCTTTGCGCCGGGTGCACGTTGACCTCGATCACGCCGGGATCGGGCGCCACGCGGATCACGTTCAGCCGCGGGTCCGAGGGCGGTGCATAGCCTTCGATGTGGATCGGCATACCCAATTCCGCCGCGGTCGTCTCTGCCGCGGTCAGGAGTTCGAGGTAATCCTCCAGCGCGCCGACCGGCGGCATGAACAGGCACAAACGCCCGTCGCGGGGTTCCAGCGCGATGGCCGTGCGCACATATCCCAGCGCCGGGTCCACGCCTTCCTGCATCATCGGGTTGCGCTGCGCCTGTCGGCCGCCCTCTTCGGGCTTGATCGCGCTGACCGGCTGGGCCGCGTGTTGCGACCTCGGCGGCAGGGTGTCCTGCTCTTCGCGGGCAATCCGCTCGAGTTCCTCAAAGATCTCCTGACGGCGGCGTTCGATCTCGTCATGGAAATCCGGCAGCGCCACGGTCGGCACCGTCGGATCGGGGCTATAGCTGTAGGGAAAGCTGGAGGGCGCGATATACGGCAAGGCGCCGAGCGGCAGGCGAAAGCCCACCGGACTGTCACCCGGGATCAGGAACAGATGTCCGCGCCGCGTGGACCAATGCTCTGACAGCCATTTCTGCGGTTGCGCCTTGCCCTGCCAGCGCTGGATCGGCAGCACGTGGCCCGCCGCCTCCGTAAGCCCGCGGTTGAAGACCCGTGCGATGCGCGCCCGCGCCTCCGGGTCTTTCAGCTTGGGGTCATTGGGGGTGACGTTCTCGGGCAGATCCGCTTCGCGCAGGACCCATTCCACCGGGTCCTCGAAGGCCGGGCGCACGAATTCCGCCTCGATGCCCAGCGTCTGCGCGAAGGTCTCCATGAAGCGCTGGGAATCCTCCGGCGTCGCGCCCTCGGCGGTTTCGGGGGCGACAAGATCCGGGTTCTTCCAGATCGGCTTGCCATCGCGACGCCAGAACAGCGAAAAGGTCCAGCGCGGCAGCGTCTCGCCGGGGTACCATTTCCCCTGCCCATAATGCAGAAAGCCCCCCGGCGCGAAACGTTTGCGCAGGCGACGGATGATCTCATCGGCGCGCGTGCGTTTCGTGGGGCCGACGGCCTCGGTGTTCCACTCCGCGCTCTCGAAATCATCGATCGAGACAAAGGTCGGCTCACCGCCCATGGTCAGGCGCATGTCCTGCTCCGCGATCACGCGGTCGACCTTTTCGCCCAGCGCATCCAGCGCCTCCCAACTGGCGTCGTTGAACGGCTTGGAGATCCGCGGATGTTCGGCGATGCGGGTGACGTCCATCTCGAAGTGGAAATCGGTCTTTGTGTCCGGATCCCCGGAAAAGCCGCCGACGATGGGTGCGGCATTGCCGTAATGCGGCGTGCTGGCCAGAGGAATGTGGCTTTCGCCGGTCAACAGCCCGGAAGTCGGGTCAAGCCCGACCCACCCGGCCCCGGGCAGATAGACCTCTGCCCATGCATGCAGGTCGGTAAAGTCGTGATCCGTCCCCGAGGGGCCATCCAGCGCCTCCAGATCCGGCTTCAGCTGGATCAGGTATCCAGAGGTAAAGCGCGCGGCAAACCCGAGGTGGCGCAGGATGTTGATCAACAGCCAGGAACTGTCGCGGCAAGAGCCAGACGCCTTTTGCAGCGTCGTTTCGGGATCCTGTACACCCGGCTCCATGCGGATGAGATAGCCGGTTTCCTGCTGGATACGGGCGTTCAGCGCCACGAGGAAATCGACCGTCACCATGGCGTCGCGGGGCACGCTGTCCAGCCATGCCTGCAACAGCGGACCGGGCGGTGTCGTGGCGCGGTACTGGACCAGATCCTGAGCGATCTCGGGGGGATAGCTGACCGGGAATTCCTTTGCGCTGTCTTCGAGGAAAAAGTCGAAAGGATTGTAGACGGTCATGTCCGCGACCAGGTCCACTTCGATCCGGAACTCGGTCACGGGCTCAGGAAAGATGAACCGCGCCATCCAGTTGCCGTAGATGTCCTGCTGGTGGTTGACGAAATGCGGCTCGGGTCCGACGTTCAGCGAGTGCGAGATCACGCGCGTGCGACTGTGCGGTGCGGGCCGCAGCCGGATGATCTGCGGCGAGAGCGTCACCGGGCGGTCATAGGTGTAATGCGTCAAGTGACGGATGCTTGCTGTGATCGCCATGTCTTGGGGGTCCGATGCTGTGTCCTGAGGTCAAATGACCCAGCGCGCAGGTGGAAGTAAAGCACCCGGGCCCAAAGTCGCCTCTAAACCGGGCGCAAAGGCTGTGCATTGCCGACGGACTGGGCATGCGGGGGGCGCCCGCCCTCTGCGCGGCGCCCCGGGGGGCATGGCCGGTTCGGTCGGCCTGCGCACGGCGCCCCGACCAGACCAGACCAGACCAGACCAGACCAGAATTCCGCGCGTCGCAACAAAGCGCCAGTCGGTTCGGTCAGCGTCTTTCCCTGACGTGTTCGCGCATTCCGGCGCTTGCAGGGCGTTTCGGTCAGCCACTGCCTTGCAGCCCATGGCCGTACCGCAGAGATCCCAGACCGATAGCTCCGGTTGCATTCAGACCAACGGGCCCGCGCAAGCCGGGAGTGACGCTGGCCACAAGGACACCGCGCGCCTGTCCCCACCAAAGCCAACCCCTGCGCACAGGTCGACTGCGCGCAGGGGGGGGGTCAAAGCCGCGCGGCGCGATCACTCCGCGCGCCACCGGATCGGGGTCAGAGGCGCACGCGGCTGGCGCGATCCTCTGCATCCGCCAGACGTGCCGCCGCTGCCGCCACTGCGAGGTCCTGCAACCCCACGCCCGTGCCATCAAAGACGGTGATCTGCTCGTCCGAGGTCCGCCCCGGATCGCTGCCGTTGATCACTTCGCCGATCGAAGTGATGTCGCTCTCGTCAATCAGACCCTCCGCCACGGCATGCTGCGCCTCACCCAGAGTGACTGACTGCGCCACTTCATCGGTGAACACCCGCGCAGCACCAAGAATATGCGCGTCGATCTCCTGCTTGCCCTTGGTGTCGGTGCCCATGCAGGCGATATGCGTTCCGGGCTTGATCTGCGCGCGCATCAACAGCGGTTCAAACGCCGAGGTGATGGTGATGATCACGTCCGCCTCGGCGCAGAGCTGATCGCGTTCGACCGCCTCGAAGGGCACGCCCAGCTCTGCTGCCACAGCGCCCAGACGGGGCAGCATGTCCGGATGCGGGTTCCAAGCAACGACCTTTTCGAAGGCACGCTGGCGCATGGCCGCCCGCAGCTGAAAGGTCGACTGGTGTCCGGCACCGACCATGCCCAGCACCTTGGCATCCTTGCGCGCCAGATAAGCGATGGACACCGCCGACGAGGCCGCGGTGCGCACAGCCGTGAGGTAATTGCCCGCCACAAGCGCCGCCAACTGCCCGGTGTCGGGATCAAACAGGCAAACGGTGGACTGGTGGTTGGTCAGCCCGCGCGCCGCATTGCCGGGCCAATAGCCACCGGATTTCACGCCCAATGCCTTGCCGGCCCGGTCGAACCCGGATTTGAACCCATACAGCGCATCCGCATGGCCCAGCGCCTCGCGCACCACGGGGAAGTTCACCGCGTCCTTGCGCGCCATCGCCGCGAAAACCTCTTTGACCGCCGTAAAGGCTGCCTCTGGGCCCACGAGGGCCTCGCAGGTGGCCTCGTTGACCACCAGGATCTCTCCGCCTGTCGGGGACCCGTCCTTCATGATACTCTCCTTACCGATGTAGCGCGGGGTTGACCCCGCGCTCTTGGCACAGCGCGACCTGGGGATGTCCCCCCTGTCCCCCTGTGCCGCCGACCCGATGAGACGCGGGGATCACCCCCCGCGCCCGGTGTCCTCAAACGCTCCGAGAGAGGCGTCTCAGTAGGCCTTGCCGCGGGCAGAGACCGGCCAAAGCGTCTCGACCTTGCCGCCGCGCACACCCACGTACCAGTCATGCACGTTGCAGGTGGGGTCGCAGTGCCCCGGCACCAGCCGCAGCTTTTCGTTGATCGCCAGCACGCCTTTGGGATCCATGACCACGCCATGCTCGTCCGAGCATTTGACGTATTCCACGTCATCGCGGCCAAAGATCACCGGCAATCCGCTGTCCACGGATTGAGCCTTCAGTCCGGCGTCCACGATGGCCTTTTCGGCCTTGGCGTGGCTCATCACCGAGGTCAGCAGGAACAAGGCGTTCTCCCACTCGCCACGGTCGATGCGTTTGCCCTCGGCGTCGAGGATGCGGCCATAATCCGCGTCCATGAAAGCGTAGGAGCCACATTGCAATTCGTTGTACACGCCCGAATTCGACTCGAAGTAGTAGGACCCCGTGCCGCCACCGCCAACGATGTCGCATTCCAGCCCTTCGGCCTTCAGCCCCTCGACCGCGTCGCGCACCATGGCGATGGACACGTCGACCTTGGCCTTGCGGTCCTGAAAGCGGTCCATGTGCTGCATCGCGCCCTGGTAGGCCTGAATGCCTGCGAACTTCAGCCCGTCAGCCGCGTCCACTGCCTTGGCGATCTCCACCACGGCTTCGGTGGTGGTCACACCGCAGCGGCCCGCGCCGCAGTCGATCTCCACCAGGCATTCGATCTGGGTGCCTTCCTTGACCGCCGCCGCGGACAGGTCGGCCACATTGGTCACATCGTCCACGCAGCAGATCGTGCGCGCGCCCAGCTTGGGCATCCTTGCGAGGCGCTCGATCTTGCGCGGGTCCCGCACCTGATTGGACACCAACACGTCATCGATGCCGCCGCGGGCAAAGACCTCTGCCTCCGACACCTTCTGGCAGCAGACGCCGACCGCGCCGCCAAGCGCGACCTGAAGCTTTGCCACATCGACCGACTTGTGCATCTTGCCGTGGACACGGTGGCGCATGCCATGGGCCTTGGCGTAGTCGCCCATCTTCTTGACGTTGCGCTCCAGCGCATCGAGATCGAGCATCAGGCAGGGTGTCTGGATGTCGGCCTCGTCCATACCCGGCAGCGCCGGCACGTCGTAGCCCACTTCGAGGTTCTCAAGGTCTGTCAGATCTTTCATGGTCGTCTCCCACGTGTTGACGGCTGTCAACTTTGCGTTTGCAGTCATGATTTGGCGGGGCGCTCTGGATCTGGCCAGGTCTGCTGGTCCGATCTGGCCCCACCGGGTAAGGTCTTGTGCGACGGCGCGGGTTGTCAGGCCCCGGCTGCGTCACGGTCAGGCGACGGGCGCGCGCCCATCATGCCTCTGTCAGCCAGGGCAGATGGTCGAGATCCACGTTGCCCCCAGTCACGATCACCACCACGCGCTTGCCGCGGTAGGTCTCGGGGTTCTTCAGGATCACCGCCAGCGGCACCGCGCAGCTTGGCTCCATCACGATGCGCAGATGCTTCCACGTGATCTTCATCGCGTCGATGATCTCTTGCTCCGATGCCGTCTGGATGTCGCGCACGTGGTTCGAGACAAAATGCCAAGTGTTCTCTTTCAGCGGCACCTTGAGCCCGTCGGCGATGGTCTGCGGCGCGTCATCGGCGATGATGTGCCCGGCCTTGAAGCTGCGGTAGGCGTCGTCGGCCTGCTCCGGTTCGGCGGCGATGATCCCCACCTCCGGTGCGAGGTTCGACAGGGTCAGGCAGGTGCCGGAGATCATGCCGCCGCCGCCGATGGGCGCCACGATCAGATCCATGCCACCGGTCTGTTCCAGCGCCTCCAGCGAACAGGTTGCTTGCCCGCAGATCACCCGCGGATCGTTGTAGGGATGCACGAATTCACCCCCGGAGGCCGCCTGAACCTCGGCAAACACCGCCTCTCGCGAGGTGGTCGAGGGCTCACATTCGGTGATGATCCCGCCATAGCGCCGCACGGCGTCCTTCTTGGCCTGCGGTGCGGTGCGCGGCATGACCACGTTGCAGGGGATCCCCCGCCGTCCCGCCGCATAGCTGAGCGACAGCGCATGATTGCCAGAGCTGTGCGTGGCGACGCCGCTCTTTGCGGCCTCATCGCTAAGGCCGAAGACCGCGTTGCACGCGCCACGGACCTTGAAGGCGCCCGCTTCCTGAAAGTTCTCGCATTTGAACAGGATCTCCGCACCGGTCATCTTGTCCAGATAGTCCGAACGCAGGATCGGCGTGCGATTGATGTGTGGTTCGATGCGGGCGTGCGCCTCGCGCACATCCTCGATCGTCAGCGCCTCGGCGAGGGTCATTGCGTCAAGCATCTCTGCCTCCTGTCAATCAAGCTGCGGATCTCAGCGCCTGCGCGCCACCGGAACGGAAGTACTCCTGCGCCGCGGCCACGCCCGCGCCCAGAGTGATCGGGTAATCCAGATCGGCCATGGCCATCTCGATCGTGGCGATCCCGGTCAGCACCATGACATCCGTCAAGCTGCCAAGGTGACCGATGCGGAAGGCCTTGCCCTGCAATTGTCCAAGGCCCACGCCGAAGGACATGCCATAGGTGTGGTAGGCGTGCTCCGTCAGCACATCGCTGTCAAAGCCCTCGGGCACGTAGATCGCACTGACCGTGTCGGAATACAGCTCCGGGCTTTTTGCCACCAGCTCCATCCCCCAGGCCGCCACCGCCGCACGCACGCCGCTGGCCAGCCTGTGATGGCGTGCATAGACGGCCTCCAGCCCTTCGGACATCAGCATGTCGAGACTTTCGCGCAGGCCGTAGATCAGCGGCACGGGGGGCGTGTAGGGATAGCCGCCCTTGGCGTTCAGCGTCAGCATGTCACCGAAGTCAAAGAAGGTGCGGGACAGCTTCGCGCCCACCATGGCGGACAGTGCCTTTGGGCTGACGCAGACGACCGCCATGCCGGTGTGCAGCATGAACCCCTTTTGCGACCCCGAGACCGCCACATCCACACCCCAGGCGTCAAAGTGGAAGGGCACGGAGGCCAGCGAACTCACGCAATCGACCATCAAGAGCGCCGGATGCTGCGCCGCGGTCAATGCGCCGCGCACCGCACCCACATCCGACAAAACGCCGGTTGCGGTCTCGTTGTGGGTGACCAGCAGGGCCTTGATCTCGTGACCGGTGTCGGCCCGCAGCGCGGCCTCGAAGGCCGCGACCGGCGCGCCGGCGCCCCAGGCACAATCGATGATCTGAACGTCGAGGCCATGGCGCTGGCAGAGGTCGATCCATTTGTGGCTGAAGACACCGTAGCGCGCCACCAGCACCTTGTCGCCGGGCGACAGCGTGTTGGTCACAGCGGCTTCCCAACCGCCTGTGCCGCTGGCGGGAAAGAGCACGACCTCGCCTGTCTTTGTGTCAAAGACCCGCTTTGACAAATCGCGCACCTCGGCAAAGAGCGGCGCGAAATCGGGGGCCCGGTGATCCACCGTGGGCATGTTCATCGCATGGCGCAAACGTTCGGGGATGTTGGTCGGGCCGGGAATGAAAACCGGATGATGTTGTGTCATGTGAACTCCTCGCTGTCCCTAAGGATGACGAAGTTTCAGAGGTTTGCAATTTTCTTGAAAACATTTTCCACTGAGCGAGAAAATCTGGTAAACGCTTGTCGCAATGACTGAAAATGTTTTTCATTAATCCGGCAAGGGCAAGTGTGAAAAATATTTTCATTGCACGCCACACCCGTTGCCACGCCCCCGGAGACCCCCGATGACAGACGCAAAACGCCCCCGTGGGCGCCCCCGCTCCGCCTTCAAGGAAAGCTCTGCCGGATCGTTGCAATCGCTCGACCGGGCGCTGGGGTTGCTGTCGCGCATCGCCCAGACCCGTGGTGCGACGCTTTCGGATCTGGCGCGCGAAAGCGGCGTGCCCACGGCGACCACGCACCGCATTCTCGGCACGTTGCAGGCCCAGCGCTACGTCAGTTTCGACGAGGAACGGCAGGAATGGCGCATCGGGCTGGAGGCCTATCGCACCGGGCTCTCCTTTCTGGCGCGCAACAGCGTGTCGGAGGTCGGGCGTCCGGTGATGCGGCGGCTGATGGAAAAGACCGGCGAGACGGCGAACCTTGCCGTGCCTTCGGGGGCCGCGGTGGTCTTTATCGGCCAAGTGGAGACGTCGAACCCGATCCGGGCCTTCTTTCCGCCGGGGTCGCGCACGTCGATGCATGCCTCTGGCATCGGCAAGGCGATCCTCGCTGCGCTGCGCCCGGAGGCCCTGTCGGGTCTGCTCGAACAGATGGCGTTCGAAAGCTACACCGGCAGCACCTTCAACACGGCCGCCACGCTGGGCGCAGATCTGGACAGGATCCGCGCGCGGGGCTGGTCGTATGACCGCGAGGAACGCTACCGGGGCATGTCCTGCATTGGCGCGGCAATCTACGACGGCGCGGGGGAGCCCTGCGCGGGCGTGTCCGTCTCAGGCCCCACTGCGCGACTGGCACCGGACCGCGCCTGGGTTCTGGGCGAGGAAATCGTGGCCGCCGCGCGCGAGATCACCGAACTGTCGGGCGGGACATGGCCAAGCGCCGACAGGGCAACGACGCAACCCGACGTCGAGGGTGAGGCGGGCGACCCCTCGCCCTGAACAGGGCCGCGCGTCGTTCGAAAGGCGCTTAACGGGCAAAGGTATCCGGGCAAATGCGTTTGGGGAACGGCAAGAGGGCTTGGTTGCTTTGCCGCGGTGCCCCATGCGCCGCCCCCCTTGCGATCGCGACGCGCGCGGAACTGCGCAAGCGGTGCCAAGGCCCCGTTGTTGTTCGCAACCCGGGCCACAGGGGACATGGGGGGGCCAAACCTGATGACACTGCGGCGCGCTCTGAGAACAGCACCGGTTCAACGCCCCGACCGCCGGGCCCTTGTTGGCGGGTCGTTGAGCAAATGCCTGCCTGTCGCCGCCTCAAAACACGCGCCGGCCAAACCTAAGGCGCCCGCCGAACCGCGCCCCTGCCTGCGCGACGAGCAGATCCCCGGCAAATCAGAAGTCCGGCTGTCGTGATGCCAACTGACCACTTGCCGAAGGGATTTTCCTGTCCTAGCGTCCCCCCATGCAAACATCATTTTCCCGTCGCGACTTGATCGCCCCGCAACGGCTGCGCACGCTGATGCAGCGCAGCGACATGTATGGCGCCCTGCAATTGGGCTCTCACTTTGGCGTGCTTCTGGTGACAGGCGTCGCGCTCTGGATGACGTGGGGGTCCTGGTGGGCGCTGCCGTTCTTCGTCGTGCATGGGGTGGTGCTGAACTTCCTTTATGCTGGCCAGCACGAGCTGTCCCACGAGACCGTGTTCAAGACCAAATGGCTCAACGAGGCCTTTGGCCGGCTGATCGGCTTTCTGATGATCTTCCCGCGGGATTTCGACAAGATTCAGCACTGGGCGCATCACCAGCACACCCAGAACTGGGAAAAGGACGGCGAGTTGGCACGCGCGCCCTACACGCTGAAATCCTATCTTCTGTGGTTCTGGGGCCCGACCTATTGGGTCAGCCGTGTGGACCGGATCGTCCGGTTCTGCCGTGGCACTGTGCTGGAACCCTATGTGCGCCCCGAACAGCACGCCATCGTGATCCGCGAAGCCCGCGTTCACGCAGCGCTTTATGCGGGGATCGCTGTGGTGTCTGTCGTGACGGGCAGCTGGGCGGCTGTGATCCTGTGGCTCTTGCCGATGGTGGTGATGAAGCCGGTGCACCAGTTGCAGAACACGATCGAACATCTGGGCCTCAGCCATGAGGACAACATCCTCGAGAACACGCGCTCGACCCGGACCAATGCCGTGATGCGGTGGCTGTGCTGGCAGATGCCCTATCACACCGCGCATCACACCTTTCCTGCCGTGCCCTTCTGGCAGTTGCGCAAGCTGGATGCCGAAATGAAGGGGTCGGGCGCAGAGCCACACGCCATGGGCTGGATCGAGTTCCAGATCGAGATCATCCGCAAGCTCGCAAACAAGTCCGAAGCCGACTACCCCTACGACGAGGTCTGGATCGTGCCCCGCGGTGATGGCCGCAAGGTGCAGGTCGAAGCGGCGTGAGCCCCTCTCTGAAGGTCTATCAATCGCTCTGGTCGATGCAGCCGCACGACCAGAGCGGCGCGATGCTGTCGCTGGGCGCCGTGGCGGACAAGGTGGCCGAGGCTGGATTTGACGGGCTGGCGATTGATCTGGGCGCTGCGGACATCGCCACCGCCAAGGCCGTGCGCCCGCACCTTGACCGCGTCGGACTGACGCCGCTGATCGTCGCCTTTCCGCAAAGCGTCGAAGCCCTGCGCGAGGTGCTGATCATGGCCAAGGACTTTGGCGCGCCCTACGTCAATGTCATCGGCCAGGTCTTTCCCTTGACGGTCGAAGGGGCGATCCCCGTGATCCGCCGCTGGATTGAAATGTCCGATGAGGTGGGCATGCCGGTGCAATTCGAAACGCACCGAAATTGCATCACCAACGACCTGTTCTTCACGCTGTCCCTGCTGGACGCGGTGCCAGAGATGCGGCTGGCCGGTGATTTCTCACACTACATGGTTGACCGGGAATGGAAGCTGCCGCTGGGCCCCTTTGAAAAGGGCTTGCTGAGCCGCGCCATCGGGCGTTGCGACAGCTTTCAGGGCCGCGTGGCGAGTCGCCAACAGGTGCAGTTGCAGCTGGATTTTCCGCAACACGCCAAATGGGTCGACCTGTTCCGGGAGATCTGGGCAGAAGGCTTTGCCGATTGGCAGGCGCGCAACCCGGTGGGCGAAATGGTGTTTCTCTGCGAGTTGGGGCCGCCGGAATATGCCATGACGGACGCCACCGGCCGCGAGATGTCGAACCGCTGGGAAGAAGCGCTGGTGCTGAAATCCTGGGCCAAGGAGATCTGGGAAGAGGTGCAGACAAGCAAGGCGTGAGGCCGTTGGTTGCCCGGTTGGGCCTCGCTGCACAGGCGTTTGCCTTGCCCGCACGTTGCCAGCACCTTGCCCCCAAGTTGCTCATAGAGCCTGCCTGACCGCTTGCGCCTGTCAGCCGCCCGTGCTGCGGCTCAGCCCGGCAGGGCCCGCGCGATCACATCGTCAAAATCCGCTGTATCGCGCACCTGCGCCATATCCGCGGCCTCCACCGTGACGCCCCAATTGGCGGCCATTGCCTCGTACAGAGGTTGGCGATGCGCGAGGGCCTGCGCATAGGTCCACCGCACAAAGGCGTCGGGGTCCACCGCCATTTCGGCCTGCCCGGTTTCCGACAGGTAGCGCCCCCATGCCGCGGCAAGGAAATCGGGGCGGTAGGCCATCGGCTTGGGCGCCCGGTCGAACCTGCGGATCAACTCTTCGGTATGGGCGTCGGTGCCGCGGATCCAGACCATCAGCGCCTGAGACGACAGCGCTGTCAGGATCGGATCGGCGGGATCCTCGGGATCGACCCATTCACAGATCGACCCGCCGGTGTCGCAGACAAAATGCGGATAGCCGTACAGTGCCTGCGCCCGAGAGATGAAATACCCCGTTTCCAGCAGCGCCTGCCGCTCGGCGCGCTCGAACTGGGCCTGTCGCGCGGTGTACTCCTGCAGGCTCAGCCCACCCTTTTCAGGATTGCCCGGCTTGCCCAGATAGGTGGAGACCGGCGTGAGATTGTCAAAGCTCAGGTTCGATCCGATGTAGATCGAATCCGACATCAGCAGATCGCGCAGAAATGGCACCTGCATCGCCTCGCGCTTGGCGTTGTCGACGATGTATTCCCCCATGTAGCGGGTGCCGATGCGGTAATCGATGCTGTAGTGGAACCAGTCGCCGCTGCCGCGCAACAGCGTGGACAGATGGGTCTTTCCCAGGCCCGACATTGCAAAAAGGACAATGCGCTTTTGCGGCGCATCGCGCCAGGCCTGGGCGGTGGGGTAAAGCATCTAGGCGTCCTCTGCGGCGGGTCTGCGGTCCCGAGAGTTACGCGCCGCGCGCGGAGAGGTCAAACCCAAGCCGTGCAAGCACCCGCCCGTCGAGGATCAAAAGCCCCAGAACGAGCAGGCCAAGCCCTGTATAGGCGGTGGCCGAGAGGGTCTCGTCCCGCACCCAGGCGCCCAGCAGGATCGCCACCGGCGGGATCAGCAGCGTCACCAGCAGCAGGTTGCCCGCCCCGGCCATCGCCAGCACCCGGTAATACAGCAGGTAGGCCAGCGCGGTCGCCACCACCGCGTAGTAGAGGATCCCGCCCCATGTCACCGCGGAGAGCATGACATCGGGCTGTCCCTCGAACCACAGGGCAATGGGAACCATCACCAGTGTCGCCATGCTGAGCATGCCCACGGCGGCCACCATCGGCGACAGCCCTCGCAAGCGCGACCGCGCCCAGGCCCCCGCGCAGGCATAGGACAGCGTGCCCGCCACCACCGCCAATTGCGGCAAAGAGGTCAGATCCAGCCGCAAGAGCGCCGCCGGGTCGATCGCCAGAACCACACCGGCGAACCCCAGCACCACGCCCAGCGCCTTGTTCCACGTCAGCCGTTCATCGGCAAAGACCGCCGCGGCGACCAACACGCCAAAGATCGCCGTATTGGCATTCAGGATCGAGGTCAGCCCGGACGGAATGTAAAGCTGCCCCCAGGCCATGAGCGAGAACGGCACAACATTGTTGAGAACACCCATGCCCAGCAGCGCGGCCCAGACGCGCGCCTCACGGGGGAGCACTTCCTTGCGCCAGAGCACCACGGGCCACAGGACAAGCGCAGCGATTCCCGTCCGGTAGAGCACCGAGGTCAACGGTCCGATCTCGTCCAGCGCCGTTCGGATGGCCAGAAAGGAGCCGCCCCAGATCAGGCCCAGCAGCAAAAGCTCTGTCCAGGCGCGTGGTGAAAGGGTGGTGTTCGACATCTCGGGGCTCCGCTAGCAAGACCCCTTTGCCATAGCGGGCAAACCAAAGGCAAAGCGATCCGGTTCGTGCGGTTTGCGCGCCGATCGACCCGGCCACCCCCCTCCGCGCGTGGCGAGGGGCGCTGCGGCCCCCCACCCCCGCAGGTTCGCCCGAGGGGCTGGATCAGAAGCTGAACTGCGCCTGGAAACCGACACCGACCACATGGTTGTCCTCGAACGTGGCGACCACGCGATCCGCCACTTCGGTCTTGGCATCGCCAAGCCATGAGTAGTTCACACCGCCAGAGATGTTCAGCGGGCCATCCGTGTAGCGCCCCCCGAGGGAGATCCCGAACAGACCGTTGCGCGGCCCCAGCGCAGAGACCTGGTCGTCTTCCCAGGCCGGTTCATAGATCAGCGTCGCCGACCCCGCGAACCGGCTGCCAAACTGGCGCGCAAGCCCGAGAGAGTAGCTTTCCGTGTCGTCCAGATCGACCAGATCCTCCCCCAGCACTTGTGGCACCAGTTGCACCGCGGAAAACTCTGTCCAGCGGTAGGAGGCCCTCAGCAAGGTGCCCGGCGCGATGCCAGTCTGCATCTCGAGGTTGAAGGATTGCGGCGTCACGAACTCCACCTCGCCAGCGGTCGTCGTGCCATACAATGTCTCGGTCGCATCGCCCTTGTGCGTCGTCTCGAACCGGTAGGTGCCGGCGATCCGCAGCGCGATATCGGGGATCTCGTAGGCGGCGCCGACGAGATAATTCGCGGCGCTCGTGGGCTCCAGATCAAATTTGTAGCCGCCCGTCCCCAGAAAATTGCCCGCCTGCGTCGTGACCTGCGCGCCCAGCGCGGATACGGTGCCAAGACCACCCAGCGCCGCCACGGAGGCGGTATCGCCCAGCAACGCATTGCCCAGCGTCGTCGCGTCAACGCCCGCAACGCGGGCCACGGCCGCCGTCGAAATCGCCGAGGCATAAGACAGACCATTTAGCTGCACCAACCCGTTGATGCTTTGCACTCCGATCCCGCCAAAGACGCTGAACCGCGTGCCCAGCTTGAATCGGCCAACGACCGTGACCGCCTGGCTGTCAAGATCGCCGGACGTGCCGCCAAGGTTGCTGGTGGTCGGATCGGTCGCGTATTTCACATCGACGCCGTAAGGCTGGTCCCCGATGATCGAAAAGGAAAAGCGGTCGTTCACCTCGCGCGTGTAAGTCACCCGCGTCTGCGTATACCAGCGCCCGGCATCATAAGATCCTGTGCCATTGCCTGACGTGTCCTTGCCGGTGACGCTTGGCAATACGACGCCAAAGCTGACCTGCGCCGTGCCATCCGGCGCAAAGACCGACATGACGGATTGCCCGGAACGGTCCAGGCCTGCTGCGAAGGATGCAGAAGCAGTGAGGGCTGCAAAGGCAACCCCGGTAAGTAATGTTTTCATTTTTGTCCCTCAATCCCTTTTCGCGGGATGTCTCCTGCACACCCCGTAGGAGACGAGCGTCAGTTGGGTCAATCTTTGACGAAGCGTCAAAACGTAGGTCCGACGTGGCGTCACGAACACTGGGAAAACACGGTAAGGTTAGGGTAACTCACCCTTTACGTGTTTCATACCGAATGTTTGCGTAATTGGCCGCAAAGATCACGACTGCGCCAATCAGGACAAAAATGTCGAGCGGTTCGGCGTAAAATGCCATGCCAACAAGGGCAATCACCGGCAATCGGCCAAAATCGATGGGCATGACGATACTGGCCGAGGCCAGCGAAAGCGCCATGGTGATACAGAAATGCGCCACCAGTCCGGCCATGGCGATGGCCACGACCCAGGGCCAGGTCTCTGGTCCCGGCAGCGCGATGTCACCATCAAAGCCCGCACAGACGAGGCCAAAGACCGCCTGCATCACGGTCAGCCAGAAGAGGATGCAGGTGATCTTTTCGGTGCGCGTCAGCAGCCGGGTAAAGACCGCCGATCCCGCAAAGCCCACCGCCGCCAGCGCGGCCGTCAATTGCCCCAGCGCCAGTCCCTCTGCCGTCGGGCGCGTGACGATCAGGATCCCGATGAACCCGACCACCGCCGCCGCGACGCGGTTACCGGTCAGCCGCTCGCCAAGGACCACCGCGCTCAGCACCATGGCCCAGAATGGCATGGTGAATTCCAGCGCAAAGACCTGCGCCAACGGGACCACGGTGATCGAGTAGAACCACAGGTTCTGCCCGGCAAAATGACTGATGTTGCGGGCAAAATGTGCCGACATGGAGCGACGGGTGATGTCGCGAAGCCGCCCGAATGCGCCCGCCACGCTGACCACGACGACAACACCGATCAACGACCGGTAGAGCATGATCTCGTAGGTGTCGAGGTCAAGGCTCACCTCTCGTCCGGCAACCGCCATCACCGTAAAGGAGACGATGGCCCCGGTCATCCAGAAGCAGGCACGCAGAACGTCGGTCATGGGCAGAATTGGGCTTGGGTCATGGGCGCATCTGCACAGAGCACCACCAGAATGTCCACCACCCGAGACAGCGGTATCTGCATCTCCGGGTGTCCTCAGCCAGAGGCCGATCCATGGCCTGACGGCGGTGTTCATGGCTCTGAAAACCAAACCCGTACTTTGGAGAAAGGACAGCGTGGCCGCGCCGGACAGAGGTGATTTTCCCTGCTCAATGCGCAACGCGCGGCAGTGCAGCGGGGCCCCGGCCCCACCGCCATTGCCAAGTATCAAGCGGGCTGGTCACCGTCTTCACTGCGGGGCCCTGTGGCGTCAACCCTCTGGAAACAAAACTTTTCGCCATAGGCAGGACGCAGGTCATGCCGCCCGGCGCATATCGGCCTGGATCTCCCGCAGGAGCATCTGCGCCTCGCTTCGGCGCAAACAGGTCCGAGCCGCCGCGCCGTAGAGCGCCGGGTTTGCCTCAAGCTCGGGACGCACGTCGAACAGGCTGCTGCGCGCCGCGCCGCTGAGCGCATTCAGAGACTGTTTCGAGACGTAGAAGCTTTCGGTTGCCATGCCTTCGGCCCAGATCACCTGATGACGGTCCAGCAGCAGGTGGATGTAGGTGACCTCTGGTCCTTCCTGTCGCGCCACGCTCATGCCGTTCTCAAGGTGGACCGCATGGGCAAAGACCTCTGGTGTGCCAAACAGCATCTGCGTCTCGTAGCCGGTCATCAGCATCCGGTGTTGCGGCGACACCAGCAACCCGCGGCTGTCCGGCAGGGCCGGGTCGATCCCGAACAGATGTGGTGAGATGCGGATCGGCGCCGCGCGCCCGCGGGCCAGCACCCTGCGACTGCCCTTCCAGCGCAGCGGCTGGGGGCCGTCATCGCGGGTGCAGATCAGATCGCCCGGGCGCAACTCATCGATCATCCGGTAGCCCGTGGGCGTCAGGATACGCGTGCCGGGCGTAAAGCAGATCACGCTATCGATGTTGGAAAAGGAGACCAGCGAGCCATCGAACATCTGCACGGTTCCGGTCAGCTCGCCACCAAGGTTGGACGTGATGTTGAGCGTGCTGCGATCCGCCACCCCGTTCAGGTTCAGCGTGTCACCACCGGCCTGCCCGGTCGTGTTGCCCTCGATGGAGATCGCGCCAGAGCCACCTTCCAGCAGGTCCACCAGCGTGATCGTGTCATCGCCATCGCCCGCGACCACGGTGTCCCCCTGCCCGGCATAGATCAGGTCGTCCCCGGCGCCACCGATCAGGCTGTCCGCGCCGGTGCCCCCGTCGAGCGTGTCGTCTTCGGTCCCGCCGTCGAGCGTATCATCCCCCACGCCGCCAATCAGGCTGTCTTCGCCCGCCTCACCGGCAAGGCTGTCACCACCGGCACGTCCGTCCAGCGTGTCATTGCCCGCGCCGCCGTAGAACACGTTGGTCCAGTCGCCGCCTTCGCCATCATAGCCGGTCAGACTGTCGTCAAAGCCGGATCCAAAGATCCCGTCGACGCCGCCGGCGTTCACATCGCCCTGCGCATGCCCCCCGGAAAAGCTGTTGGTCGTCAGGTTCACATCCACGCCTGCGTCGGACTCGCGGTAGTCGATGAAATCCATCCCGCTGCCGCCAGAGAGCGTGTCGCCCCCCGCGCCACCATTCAGCGTGTCATTCCCGGAGCCCCCGATCAGGCTGTCCGCGCCGGTACCGCCCGAGAGGCTGTCCGCCTCGCTGCCACCATCAAGCGTGTCATTGCCGTCCTCGCCAAAGAGCGTGTCCTCCCCTGCCCCGCCGGACAGGCTGTCGTTGCCGTCGATCAACGGCACCGCGTCAAAGTTCACATCGGTGATCCAGACGCCCTGCGTGTTGGTCAGCCCGTTGGCATAGATGATCTCGACCTCCGAGAGCGGCCCGGCAATCTCCACGAGCACCGATCCACCCGCCTGCTGCGAGGTCTCTTCGACGTTTTCGGCAGTGATGGTGTTGCCGACAACCGTGTCGCCGCCCGAGGGCGTCAGGGACACCGACACCGGATTGCCCGCCGCATCAAAGACGTTGACCGTGACGATATCGATGTGGTTGGCGCTGCCCCAGTCCACGTCATTGATCCGAAAGGCAACATTGGTCACTTCGTCCTCGACGGAGGCGCCGCTGCTGGCGCCAAAGCTCATGCGCGTCGTGGACGTGGCCCCATCCCCCTGCCCAAAGAGGAACAGCGAGGAGTTCGGGTCAAAGTCTTCGCCGCCCGCGACGTATTGCGGCTCGCGAGTGTCGACGCCGAAAGTGGCGCTGTTGTTGCCGTCATTGGTGAAGGCCAGAGTGACGTCGATGGCCCCGGTGTCCTGCGTGAACCCGCTGGACAGATCGGTGTTGTTGCCGCCCTGCGCGGTCCAGTCCAATGTCTGCGCGATGCTTTCCGGCGTCGTCCCGCCGTAGTCGCCATAGATCAGGTCGTCGCCGCCTTCGCCCGCCACGGTGTCATCGCCGGTGCCGGCATAGACCGTGTCGTCGCCTCCGCCAGCGCGGATGTCGTCGCCGCCGGCGGTGATATCGCCATCCACGCTGTCGCCATCACCATCGGTGTAATCGCCGTCGATGACCTCGTCAGTGCCGGTCCCGGTGATGACCCCGTCCGAGCTTTGCGTGTAGTCGGGTGGATTGCGGACAGTGGCCGAACTCAAGGTGCCCACCGGTCCGTAGGCGGGGACGAAATAGACATTGCTGTCGGTCCCGAGGATATAGTCCCCCGGTTCGCGGGTGTTGGTGAAGGTGCTGCCGGACCACGTGCCCGACCAGACCCAGTTGCCCGAGCCAAGGACCGTGTCCGTGTTGAAGGTCACCAGACCGCCGGAAATCGTATCTCCGGTGTCGAGGCTCGAGTCCCCGAGGCTGACCAGATACCCGTTGGGCATCTCCGCACTCCTTGCGCTATGGGCAGTCTGCGCGTGTCATCCGCAGCCTCGCACCAGTTTGTTTCCACTCGGGATACAGAGCGCCGGGGGCGGAGATGGGGAACAATTAGGGCAAATTTGCGAAAACGTCTCCTGTTTGGAAACGCGGCGCAACGGGGTGACATCGCCCCGGATGATTGGTTCAAGGCCCTGCGCCGGGATATCGCCCCAACAGGCAAACAGTCCAAGGCGCCGATCAAGGCATGAGAGGCACCGCGCGACAGGAGGGCGGAACGGCAACCGCCCGCAACGCGCAAGGCACCACGGGCGGCTGTTGTCACCTGCTGGCAAGGCCCCGCAAGGGCCCCGCCGAAATGCGCGCTCAGACGTAGAAATCCACCGCCTTGTTCAGCGGCAGGCTGCGGTGGCGCGTGCCCGTCAGATCGAAAAGCGCATTGGCAAGGGCCGGGGCGGCGGGCGGGGTGCCCGGCTCTCCGACACCGCCGAGATGATCCTGCACCTCGAGGATGCGCACCTCCGTCTGTGGCATCTGGCTTTGACGCAGGGGATCGTAATCGGGGAAGTTCTGCTGCTCCACGACGCCATCGGCGAAGGTGATCTCTTCGTTGATGGCGGCGGAGAGGCCGTAGACCATCCCCCCGACAAGCTGCGCCTCGATGTTGTCGGGTGCCAGTGCCACGCCCACATCCGCGGCGATCCATGCCTTGGTCATGCGGATCGCGCCCTCCTGGTCCTGCACTTCGATCACCATGGCGACCGGTGTGCCAAAGCTGTAGCACATGGCCACGCCGCGCCCGACGCCCTCCGGTGTCTCTCCGGTCCAGTTGCACATCTGCTTGACGGTGTTCAGGACTTCCCATGCGGGCAGCCATTCCTCGCGCGTCAGCGACAGGCGGAACTCCAGCGGATCCACCCCGGCGGCGACGGCCATCTCATCGACAAAGCTTTCCATGAAAAAGCCATTGATCGAGGAGCCGACAGCGCGCCAGAAGCCCACCGGCGGCATGCCCGGCACGGCGTATCCCTGCGTGCGAAAGTTCGGAATGGCATAGGGCTGGTTGAAGGCACCTTCCACGATGGCCTGATCCGGCCCGCCGGGGGCAAAGCCCGCCGAGCGTTCCAGCGCCGGGGCGATCAAGGGCGCCGAAGAGACCTGTGCATCCAGCATCACGGCCTTGCCGTCCGCCACGGCCCCGGACATGCGCGCCATGGCGGCAGGCCGGTAGAAGTCATGGGTCATGTCCTCTTCGCGCGACCATGTCATCTGCACCGGCGTGCCCGGCATGGCCTTTGCGATGCGGGTCGCGAGACGCGCAAAATCGACCTCGCCGCGCCGCCCGAACCCGCCGCCGAGGAAGGTCACCTCGACATCGACATCCTCCAGCGACAGCCCGGCCTCATCGGCGGCGACGCGCTGTGCAAACGTTGGCCCTTGCGAGCCCAGCGACAGTTTCAGCCGACCTTCGGTGAACCATGCCGTGGCGGTCATCGGCTCCATGGTGGCATGGGCGAGGAAGGGCATGTCATATTCCGCCTCGACCCGCTGCGCCCCCGAGGGCAGATCGCTGACATCGCCGTCATCGCGCAGGGTGGAGTTCGGCTCCAGATCGAAACCGGCCTTGAGCGCCTCCGCCATGGCGGCACTGTCGGGCAGGTGGCTGGCCGCTTCCCATTCCACGTCGATGTCGTTCACGGCCTGCTGCGCGATCCATGTGTTGTTGGCAATCACGGCCACGCCGTCGCCCAGATCGACGACCTTTTCGACGCCGGGGCGGCGCGAGACCTCGAACCCGTCAAAGGATTTCATTCCGGCGCGGGTCGGCGCCATGCGCAGGGCGGCGTATTTCTGGCCCGGCCAGCGGGTATCGATGCCAAAGCCCGCCGTGCCTGTGGACTTTGCCACGATATCCTTGCGCATGAAGGATGTGCCGAGGATCTTCCAGTCTTCGCGCGGGCGCAGTTCCACGTCCGGCGGTGTCATCCCGGCCGCCTCGGCGGCCAGTTCCGTGTAGTCCAGCACCGTGCCATCGGGCGCGATCACCTGGCCGGCCTCGGTGCGCAACAGCTCTGCGTTGACACCAAGGCGCGCCGCGGCTGCCAGCTTGAGCGACTCCCGGGCGCCGGCGCCGATGGCGCGCATCCTCTCAAAGCCGTCCTTCATGGCGGTCGAACCACCCGTGATCTGCATCGAAAAGCTCTTGCCGAGATAGCCCAGCACTTCGCCCATGGAGCGCTGGAAGGCGGAGGCGTCATAGCCCTTGCCCTCTACCGCCGCGCCCATCATGGCGTGGTTGTAATAGGCCTGCGCGGGCGGTCCGTGGATGATGCGGATCTGCTCCAGCGTCACGTCCAGTTCCTCGGCGATGAGAGCGGCCCATGTGGTGTAGGTGCCCTGCCCCATCTCGGCGCGCGGCGACACAAGGGTCACACCGTCTGCGTCGATCACCACCCATGGGTTCATCGCGGTCTCCCCGCGGGCGGGCTTCAGCGGGTTGGGCGCAGGACGCGCAACAGACCAGGCGCCAAAGGCGGCCCCGCCAACCACGGCGACAGCGCCAAACAGAAACGTGCGGCGTACGATTTTACCGATACTGGCCATGGTTCACGCCCCCTGCGCAACGGATTTGATGGCTGCGCGGATGCGCGGATAGGTGCCGCAGCGGCACAGATTGCCCGACATGGCAAAATCGATGTCCTCGTCTGAGGGGTTCGGCGTTTCCGCCAGCAGTGCCGCGGCCTGCATGATCTGGCCGGACTGGCAATAGCCGCATTGCGCGACCTGGTGATCGACCCAGGCCTGCTGCAGGGCCGACAGGTTGTCGGGCGTCCCGACCCCTTCGATCGTGGTCACATCGCCCCAGACATCGGCCAGCGGCACCTGACAGGCGCGCACCGCCTCGCCGTCGATGTGCACGGTGCAGGCGCCGCAGGCCGCAACGCCACATCCGAATTTCGTCCCGGTCATGTTCAGCTGGTCGCGCAGAACCCACAGCAGGGGGACATCGTCGGGCAGGTCCACGTCATGAGACGTACCATTTACAGTGATCGTCGTGGCCATCTGGCGCTCCTCTGTTCGATTTCTGACAATCTGAGCGCATAACGTCAGATTGTCAATTGACAGTTTTGCGATATTTTGTCAGTTTGTCCGACATGAAAGATGCAACGGATACCCACGAGGTCAAGCAGGCCACCATTCTGGCAGCCGCGCTGACAGTGGTCAGCCGCTATGGTTTCAAACGGACCTCAATGGCCGATATCGCGCAAGAGGCCGGCATGTCGCGCCCGGCGCTTTACCAGCACTTTCGCAACAAGGAAGACATCGCGCGCCGCATGATCGAGACCTATTTCGAGACGGCCATCCGCGATGTGGCGCGGGCCCTGAACGGGGATGACGCGGTCGAAACGCTTTTGTCACAGGCCTTTGCCGCCAAGGCCGGGGACTTCATGCGGCCGCTTCTCGACAGCCCGCACGGCGCCGAGATGCTGGACATCAAACAGTCCGACGCCCGCGACATCGTCGAGACCGGCATGGCCAAAATTGAGGCAGTTTTTGCCGATTGGCTCGCAAGAGAGGCTGCGGCGGGCCGGATCCATCTGGATGGCGCTCCCATGGACGAGGCGCAGGTCCTGTTGAGCGCGCTGAATGGCATCAAGGAGCCCCCCTTTGATCGCTTCGTGCAACGTCGTGACCGGCTGGCGCGGGTGCTGGGCCGTGGCCTGAGCCGCGCCTGAGGTGTGACGAGTCGGCACAGGGTCGCGCGTCAAAAGATGCATTCCAGACGTGCAATTCGGTCTTTCCGGGGCTGCTTCGCTCAAAAAACCGGCTTGATCAAAAAGTTTCGCATAATTTTGCATCATTTTCAGACCCTGCCCGCGCAACTGCCACAAAGTGGGTCATCCCCCACGGCAATCCGCGCCATGGTGAACGTGCAGGGCGTCTAGGGTTCCGCCGCATCCTCCCGCGGGTCTGGTCCGAGAGACGTCGCCGTCCTGGCAAATTCCAGGGCGACACACGGCGGGGCAAAATCCCGGGAGAGTACTGCATCAGGGCACAGCCACCAGTCTCCGTTCCGCCGCGGCTGCCCTTTTTTTTCGAGACCCGGCGGGACGCCGACAAGGGGAAAGACCCATGATCGCAAAACGCCTGGCTGCAGCCGCTTCCGCGCTGGCCCTGACCGTAGCAGCACCTGCCGTCGCGCAGGAGAAAACCGAGTTCAAGGTAGCATGGTCGATCTACGTGGGCTGGATGCCCTGGGGCTATCTCGAAGACTCCGGCATCATGGACAAATGGGCCGATAAATACGGCATCGACGTGGAGATCGTGCAAATCAACGACTACGTTGAATCGATCAACCAATATACTGCCGGCGCGTTTGACGGCGTCTCGGCGACCAACATGGACACGCTGTCGATCCCCTCGGGCGGCGGGGTGGACACCACGGCGCTGATCGTGGGCGATTTTTCCAACGGCAACGATGCGGTGATCCTCAAGGGTGACGGCGATCTGATGGCGCTGAAAGACAAGCCGGTGAACCTGGTGGAGCTTTCGGTGTCGCACTACCTGCTGGCGCGCGCTCTGGACAGCGTCGGGCTCAAGGAACGCGACCTCGACGGTGTAATCAACACCTCGGACGCGGATATGATCGCCGCCTATACCACCTCGGATGTCGAGGCCGTCGTGACATGGAACCCGCTGGTCTCTGCAATTCTCGAAGAGCCGGGCGCAAACAAGCTGTTCGACAGCTCCGACATTCCCGGCGAGATCATTGACCTGATGGTCGTGAACACCGACACGCTGGCCGCCAATCCGGATTTCGGCAAGGCCATGGCCGGCGCCTGGTACGAAGTGATGGCGCTGATGGCCGCCGGTGACGAAGAGGCCCTGACCGCCATGGCCGAGGCCTCCGGCACGGATCTGGACGGCTACAAGGCGCAGCTTGCCTCCACCGAGATGTTCTACACCCCCGCCGAGGCTGTGACCTTCAGCCAGAGCGCCGAACTGTCCGAGACCATGGTCAACGTGGCGGAGTTCCTCTTTGACAAGGGCATCCTTGGCGAAGGCGCGCCTTCGGCAGATTTCGTCGGCGTGGCCTATCCCGACGGGTCCACCACCGGCGACGCGAACAACGTCAAGTTCCGCTTTGACACCACCTATATGCAGATGGCGGCCGACGGCGCGCTGTAAATCCGCATAAGGCACGTGCTCTGGCCCCTCCCTGTCAGGGCACGTGCCGAAACACCCACCGGGCCCTGTGTCGATCTGATTTCGGGCCGCGCTGGTCCTGACCGGCCAGATGCCCGGCCCAAGCCCCTGACCCGGCCCGCCCTTCTTTCCTGACGCCCAACCGAAGCCTTTCGGCGGCGCCTGTCTTTCCCTGCACCGGCCTTGCGCCGGGGCCCTCTGGACGCTTTTGCCCATGCGCTGGATCAACCGAAAACCGGGGCCCTTGCTGGCCATTGCACTGGCCGCCATTCCCTTTGCGCTGGTGGTGGCCGTCTACATGATCGGCTCGGAGATGCGGCTGGCGGTGAACCCGGCGGACAAGCTGCTGCCCGCGCCTTCCACGCTCTTTTCGACCGCCGAACGCCTGCTCACGGAGCCCGACAAGCGCAGCGGCGAGATCCTGTTCTGGCTGGACACGCTGGCCAGCCTGCAGCGGCTGTTTCTCGGTGTCGTGATCGCCGCCAGCATGGCGCTGGCCTTTGGCATCGCCATCGGGATGCTGCCGCTTGTGCGCGCCCCGCTTGCGCCCTTTGTGGCGGTGGTGTCCATGGTGCCCCCACTTGCGATCCTGCCGATCCTCTTCATCCTTCTGGGGCTTGGAGAGACGTCGAAGGTGGCGTTGATCGTGATCGGCATCAGCCCCTTCCTGATCCGCGACATGTCACAGCGGGTTCTGGACCTGCCGCGAGAACAATTCGTCAAGGCACAGACGCTGGGCGCTTCCTCCACGGCCATCGCCCTGCGCGTCGTGCTGCCACAGGTGTTGCCGCGGCTGATCGGGGCGATCCGGCTGTCACTGGGACCGGCCTGGCTGTTTCTCATCGCCGCCGAGGCCATCGCCTCGGATCAGGGGATGGGCTACCGGATCTTCCTCGTGCGCCGCTACCTCGCGATGGATGTGATCCTGACCTACGTCGTCTGGATCACGCTGCTGGCCTACCTGCTGGACCTCGCCCTGCGCCAACTCTCAAAGCGCGCCTTCCCATGGGACGGAGACAGCCTATGAGCTTTGTGCAGATCAAGGGCCTCGCAAAGGCCTATGGCGCCCGGACCATCATCGAGAACATCGACATGTCGGTCGACAAGGGGCAGTTCGTCTCGATCGTGGGGGCCTCTGGCTGCGGCAAGTCGACGTTCCTGCGGCTTCTCCTCGCGCAGGAACTGCCCACAAAGGGCGAAATCCATATCGATGGCGCCCCGGCGGCCCGGGAACCCGGGCGCGACCATGGCATCGTCTTTCAGCGCTATTCGGTGTTTCCGCATATGTCCGTGGTCGACAACCTGATCGCGCCGCGCGCCTTTGGCACCTCGTTCTGGGGGCACCTTGGCGGCGCCGCCCGCCGCGAAGAGCGCGAAAAAAGCATGGTCACGCTGAAACGGATCGGTCTGGACCACGTGGCCAAACAATACCCGGCCGACTTGTCAGGGGGCATGCTGCAACGCCTCGCCATCGCACAGGCATTGGCGGGCGACCCCAAGATCCTGCTGCTGGACGAACCCTTTGGCGCGCTTGATCCGGGCACAAAGCTCGTGATGCACGACTTTCTGCAGGAACTGCGCGACGAGACCGGGATGACGGTCTTCATGGTCACCCATGACCTCGAAGAAGCCTTCAAGCTGGGCGACCGCGTCTGGGCCTTTGACAAGCCCGTCTGGGACGAGACCAATCCAGAGGCCAACGCCGCCACCATCACCTATGACTTCGATGCACGTGACAACGGCATCCCCTACCAAACTCTGAAGGAGCACACCAATGTTCTGCACGCTGGCTGACCGCCATCGGTCCCGGCACCCGCGGGTGTCACGCCACGACGAACGTCGCTTTCACCACCCTGACCTGACGCGTCTGCAAGGCTGGAAGGCCATGCGCGCAGAGGCCGACCTGCCCGAAGGCCGCTGGGAAGAGGAAAAGCGCTGGGCGCTGCACATGGGGCTGACCGGCGCGGAGTCGATCGATGACAAGTCGATCCCCACCTTTGCACGGGGCGAGCTGCCGCATTACGCGGGCATCAACACCTTTCTCGGCGCGCCCTATGCCGAGGATGTGACCGAAGTCGGCGACTATGACGCCACCGTTCTGGGCATCCCCTTCGACGGCGGCACCACCTATCGCCCCGGCACGCGCTTTGGCCCGCAGGCCCTGCGCCGCATCTCCGCGCTCTACACGCCTTACAACTACGAAATGGCGGTGGATCTGCGCGAACAGATGACGCTGTGCGATGCAGGCGACGTCTTTACCATCCCGGCGAACCTTGAGAAATCCTTCGACCAGATTTCCCGCGCCGTCAGCCATGTCTTTTCCTCGGGCTCCATGCCGGTGATGATCGGCGGCGACCATTCCATCGGCTTTCCCTGCGTGCGCGGCATCGCCGAATGCACCTCGAAAAAGATCGGGATCGTGCACTTTGACCGCCACGCCGACATTCAGGAGAAAGACCTGGATGAACGGATGCACACCACGCCATGGTTCCATTCGACGAACCTGCCCAATGTCCCGGCCAAGAACCTCGTGCAGGTCGGCATCGGCGGCTGGCAGGTGCCGCGCGACGCGGTGAAGGTCGCCCGCGACCGCGAGACGAACATCATCACCATGTCCGACATGGAGCGTATGGGCATCGACAAGACCGCCGAGATGGCGCTGGAAATGGCCTGGGATGGCGTCGACATGGTCTACATGTCCTTCGACATCGATAGCATCGATTGCGGCTTTGTGCCCGGCACCGGCTGGCCGGAACCGGGCGGATTCCTCCCCCGCGAAGCCCTGGCGCTGGCCTCGAAGGTCGCAGCCGAAGGCATCTGTGGCATGGAACTGGTCGAGGTCTCTCCGCCCTACGACACCTCTGACATCACCGCGCTGCTGGGCACGCGCGTGATCGTGGACGTGCTGGGCAGCCTTGTGTCCGCGGGCAAGATGGGCGCTCACAAGGGTCACATCGACAAGCCGGTCGACATTCCCCGCGGCGAACATGCCGGACGCCGGAGGTGGTGCAATGCCACATGACATCGTCAACGGGTCGATCGGTCACCGCCACCGACACCATGCGCATGGCCATGCAGGCGCGCATCCCCATGACCACAACCACCACCACGACGCAGACCACCTGCACAGCCACATGCCCCCCGAGGACGCCGCCGCCGAACTGCAAGTGCTGGCCACGCAGTTCATCGATGGCTTCGTTCAGGCGGCGGACAAGACCGCCTACCTGCGCCTCGCGGGTGTCCCTTTCGAGCGCCCTGGCAAAGGTGGTGAAACGGCCCTGAAACTGGTGGACGTGGCGCTGACCACCGAATGGCAGGTCGGAACCGCTTCGCCCTCCTTCGGTGCACGCGAACTGAGCTACCTGCCCTTCCCCGGCGAAATGGTACGCGAACGCACCAACATGGCGCTTGTCTACGTCTCCCTCGACGAAAAATCCCAACTCGACATCCGTGACTTCCTCGCACAACGCAAATCGGAGCTGAACCTGTGAAACACCTCACCCTGACCACCCTTCTCCTCGCCCTTGCCGCGCCGCTGTCCGCCCATACCACCGCCCTGCCCCACAGCCACGCAGCAGGCAACGAGGCCACCGGAACGCTCGCACTGATCGCCTTGGCAGCCCTCGCGGGCCTCACAGCCTGGCGCCTCACCCGCAAAACCTGACCCCGGGGCTTCTTTGTTTCGAAAATACTCCGGGGAGGCCAAAGGCCGGGGCGGAGCCCCTCTACCCGAAACAAAACAGCGGGGGCGACAGCCCCCTCTTTTGTCCTGACGCCTCCGCCTGGGGCCAAGCGCTCCCTTCGGCCGGGACCAACCTTCGTGCGGCAACGTCCACAGGACACTGCGACCACCTTGCGTGCCACGGTCCACCGGTGTTCACTCCACACGATAAGACCCGGCACATATCGACAGGAGCCGCCATGTCCTTGCTCATCCAGAACATCTCCTACGGACTCACCGGTGACGCCGCTGGCAGCCGCTTCACCGGCGCGCTTCGCATTGCCGGTGACAAGATCGCAGAGATCGGCCAACTCGCTCCCGCGCCGGGCGAAACCACGCTGGACGCAACCGGCTGCGTGGTGACGCCGGGCCTCGTGAACACCCATCACCACCTCTTTCAATCCGTGATGAAAGCCGTGCCGGAGGGCATGAATGAGGGCCTCGACACCTGGCTGCAAAAGGTCCCCTATGCCTTCTGGCCCTTCGTCGATGGCGACACACTGGCGGTATCCGCCCGGATCGGTCTCGCCGAGCTTTTGCTGACCGGTGCCACCACCGTGGCCGACCACCACTATCTCTTTTCGCCGCAATACGACTACGATCCGGTCGATGTCCTGTTCGACGAGGCCGCAAGACTTGGCATTCGCTTCGTGCTCGCACGCGGCGGCAACACCAAGGGGCGCGAATACTTCGACGATCCCTCGCTGCCCCCTGCTTTCAAGGAACCGCTGGACGACATGATCGCGTCGGTCATGGCCGCCGCGGACCGCTGGCATGACCCGACCCCCTACGCCATGACCCGCATGGTGATGGCCCCCACCACGCCCGTCTTCAACCTTGACCCGCACGAGTTGATCCCCATCGCAGAGGCCGCGCGGGCCCGCGGCTTGCGGCTGCATTCCCACCTGTGCGAAAACACCACCTACGTGGATTTCACCCAGCGCACGCAAGGAAAGCGCCCCGTTGACTGGCTCACCACACAGGGCTGGACCGGCGCCGACGTCTGGTTTGCCCACCTTGTGGAAATCAATGAGAACGAGATCGCGCAATTGGCCGACACCGGCACCGGGATGGCCCATTGCGTGCAGGCCAACGCGCGCCTTGGCTCCGGCATCGCACCGGCTCCGGCGCTCTATGCCGCCGGAGGCACGGTATCCATCGGTGTGGACGGCGCTGGCGCCAACGAAGCCGCCGATATGGGGGCTGCGATGTACGCGACCTTTGCCACGCACCGGGCCGCGCGCGGCGTGGGTGCGGTGACGGCAGAAACGGTGCTCCACTGGGCCAGTTCCGGTGGCGCAAAAGCACTGGGCCTCGGCAGTGATCTCGGCATCCTTGCCCCCGGCGCACCAGCGGATATCGCGATATTTGACATCAGCCATCCACGCAACATGGGCCTGCATGACCCGGCCCTTGCGCCGATGATCACCGGTGCCGCCACCGTGCGCCACAGCTTTTGCGGCGGTCGCCCGGTGGTGCAGGACGGGTTGATCCCCGGCCTTGACCTGGCCGAGCTGAGGTCCGACGCAGAGCGCGTCACGCGCCGGTTGATGGAAAAGCGGCAAGCAGCGGTCGCCGCCCTTTAGCGCGGCAACCATCGCCATCGCAGCGGACAGGGCGAAACCGTTTTGGGTCATTCACCCTACACACCCCGTCCATTGGGACCGCGCCGATACCCTGCCACGATGCCTTCGCCGCCGCCGTGCCAGGCCGCGGTGTCAGGCCGCCGGGAAGTCGTTCAGCTGCGTCACGTGGTGATGGATGCGCCCGTCGAAATGCTCTGCCACGATCTCGCCGGTCACTTCCTTGGACTGGAACCGTTCGGGGCAGGCCAGCGCGGAGTCCATCCCGGCAATGTCGGGATAGCTGATCGCAAGGATCAGCGGGAACTCCGGCGCGCCCTCGTCGCGGTCATCGCTGAACATCACCCGCACATCGGTGTTGCTGGTGAACTTTGTCCAGAGCGGCACAAGACGCTCCAGCACTGCGGC
>JBELMB010000242.1:0-7484 GCA_042088665.1 Sagittula sp.
CGACGCTCTTCCGATCTGATGGTTAAAAGAAGGTTGAGGAAAGTGAAGGGGTTATGAAGATGCTGGTGTTCTGGAAGCAGCGACTGGTGATACTCATGGTTCCCAAGACCGGCACCTCTGCGCTGGAGACGGCGCTGGGGCCCGCGGCCTCGATGGTGGTCAATGACCCGCCGGAGCTGAAACATGCGCCGGTTTATCGCTACAACCGGTTCTTTCGCCCGATGTTCGAGAAGGTCGGTGGCACGGACATGGAACTGGTGGCGGTGATCCGGGAGCCGGTCGATTGGCTTGGATCGTGGTATCGCTATCGGCAGCGCGGCTTTCTCGAAGGCAAACCAACCTCGACCCGGGGCATGAGCTTTGACGACTTCTGCGACGCCTACGCCCGGGGGGAGCGCCCCGCCTATGCCAATGTGGGCAGCCAGGCGAAGTTCGTCGAGCCGCGGCCCAATGGCGTGGCGGTCGACCATCTGTTCAAATACGAGAATCAGGCGGGCTTGCTGGATTTTCTCGAAACCCGGCTGCAGCTGCAGATCGACCTGCCGCGCACCAATGTCTCCCCCCGCCGGGAAACGGTCTTGACGTCCGAGACAGACGCCAAACTGCGGCGCAAATGTGCCGAGGATTTCGAGGTCTGGGGCCGGGCGACCTAGGCGTGTCGCCCAGAGTGTCCGATGCCAAGCCACGCGCGGGGTGAACCCCGCGCTACAGGCCGGCCCGCCTTTGGAGACCATCCTGTCCCCCGCCAAATGAGCCCGACGGCTCAGTTGAGTTGCTTGTGCACCGTTTCCGTCAATTCGGAGAGGGAGAAGGGTTTGGGCAGGAACACGGAATTCGGGATCTCTTCCCTGCCTTCCCCAAAGGCATCTTCGGCGTAGCCAGAGACAAAGACCACGCGGGTGTCGGGGCGTGTCTCACGCGCCTTGCGGACCCAGGTGGGGCCATCCATGCCCGGCATGACCACATCCGTCACAAAGATGTCCACGGCCAAGGCATCGTCGTCGAGCGTGCGCAAGGCGTCCTCTGCTGTCTCTGCTTCGATCACCGTATATCCACGCAGTCGGAGCGCGCGGGCGGCGAAGGCGCGGACCGGTGCCTCGTCCTCGACCAGTAGCACAACGCCTGAGCCCTTTTGCGGGAGCTTGTTTTCAACTTCCGCGGGCGCTGGCGCGGGTTCATGGATTTCGACCTCATGCGCCGGGAACAGCAAGGTGAAGCAAGTGCCCTGCCCCACCACGCTGTCGACAAAGATGAAGCCGCCCGTCTGTTTGACGATACCATAGACCGTAGACAGTCCCAGCCCCGTGCCTTCGCCGGTGCGTTTGGTGGTGAAGAAGGGCTCGAATACCTTTTGCAGTTTGTCTTGGGGAATGCCGATTCCCTCGTCGATCACCCGGACCGAGACATAGGTGCCGGGCGCGACAACGGCGCGGTCACGCTTCATAGGTTCGCGCAAGATCCGCCGCTCTGTCTCGACGACGATTTCACCGCCTTCGGGCATCGCATCGCGGGCGTTGACGACGAGGTTCATCATGACCTGTTCCAGCTGCCGCCGGTCGCCGCGCACAGGTGGCAGGACCGGGTCGTGGCGCAGGGTGAGGCGCACCTTTTCGCCCACCAGCCGGTTCAGCAAATGCGCCAGATCAGAGAGCGTGTCACGCAGATCCAGCACTTCTGGCTGCATGGTCTGCTTGCGGGAGAAGGCCAGAAGCTGTCCCACGAGCGCCGCGGCGCGGTTTGCGTTCTGGTTGATCTGGACGAGATCCCCGTAGTCCGGATCACCTTGATCGTGGCGCAGCAAAAGCAGGTCGCAGTGCCCGGAAATTGCGGTCAGCAAGTTGTTGAAATCATGCGCCACACCGCCTGCCAACTGTCCGATCGCCTGCATCTTCTGGCTTTGGACAAATTGCGCCTCGAGCGTCTTGAGCTCTGTCGCATCATTCAGGACCGCAACGAGCAACCGCTCACCTTCCTCGATCACGCGATTCAGGGTGACCTGGACAAAAACCTCGCGGTCGGCGCGGGTCAGGCGCAGGAATTCCGACCTGTGCAAACCGCGTCCGTCCGCCGCCTCTTGAAGCCAGTCCTTGATGGCGCGTCCCAATCCCTCCATGTGTTCGGCAATATGGCCCGCGTCACCGGGGACGAGGTCAAGCATCCGCCGCGCCTCGGGGTTGGCGCGCAGGATGATGCCCTCTGGCGTGACCTTGAGGAGCGGCACTGGCAGACTGTCGAAATTGCCGACGTGTTCTTGTGTTTCTGCCACTTCGGACATCGGCGACAGCACAAGCTCGACCCGGCCAGACCCCAGATCCGTGGCATGGACGAGGACGCGCTGTTCCTCGATGGTTCCTTTTAGATGGTGCACGCCGCCGGGGCGCAGGGGCAGATCGACAAAAACATCTTCGAGCCGCTTGGCCCGGCTGCCGGCAAGGTCGCGCGCGGCCGGGTTCATGTAGAGAACGGCGCCGTTGCGCCCCAGAGACATCACCGGCATGTCCGCGTGCACAGGCGTTGCACCGCGCTGTGCCTCCGTCTCGAGGCGCCAGAGCACGATGTCCCCTGCAAAAGGACGCACGTAGATCCGGTAGCCTTCGGAATGGCTTGTAACATCCTCAACCGCGGCGCCATGGGCATGGGCCTTTTGCAGGAGGCGGTAGAGAATCCCCTCGGTGCTGGCAAAGACGTCACGAAGAACATCGGCCAGTTGCGCATTCTGTCCGGGCTGGAAGCGTGCACGCGCAGCGGCATTGGCCCGCAGGATCTGCCCGTCCTTGTCGACGAGAAAGCAGAAGGTCGGTTCGGTCTCGATGAAATCGGCAAGACTGGCAACGCGACCGGACCGCCGGTTGCGGCCCAGGGCATCGGCCCCGACCCAGACCGCGGCCATTGCGCCGAACGCCCCCGTTGCTGCCAATGCCGCAACTTCAATGGCACGCTGGCCTGCGGTTTGTGACACGACAAGCGCCACCATCGCCAGCAGGACCAGAATGGCGGCCCCCATGACAGGTGTCACGGACCAGTGCCGATCTCCTTGACGCTCTATGGTCGCCTCCACCTTACCCCCCGATCAAATTCGATTCGCCTTTGGCCATTCGACGTCGGGAGCGTTAATGACACGTTAACCTAGGGTGTATTGAAAGCAAGAATACTCCATAAGGTTGTTTACACCAAGAGGCTTTCTTCTTTAAGGCACGCAACAAAGAAGCCGTCGCCGCCATCCCCCGGCAGGAATTGCCGCTCAAGCAAACATGCCCAGCCCGGATTGCGGTCCAGAAACCCCGCCAATTGGTCGCGATTTTCCACTGCGAGGACAGAGCAGGTCACATAGACCAGCAGTCCGCCTGAGGCCACGAGGGGCGCACAATCCTCGAGGATGCCGGTCTGAATCCCGGCGAGTTCGGCAAGCCGATCCGAGGTCAGGCGCCACTTGCCTTCTGGCGCGCGTCGCCACGCGCCGCTGCCCGAACAAGGCGCGTCGCACAACACCAGATCATAGGGTCCCTCTGGGCGAGCCGTCACTGCAATCCGAACCCCGGCACGCGCCGCGCGGCTCGGCAGATCGGCCATGCGCGCGGCGGCAATATCATGCGCTTCGATCCGCGCCTCTGGCCAGCGGGCAGCCAGCGCCAGTGACTTGCCTCCACCGCCCGCGCAATAATCAAGGATCCGGCCCGGCGCGCAGTTTGGAATCGCATCGATGACCGCTTGGCTGGCCGCATCCTGCAATTCGATCCAACCCGCGCCGAAGGCGGCGCTGCGGGTCAAACCGCGCGCGCCCTGCGTCACTTCGAGCGCGGTCGGCGAAAGCGGGTGCGATGCGGCAACGATGCCATCTTGCGCGAGGCGGTCCCGCGCCGCCTCCAGCGTCGTCTTGGCCGTATTCACCCTGACGAAGACCGGCGCGCGGTGGCGCAGGGCCAATGCGGTGGCCTCCGCGTGCGGTCCAAGATCATCGGTCAGTTTTTCCGCCAGCCAATCCGGCATGTCCCATGCTGCGGCCCCGGTGGGCGCGGGCTGCGCATGGCGCTCATCCGCATCCAGTGCCGGTGGCGCATGGGCGATGCCGGTAAAGATCTCTTCGGGATCGACGCCCTGGGCACGCAAAAGCCCCAGCAGTCGCCCCCGCCCCGTCTCTGCCCCACCATGAACGGCAGTGCTGCGCCACATGCGCAGGACGTCAAACACCAGATCCCGCACGGCGGCGCGGTCCTTTGACCCGGCGTAGCGCGCGCCGCGCGCCCAATTGGTCAGCGCCTTCTCGGCGGCGTCCCCCCCTGCGATGCGATCAACCAGGGCGATGGCCACCGCAACGCGGGCGGCGGGCGTCATGACTCACCCCGCCCGGTAGTTGGGCGCTTCGCGGGTGATCTGAACGTCATGCACATGGCTTTCCTTCAGACCCGCGCCGGTGATCTTCACGAAACGGCAATTGTTGCGCATCTCTTCGACGGTGGCATTGCCGGTGTAGCCCATAGCAGCACGCAGCCCGCCGACCAATTGGTGGATCACGGTGCCGGCGGAGCCCTTGTAGGGAACCTGCCCCTCGATCCCCTCGGGCACCAGTTTGTCCGAAGCCGCGTCTTTCTGGAAATACCGATCCGCAGAGCCGCGCGCCATGGCCCCGAGCGAGCCCATGCCACGATATGCCTTGAAGCTGCGGCCCTGGTACAGGATCACTTCGCCCGGGCTCTCGTCAGTGCCTGCGATCATGCTGCCCACCATGGCGCAAGAGGCCCCCGCGGCGATGGCCTTGGCGAAATCGCCGGAGAACTTGATGCCGCCATCCGCGATCACCGGCACACCGCCTGCCGCCTGCGCGCAGTCGATGATGGCCGTCAGCTGCGGCACTCCGACACCGGCAACCATGCGGGTGGTGCAGATGGAGCCCGGCCCGATCCCGACCTTGATCGCATCGGCACCGGCGTCGATCAAGGCGCGCGTTGCTTCGGAGGTGGCGACATTGCCCGCGATCACTTGCACTTCGTTCGACAGACGCTTGACCCGCTCGACGGCCTGTAGCACGCCCTCGGAATGGCCATGCGCGGTGTCGACGACGATGATGTCGACCTGCGAATCGACCAGCGCCTCCGAGCGTTCGAAACCGGAATCGCCAACGCCCGTCGCCGCCGCAACACGCAAGCGGCCCAGATGGTCCTTGCAAGCGGTCGGATTGAGCACGGCCTGTTCGGTGTCCTTGAGCGTGAGCAGCCCGGTCAGCTTGCCTTCGCCATCAGTGACCAGAAGCTTTTCGATCCGCCGCGCCTTCATCAGGCTGATGGCCTGCTGACGGTCAGCGGGTTCGCGCAGGATCGCGAGGTTTTCCGTCGTCATCATGGCATGCACGGGGGTTGCGTCATGCTCGGCAAATCGCATGTCGCGGTTGGTCACGATGCCGACCACGCGATGTGCCTCGTCCACAACGGGAAACCCGGTGAAGCGATAACGATCCCGCAGCGCCTTGGCATCGGCCAGCGTCTGGTTGGCCCCAAGGGTCACCGGGTTGTACACGATCCCGCTTTCGAAACGTTTGACCCGGCGCACCTCGCGCGATTGCTCCTCGATGCCCAGGTTCTTGTGGATCACGCCCATGCCACCGGCCTGCGCCATGGTGATCGCCATCCGGCTTTCCGTCACGGTGTCCATGGCAGAGCTGAGCAGCGGAATGTTCAGGGCAATCGCCTTGGTGACCTGAGTGCGCGTGTCGGCCGTGTTTGGCAGCACGTTGGATGCGCCGGGAACGAGCAAAACATCATCGAAGGTCAGCGCCTCGCGAATCTCCATGAGGGTCTCCTTGGGAGGGATCGGTTGGCGCGTCCCTATTACATGGGCGGAAGGGAAAGGGAAGGCTCCGGTTGCCGCATGCGTAAGGCAGATCCTGTGACAGAGCCACTGACACCTGATGGGATTGGCGGAACGGCTCGGATCCAGACGCGGTGAAGCGCCCGAGCCGCCCTGTCGGTCGCCCGGGCACCCGTTGCCAATATTTCTGCAAGGTGCTCTGGCTCATGTCCTTGCGTCAAGGCGCGGGACATGGACAAGCAGAGACGAAGCGTGAAGATCGACACAAAACACTCTGATAAATATAGATTTTCAAACACTCAAGGCCACGGCTTGACGGCCACCGTCCTGCCGTGGTGCGGAGCCCCTCGCCATCGGCCCTTGGCGCGCCTCTGAGACAAGCGGAGGCGCCGCGCACCCGCGGATTAGGCACCCTACGGCAAAAGCCCGCGCCCCGGGGGCCTTACATGCGGGCAGTCCTTTCCTTGCTCCCGGTTTCTTGCCACCATGCACGTGGACCCACCAACACAAGAGCAGACATGTCCCACAGCTATACAACCGGCCGCCTGAACCTGCCCTTCACCGGCATCTGCACCTTTGCCCGATCGCCCTACCAGCCGGACTGGGGCGCAATCGAAGGTGACGCGGCCATTCTTGGCGCACCTTTCGACGCGGGCACACAGTGGCGGGCCGGCGCGCGGTTCGGGCCGCGCAGCATCCGCGAGGCCTCTACCCTGTTCAGTTTCGGTCACGCTGGCGCTTATGACCATGAAGACGACGCCATGTACCTCGAAGGCGTTCGGCTGGTGGACATGGGCGATGCGGATATCGTGCACACGGACACGATCAAGAGCCACGCCAACATTCGCACCGGGGTCGAAGCGGCGCTGGCGGCGGGTGCCTTGCCGGTGACACTGGGGGGCGACCATTCGATCAACATCCCCTGCATCGAGGCCTTCGAAGGCCAGCCCGCCTTCCACATCCTGCAGATCGATGCGCATCTCGATTTTGTCGATGAACGCCACGGCGTCACCCGCGGCCATGGCAACCCGATGCGGCGTGCCGCCGAGAAATCCTGGGTGACAGGCATGACGCAGGTGGGGATTCGCAACGTCTCTTCGACCGCGCGCGAGGGATACGAGGACGCGCGCCGCCGGGGATCGGACATCTTGTCGGTGCGCCAGATGAGAGCCCTTGGCGCGGCGGAGACAGCGGCCCGCCTGCCCGCGGGCACGCCGGTCTACATCACCATCGACATCGACGCCTTCTGCCCCTCCATCGCGCCCGGCACCGGCACGCCAAGCCACGGCGGATTTTTGTACTACGAGGTTCTGGAACTGCTGCAGGCGGTTACAAAAGCCCATCCCATCGTCGGAATCGACCTCGTGGAAGTGGCGCCGGACTATGATCCGACCGGGTCCACGGCGATCCTCGCGGCACAGCTTTTGATGAACCTGCTCGGCTTCACATTTCACGCGAAAGTAACGCCGTAACCCCCTGAAAAGCAGCGTGATACAAGAAGACGCGTCGCGCCATGAACGACCCATTTCGAAACACGACGCCGCGCCGCGGCATTCGGTCCCGCCGCGCCGGGTTTCATGCTTGTGTAACGCTGGTGTGGTCCACCCGACGCCGCAACCTCAGGAAGTCCCCCAATGACCGCCCCGCTCGAAGGCTATACCGTTCTCGACCTGACGCATAGA
>JBELMB010000243.1:0-7467 GCA_042088665.1 Sagittula sp.
CGCAACCCCTTTTTTCAATCAAACAACAGTTTTTTGACAACCACATAAGAAAATAAACAAAAACAAAGGGATAAGAGGGATGTTGGGGTGAAGTCAGGGGTTTCACGTGTCCCAGGGGCCCGCTTTTCGAAGGGCGCCTGAGACTCGAAACACCAGATTTTGTGATACACACAAGCTTATCCCACAAACCGTCCACAGACTCGCCAAACAGGGGCCGACACGCGGCGCAATCCGACTCGGTTTTTTGCGTCTCATCGAGAACCCTGCGAAGGGCTGACCTCTGTCAGAGCCGAATCCGACGACAGCCATCGACGTATCTCGGCAGCGCTTCCGCGCAGATCAGACGAAAAGGAAGTGGTCCTGCGTGAGCAAGGCAATCTCGTCCATCGTGATATTGTCCAGCCGCAGGGCTTCTTGCGTTCCCTGCCCATCCTCGTACCGAAGAGTAGACCGGTTCTGCAGGATCCCCTGCCCATTCGTGTCCTGCGTGATGGAGAGATCTGACAGATCAGAGACGCCCCAAAGGGTCAGGTCCAGCCGGTCCCCTTCCGTGAAGGGGCGGAAGTCCAGTATCCTGTCCAGCTCCCCATCAACAACAAGTCGGAACGTATCTGCGCCGCTGCCGCCACTCAGGCGGGCTTTGCCATGCAGTGTGCTGTCTATCAGAAGGTCGTCACCGTCCCGACCATAAAGCTCTGTTTCACCGGCCCCCACCAGCACGTCATCAAACGCGGTGCCGTGCAGGCGCTCGATGCTGTCGAAACTGTCGCCAGACGCGATGCCCGTGCTCCTCGTAGGATCCGTCATGTCTACAGTGAGCCCCAAAGCGGACAGGCCGTAGTTGACCTCGTCCCTGTTGCCGCCGCCAATATAGACGTCTGCACCATCCCCGGCAAAAAAGATGTCTCGACCGCTGCCTCCGACGACGGTGTCGTCCCCAGCGCCATCGTAGACGTGGTCCTGATCGCCATCGCCTGTCTCGATCCGCTGGCCACTGTCATCGAGCCGGTCGCCGTCCGCATCCACATAATTCGGGTCGATCCGATCCTTGCCCGAGGTGCCCGAGACAACGACCGGTGGCGTTGGTTCCGGCTCAAAGCCAAAGACCTGAGGCGTGAAGCGGTCCAGATCCGCCGTGCCGAACCCTTCGAACGCGACACTCTGGTCGGCGAAGCCCGCCACGACGCGCGTCTCCCCCTCGACCAACAGGGCGAGGCCGTCGAAATCTGTCACACCCCAGCCTGACAGGTCGACGCTGTCTTCGTCCGGGTTGAAGTCGAGGATCCGCACCGAAACCGTCTCTGCCGACAGGGCAAATATCTCTGCCCCGGCGGAGGCCTGAAGGATGAGCAGATCGTCACCTGACGGGTCATCGGGGGCAGCAAGCACAAAGCTGCCGCTTTCCGGCAGCGGCACATCTGCGCCCCATGCACCCAGAACCGTCAGGGATTGCGTACCGTAGGTCAGGCGCATTTCGCCCGACTGCACAAGCGTGATGACCAGATCGTCCGGGTCGTCCATGCCCCAGGCCGACAGGTCGATGACGTCTTCACCCCCATGGAAATCGCGAATGGTCGTGGTGCCGCCCGTCCCGATCACAAAGGTGTCCGCGCCATAGCCGCCGATCAGCACGTCATCGCCACCACCGCCGTCCAGCGTATCGTCGCCGTCGCCACCGGACAGCAGGTTTGCACCGTCATCTCCGGTCAGGTGATCCGCCCCGAAATTGGCAAAGAACGCGCCCCCCGCATCGACGGTGACCGTGTCGTCCAGAAGATGCGCCTGCGCGGCACTGTCGAACGCCAGCGCGCCAAAGCGGCCCAGATGGTCAGCCCCCGCCAAAAGCACCGCCTCTGCCGCCGCATCCTGTGCCATCAGGCGAACAAGAAAGGTCACTTCGTGCGCCTCGTTCGAATACCGGTCCCGGAACACGTCACTGACGATGATGAAATCCGCGCTCTGTGTGTCATCGCCGATGGTGACGTAGCCATTCTCTCGCGCGGCATGCGCCAGTGCATCGGACGACAGGCGATACGCTAACCCGGTGCTGTCCCCCGCGCCTGCCCCGAGGAAATCGGTGTAGGTGGCGCCGAGGCTGTCCTCGACCATGCCATATAGATGCAGGTCGGTCTGCGTGCCCGCGTCAAAGTCAAAGACATAGCTCTCTTCGACCGCCTTGATGCGCGACAGCAGCGACACGTATTGCGCGGACAGCGCCTCCATCAGCGCTGCGTGGGTGAAGGACAGGTCACTGCCGCTGTGAAACGTCACGCCCGCGATGTCGAAGCCTGCGTGTGCCTCCTCGGTACCGATCTTGCGTTCCAGCAGATTGCGGACCACGCTTTCGATCCGCCGGATCTTGCCCGCGGCGAAAGACTGAAAGTCATAGCCGTAGACAGAACCGCCTGCGCCCGGATCAGTGCTGTCATAACTGTCGGCGGCATAGCTGTAGGCCGCCTCGTCCGATTGCTGCCCCAGCATCACGCGGAACCCGGTCCCCAGCGCGCTTTCCTGCAGGACCTGAACAGGCATGACGGCCGTGTATTCCGTCACACTCAGGTATTGCGTGCTCGTCTCGCCGTCGATCTGCACCGTGTCAGCTTGTCTGCGCAGGCCGTTGCTATCCTGAGGCAGGATATCCTCCCCTTCAAGCACGACCGTTTCGCCGTTCTTCAGAGTGATGACCAATTTGTCGAAACGATACGTCCCTGTCTCGACAGATGCGACTTTGCCGCGCAGATCGCCTTCGGCCTCCAGCCGCTCTGCGGTATCGGCGCGGTATTGCTCCCGGATCTGCGGGACGGTTGCACCGTCGCGCACCACGATTGTGTGACCGTAGTCTTCCTGCCCGAGCGTATCGGAACTGTGCGAAAAGAAGGATCCCGCCCGATAACCGTACCCGCCAATCACCGTGAAATCGGACGAGTCGTGCTGGGAGTTGACCAGCGTGGTGCCAAGGCCAAGGGTATATCCCCCGTCAGCCGTCTGCATCCATGCACCGCCAAAGGAGATGGGGTCGATGACCCGCAAATCGGCCACGCCAAAGGCATAGAGCAGGTATTGCTGCGTCGCGATGGATGTAAAATCTTCGATCGTGTGGAACAGGCCGCTTTCCTTGCGCCGTTCCTCAAGCGTGCCGTGATCCGCATCGCCCGACCAGTAGATACCGTAGTTCGTCGACACGGACCGGTTCCCGACAAAGGTCAGGAACGGCACGTCCTGCGCGTCCAGCTGACCATTGGCATCGGCCATCTGTTCGAGCCCGTCCGGCACATCGCCCAGATCGGACAGGGTCACCGGGACTGAAAAAGCGCCATTCGTGTCAATCCAGAAGCCCGCGGTCGACGCATCGATCGAGGTATTCCCGACCATCTCCACCGCGTGCCCCGCCAGCCAGAACCCCGACCCGGAGAAACCGAAATCATGCAGTGCCTCGGCGAAGTCATCCTCACGGTTCTGCGCCGCCCAGACACGGGGAAAGCCGGTCTGCATCGCCACGTTGCCCGTCCAAGTGCCGCGCTCGTTGCCCGTTTCGGTGTTGAAGGCAGAGCCAAACACGTCAAAGCTGACGTTGTTTGTCAGATCGGCGACGCTGTCGTGCTGCGCATACCCCCAGCCCGGGCTGCCCCAGACCACATTGCCCACCAGTGTGGATCCATCCGCATCGGCCCCTGTGCCGGTCTGGTGCAAGTGCAGGCTGTAGCGGCCGCGCGGGTTGATCATGTCCTCGGGCGCGGCCGTGCCGTCGAGATCGAATTCCTGCTTGGTGAATTCCTTCGCCAGATCCAGCGCCCATGCTTCACTGAAATGTCGGCTGACGGTGGCCGGGCCAAGGTCCGCCAGTGCGTCGATCTGGTCGCGCACGGTTGTCCCCGCACCGTCGACCTCTGTCGACAGGACCTTCTCCAGATCGAAGCCCGCGGTCGAGACCGCCCAGTTCGGCTCTGCCGCGTTCAGCACGCCCAAGACTTGCGCCAGCAGCGCCACATCGCCGAGCACGGCGTTCTCGACCACCGTCCCATCGTCGAGGACAAAGCTGCGCAACCCCGTGATCGGCAGATCATCCGTCGGCAGCGCCTTGTCGGTGCGGCCAAGCCCGAGGAATCCCGCATGGCTGATCGACACGTCATCCGTATGCATCAGCATGACGTGACCCTGTTCGCTGACCCAATGCGCAGCACCCGGATCTGCGGTCCCGAACGACGCGCCTTGCGCCACCTGATCCGCCTCTTGCGTGGCCGCCCATGACCGGATGTTCACGTTGCGGGACAGGTTGATGATGTCGATCTCGAAATCACCCGCACGATCGGCGTAGGCCTCGCCCAGCAATGTCTCGATGCTGTCCGCCGTGGCTGCACCCAGCGTTGTCTGATGCGCATCATGGTTGTGGTCAAACTTCAGCGCCGTTGCGCCGTCCTCCACCCGCTCAAACGTGATCGTTGAGCCGTCGGACGACAGCCCGGTGATCCGCAGCACTTCGTTCTGGGCCTCGTAGTCGCGGTCCCGGAAATCGCTGTGCCGCGCGGTGGTCGAGACAGAGATGACATCGCCGACGGCCCAGCCTTCCTGGCGCAGGTCCGTGGCGAAACGGATGTCCGTGTCACCGGCAGCGATATGGTCATCGGTGCTCAGATGATGGGTCTTGGCCTGCCCGGCCACCGTGACGGCCCCCTGCGCCACAAGCCCCAGCGAGAGCTGCTCGGGGTCCCAGCCATAGCGGCCCAGAACACCTGCGCCATCCTCGAAACTCCCCAGATCGCGGTAGTGATCCGGCAGAACTGCGGCGTGTTGCGACATGTCCAAGGGGCGGATCGCGATGTCGATCGTGCCATCCGTTTCATCCTCCGCGAGGATGGACAGGGTGCTCTGCCCCATCGTGCCGCCCGTGGTCGACACCAGCGTGTCTACCACCATGCGCGTGTCCGCGCCGTTCTCTGCGCTGACCTCCAGCGCACCATCGACCCGGACGATAAAGAGGTCCGGGACATAGCCGAAAGACAGACCACCCTGGGTCTCGAATGCTTCGCGGAGGGACACCGGCAGGTCGGTCAGGTCGCCATCGGCCACGGCCCGGCTCAGCACACCATGCCAATGGCCAAGGAATTGTTCATAGTGACTGCCGGCGCCGGGTGTGCCCAGATCATATGTGACGCTGTGCTGGTTCTGGATATGCACCAGCGCTGCATCTGTCGGAATGACAGAGTAGTCCCCCGCCGTCCCGCCCCAGGTGAGCGGATCGAACCAGTCACCGCTTTGCACCGATTGCTGCGACGGCAGCACGGTATCAGGGGTTCCATCACCATTCAGATCGGTGCTGCCATCCCCAACCGGCAGAAAGAGACCCCCCCCGCCTTGCCCAACGTCATGACCTGCGGACGCGCCCATGTGCGCCATTGGGGCCATGACCAAAGAGACCGTCGGAGTAAAGGAACTGCCCGCGTAACCGGACACCACGACCACCTCTGCTGTCGCTTCGGCGCTCTCGAGCGTGCCGTCGGAATAGCTGTAGCTGACAGGCAACCGTGCGCCGCCCGCACCCGCTTGCGCCTCGATCAGCACGTCTGCGTCCGTCAGCACCGCGGAAAGACCCGGCGCTTCACCGAAGGAAACAGCGCCCAGTTCGAGCGCGTCGCCCTCGGCATCATGCGCCAGACCGATAAGGTCGCCGAGATCGACAGAGACCGTCTGCCCGGCAAACAGCGACAGGTTGACCCCGCCATCGCCCATGGCCACCGGGGCGGTGTTGACGTCCTGCGCAAAACCGAAGGTGCTGTCGATCTTGTCTGCCTGCACTTCGAAACGGTCCTCGACCGCGCCGTCTCGCGTCACCTGAACCTCGACACGGGTCTGGTTGACGTTGTTGGGCAGGCGCGACGCGGTGTACCAGACTTCGCCGCCGATCAGTTCGAAACTGCCCCGACCATCGATCACCAGCGGTGCGGAGCCGTTCAGCGTTTGCAAGGCGCCGACCGGATCGTCCTGCTGCGTCAGCGCCACCGCGGAAAAGGACTGTCCGTCTCGAAGCGTCGTGATCAGGTAGCGCTGATCCTGCAGCGCTTCGGCCTGGTCGACGAACAGCGTGCGCACCCCGTTCTGGGCGTCGAAATGGCTGGCGTCCTCGAACCCGAACTGCAATGCGCCAAGCTCCGCCATCGTTGCGGATAGATTGGTGATGGTGATCTGTCCCGCGGCGGTCAGAGTGGCGGTCGCCTTCCCGCCGAGGATGTCAAAGGTCAGGCCATGTGTCAGAATGCGACCGTCCAGCAGCCTGTCCCCGATCGACAGACCATCGATCGACGTGACCATCAGCGTCTGCGGCGCCCCATCGGTGTTTGGATCATGGTCAATCGTGACCGAGAACGAGACAGCGCCGTCGCCTCCCAATTGGAACAGGCCGTCGTTTTCCTGCCAAACACCATCCACCAAGCCGAAGACGGTGTTTTTCTTGCCGGGGCGGATATTGAAAAGGAACCCCTGAAACGCGGTGCCTACCATGTCTGTCAACCTTCGAGATCAATTCTTTCAGTCTGACAACCCAGGCAACCCAACCCGGCAGCATTGAAAACAGTGCAAGAATGCCTTGCCGCGCACCACCCAGTTGCACGGATCAAAGCCCAAAGCGGTCGGCCCGTGACGCATCACGGGACCTCGTGTGTTCAGTAGCGCCGTCCGGCACGAAGGTGCGCAGGCAGCAGGGCCCGGCGCGCGCTGTGCCGAGACCCTTGTTCCACCAGCGCAAAAGCCAATGTGCTTGTGTTCCGGCAGTTTGGCGCGGCACCAGAGGGGCGACGCGCCAGCGCGATAAGATCCCGCAGCAGCCCCCACTGCCGCGACACCCATTGCAGAACGATCCTAAGCCGATTCTCCATCATGGGTTAACCATAAATCCGACCCATTTTTGTCTCAATCTCAGAGACGTGACCAATGCGTTGCCGCTCTGGCAACAATGGCGCGGGCGTTTCCGCGGCACTGGCCGGGCATCAGACGCCTTGCCCATGGCAAACCTGCGGGACACGCCCTGATGTCCGAACCGCCTCCATGTGGTGATCCAAGAGAGCCACAACGATGGATCCTGCGACGACCGCAGGACGCTCGGAATTCGACCCTTTGGCAATTGGCTAGTCAGCCGGGGTGTCGGGTCTTGCGCCCCGAACCCCCGGCAATGACAATCACTGCGATGCGACAGCTGTAGCGCGATACCATGTTTCGTCCGAGAGAGGTGGCAAAGGGTCCACCGGCCCGCCACCTTCGCCAACTTCGGTGTCCCGGACGCCAAAGACGAACAAGCCGCCTGCCGACCTCGGCGCGAGCACGATCCGTTCAATCGTCTCAACATCCCCCGCCTCGCAGACCGCGCTGCCAGTCAGAAGCGGTACGCCATTCTGTTGGATCCGCTCGGAACCTGAGGCAAAGCGCCCTTCACAAGCCTCTGCCGAGTCGGCGACAAGGCCGGACATCACGGTCTGA
>JBELMB010000244.1:0-7446 GCA_042088665.1 Sagittula sp.
CTATTCGCCGATCCTCGACGGTCTTGGATTGCTCAAGAAGTAATCCTGATCTGCCCGGCGCGCGATCGCTTTGATGCGCGCCGGGCCACACACCTCAAGATCCCCAATCATCCCCAATCATCCCCGGAGAACGGCCATGCTCTCGCAGCGTCTGGCGAATATTGTCTTCACCCTGTTGGTGCTGGTGGGCTGTGCCTATTTCGCATGGCAGGCCGAAGGGTTCGAGGCGGCGGGCCTGCTGGCCTCCTCGGGGCTGCCGTCAAAGTTCTTTCCACAGCTTTTGCTGGGGCTGGTTGCGATCTGCGCCGTCATCGTCCTGCTGACCTATGCCTTGACGGGAGAGGCAGGGGGCGACGCGGACGGGACGGTCTATGATGCGCCGGTCGGGGCCCTGAGGGGGCTGGCGACACTGGGCGCGCTGATTGCGGCCTATGTGATCTGGCGCAGCTGGGGCTACCTGCCGATGGCGCTGTTCCTTGGCCCGGCCTGCCTGCTGACGATGGGTGTCCGAAACCCGGTGATCTACGTCGTGGTGCTGGCGCTCGCCGGGGGCGTCTACCTTGTCTTCACGCAACTTCTCGGGACACCGCTGTAATGTTCGAGCTTGCCGCCATGGGCGCCGCCCTTGCCAATCTCGCCGACCCTTTCACGCTGCTGATGCTGGTGCTGGGCATCGTGCTGGGTCTTGTGATCGGCATCCTGCCCGGTCTGGGCCCGCCCATCGCCATCGCGCTGGCGCTGCCCTTCACGTTCTACATGGAGGCGATCCCCTCGCTGATCCTGCTGCTCGCGATCTACAATGCAGCGATCTACGGCGGATCCATTTCCGCCGTGGCCGTGGGCATCCCCGGCACCGGCGCCGCCATTGCCACAGTCATGGACGGCAATGCCATGTTCAAGAAGGGCCGCGGCGGCGAGGCACTGGGCCTGTCTCTGGCGGGCTCGATCATTGGCGGGCTGGTCAGCGTGGTCTGCCTGACCTTCATCGCGCCGCTGCTGGCCGAAGTGGCGATCAAGTTCGGACCGCGGGAATATCTCGCGATCAGTGTCTTTGGCCTCGTGGTTGTTGTCCGCGTGGCGGGCGCCAATCTCTTCAAGGGGTTGTTGGTCGGGGCGCTTGGCATCTTCCTGACAACATGGGGGCTGGATGAGCTGAACGGCGCGGAACGGTACACATTCGGCACCTACCACCTTTACGAGGGCATCCCCCTTGTGCCTTTCCTTGTCGGGCTCTTCGCGGTGTCCGAAGTGCTGATTGGCGCAGAACGCGCCCTGCAGAAGATCCGCTTTGACCAGACCAGCCTGACGGTCAAGCTCCCGGGGCTGGCGACCCTGTCAAAGCTCAAGGGCAACCTGATGCGCTCCTCGCTGATCGGCACCGTGATCGGGATCATCCCCGGCGAAGGCGCGGCGGTCGCGGCCTTTTTCGCCTATTCCGAGGAAAAGCGCCCGTCCCCCACTCCCGAGAAGTTCGGAACCGGCATCCCGGATGGCGTCATCGCACCGGAGACGGCCAACAACGCCACTGTGGGCGGCGCGCTGGTGCCCACGCTTACGCTAGGCGTGCCGGGCAGCCCGGCCGCCGCGGTGCTGCTGGGCGCCTTCCTGATTCAGGGGCTGGCGCCGGGACCAACGCTGTTCGACGAGCGGCCGGACATCATGTTCTCGCTGTTTTTCGGGCTTTTCCTGATCAATATCCTGTTGCTGTTCATCGGGTTGATCGCCATCCGCTTTGCGGCGCGGCTGATCATGGTGCCGATGTCGGTGATCGTGCCAACGGTTCTGCTGCTGAGCGTGACGGGGATCTATGCGGTCTCGAACAGCCTGTTCAACGTGGGCGTGCTGCTGGGCGCAGGCGTGCTCGGCTACGTGGTGCGCAAGCTGGGCTATTCCATCGCGCCGCTCTCGATCGGGTTCGTGCTGGGCCATATCCTCGAGAACGCCCTGCGCCAGTCGATGACGCTGGCCGATGGCAGCCTGCTTGAGTTCTTCAACACGCCGATCGGGCTTGGCATCTATGCGGCCCTGCTCCTGACCATCCTCTGGGGGCCGATCATGTCCCTTGTTGGCAAGACTTCGGAAAGCGGATCGAAATGACCAAGCGCCCCAACATCCTGCTCATCTATCCTGACCAGATGCGTTTTGACGCCATGGGCTGCGCCGGGAACCCCGTCATCAAGACCCCGCAGGTCGACCGGCTGGCCAGCGAGGGCGTCATGTTCACGCAGGCCTATACCTCCTATCCGATCTGCTGCCCTTTCCGCGCTTCCGTCCTGACGGGCAAATACGCGCAGGGCCATGGGATGGTGCAGAACCACTTTCCCTTGCGCGGCGACCAGACATTTCTGGCCGAAGTGCTGCGCGACGCAGGCTATCGCACCGGCTACATCGGCAAATGGCACCTCGAAGGCGGGCCAAAACCCGGGTTCGTCCCAAAAGACCGCCGCTTTGGGTTTGAGCATTTCGTGGGGTTCAACCGTGGGCATGAGTATCTCTCGTCGGTCTATTACGACGACGACGGGCAGGCTTATCATTCCAACCGTTACGAGCCCGACTACCAGACCGACCAGATGATGGCCTTCATAGACGACGCTGCCAAGGCTGAGGATGGCAAGCCATGGTTCGGCTATGTCAGCTATGGCCCGCCGCATTTCCCGATGGACATGCCGGATTACATGCGGCGGATCTATGACCCGGCAGAGGTGCCGCTGCCCCCCGGCGTGCCCGACCCCGCGTTGCAGGCCCGCGTGCAGGCGCACCGGAACGATGTCTACTGCGGTGGCGATCCGAAATGCGGCCACAAAAGCCACGCCGCCCATGAAACCAAGGCAAAGGGCGAGCCAGAGACCGAGGCCGAGATCCGCGAATTCATCGCCGAATACTATGGCATGATCCACAACATCGACTGGAACCTCGGGCGCATCCTGAACCAGCTCGACGCGCTCGGCATTGCCGAGGACACGATGGTCGTCTTCATGAGCGACCACGGTGACATGTGCGGCCAACACGGGAGCTTTTGCGGACTGAAGAACCAGGCTTACCGCGCGGCGATGCATGTGCCGCTGATCGTGCGCTACCCGGCGCGTTTTCAGCCAAGGCAGACCGATGCCATGATCGACGTCGGTCCGGACATGATGCCGACCCTGCTCGACATGTGCGGAATCGCGCTGCCCGAGGGGATGCATGGGCAAAGCTACCTGCCGGTGCTCGACGGCGAGGCCTGCGCGCATCGCGATGCGATCTGGTTTCAGGTGTTCACCCAGACCGGCGGCAACCCCGGCGAGTTTGCCCCCTACGGGCAGCGCGGCATCCGCACCCGCGACTGGCTGTATGTGCGGCACAAGGAGGAACGCGTGATGCTCTTTGACGAGCGCGCAGATCCCCATGAACAGGTGAACCTTGTGCAGGATCCACAATACGGGGGGTTGATGGATGGGTTTGACGCCCAGCTTGACGCACATATGGCCGCCACGGGGGATGATTGGGACATGGCCGCCGATTTCCCGCCCCCCGATTGGGTCACCCATGCCGAAGCCAAGGTCTTTCTGGAAAACGAATTGCTGCCGACGGCCATTCACGTGCCCTGACGCGCTTGTGTCCGGCGGAAATGCCGGGCGCATGCAGGTCAACGCGCCCCAAGGCGCAGGTTTTCCGATCCGCGATCACCGGCCGACCCACATGCAGATCCACAGGCAGATCCACACCCGCCCCGCGACCCGCCAGCCCCGGCAGGACCGCACCCCGTCAAGGTCAACACGGAGCCCCCGATGACACAGAGCCGCGCAAGACAGATGACCGGCGGCGAAGCCATTGTCGAATTGCTGCGCAGGTTTGACGTGGACATGATGTTCGGCCTGCCCGGCGAGCAGACGCATATCCACGATGCCATCTACCGCCGCAACGACATCCGCCATATCCTCGTGCGCCACGAACAGGCCGCCGCCAAGATGGCCGATGCCCACGCCCGGACCACTGGCAAGGTCGGAGTCTGTGACGCCACCGTTGGGCCCGGCGCCACCAACCTGATCAGCGGGATCTCGGAATCCTACCTCTCCGGCATCCCGGTCGTGGCCATCGTGTCGGACGTGCGCGCGGACTGGCGTGGGCGCGACTCCTTTCAGGAAATCGATCAGGTCAGCCTGTTTCGCCCCATCACCAAGCAGGTCTTTTCGATCGATCACGTCGAGCGGATCCCGGAGTTCGTCAAGCGCGCCTTCCAAATCGCGACCACGGGACGGCCCGGGCCGGTTCTGCTCAGTTGCCCGATATCGACCCTGCGCGCCGAGCACGCCTTTGACGAGAGCGCGTTTGACGTCGACACGCGCTATGCCCGGTTCCCCGCCAACCGCCCCGTGCCGCCAGAGCCAGAGATCACCGCGGCGGTCGACGTCCTGCTGGCCGCGAAACGGCCCCTGATCTTTGCCGGGGGCGGCGTGATCGCCTCTGGCGCTATGGAAGAACTGCGCGCGCTGGCAGACTGGCTCGATGCGCCGGTGACCACCTCTTACATGGGCAAGGGCAGCCTGCCCGAGAACCATCCCCTCAGCCTTGGGCCCTATGGTCTGCTGGGACGGCCCTCCACGAATGACTACGTGGTGCAGGCGGATGTGGGGCTGGCGCTTGGCACGCGGTTTACCAATGTCACGACCGCCGCCTGGCGCATCCCGGCCAAGGCCACACGCCTCGTGCAGATCGATATCGAACCCACCCAGATCGGCCGGACCTACCCGGTGGAACAGGCGCTTTGCGGCGATGTCAAAGCGGTGCTGGGCAAGATGCTGGACGATCTTGGGGCGCGTGGCCTGCCCCCGCGCCCCAAGACACAACGCGACGCGACCGCCGCCCTGACGGCCCGTTGGCGCGCGCAAAAGGGCATCGAAAGCGATGTCGCAAAGGACCAGACGACCAGCCCCGTGCATCCCCTTCAGGTCATCCGCGCGATGCGCGAGGCGATGCAGGATGGGGATGTGCTGATCTGCGATTCCGGCTTCAACCAGATCTGGGGCGGCCAGTATTTCGAGGTGCGCAGCACCGGGCGCGCCTACATGGGGCCGCGTGGGTTTGGCGTGATGGGCTTTGGCCTGCCAGCCGCGATCTCGCGCGCGCTGACCACGCCGGAGCAGAACGTGGTCTGCCTGACCGGTGACGGCGGCTTTGCCATGGTCATACAGGAGCTTGAAACCGCCCTGCGTTGCGGCGCCAACCTGACGGTGGTGGTGATGAACGATTCCAATATGCAATTCATCAAGGACAACCAGCGTCTCTTCTTTGACGGGCGGTTCATTTCCACCCGGTTTTCGGATCTCGACTACGCGCAGATCGCCCGGTCCTTTGGCTGCCACGGCATCCGGGTGGACACCAGCGGCGATCTGGCGGCTGCCTTTGCAGACGCCAAGGCGAGCCCCCTGCCGTCTGTGATCGATGTGCACATTCAGGATGGCGCGGTGCCCGAACGGGTCAGCCTGCAGTCGTTCAAATGACAAAGGGAAGCAGCATGCCGGTTACTCAGGACAGGCCCCTGATCGGAAAAACCGCCGTGGTCACCGGGGCAGGCCGCGGGATCGGGCGGGCCATCGCAGTGGGGTTCGCCCGCGCCGGCGCGGATGTCGCGATCTGCGCGCGCACGGCGTCTGACCTCGAAGAGACGCGCGAGACCATCACCGGGCTGGGGCGGCAATGCCTTGCCATGCCCGCCGACATGGCCGATCCGGCCTCGACCGCCGCATTCTGCGACGCGGTGCGCGCGCGCTTTGACAAGTTGCACATCATCGTCAACTGCGCCGGTGCCTATCTCGAACGCGGCAGCGTCGCAGAGAGCGACCCTGAGGCGTGGTGGACAACCGTCGAAGTGAATATCCGCGGGCCTTACCTGATGACCCGCCTGCTGCTGGAGAACATGGCCGATGGCGGCAAGATCCTGAACCTTTCGTCCGGCAAGGGTCTGACCGCCGGGGCAAATTCCGCCTCCTACCATGTCTCCAAGGCCGGTCTGCACATCCTGACCGAATGCCTCGCCAATGAACTCTGGCCGCGCGGGATCGATGTGAACAACATCGTCCCCGGCCCGACCGCCACCGCCACGTTCAGCCGCGAGGACCCGGCCAACCGCAGCACCCCCGAAGAGCTGCTGGAGCGCTACAAGACCGAAATGCCCAACGGCCTGCCCAAATGGGAGCGCGTGAAGCATCCCGACGAGATCGCCGATCTTGCCCTGTGGCTGGCCACCATGCCCACGGGCGGTCCCACCGGTCAGACCTTTTCGCTCGCCCGCCGCCCGCTTTGACCCAAAGGAGACCCGCATGACCCGGAACAGAAACCTTGCAGAACTGGAGCAGACCGCACTGCGCCTGCGTCTGCATGTGCTTGAGATGGTCGCCCCCACGGGACAGGGCTATGTGCAGCAAGGGCTTGGCGCGACGGATATCTTTACCGCGCTCTACTTTTCCGAGGCGCGACAGCGGCCCGAGGAACCGACATGGCCCGACCGCGACCGGATCTTTCTGACAACCGCCCACAACACGGCGATCTTTTACGCCGCGCAGGCCGAACGGGGCTACTTCGACACCGCAGAGCTGAAAACCTATGTCAAGGACGGCTCACCGCTGGAAATCAACGCCTCCGAACGTATGGGCCAGATGGTCGAGGCCACCTGTGGCTCGCTTGGACAGGGGCTTTCGGTTGCGGTCGGCACGGCCATGGCCGCAAAGCGGCAGGGCCGCCCCTCGCGGTGCTTTGTCATCGTTGGCGATGGCGAGATGCAAGAGGGCCAGATCTGGGAAGCGCTGATGTGCGCGGGCGCATGGGGGTTGGACAACCTCTGTGTCATCCTCGATTTCAACGAGTTGCAATGCGAGGGCCATATGGACAAGGTCATGTCGCTGAAGCCCGTCTGCGACAAGCTCGAGGCCTTTGGTTTTGCCACTCATGACATCGACGGCAATGATCTGGGCGCGCTGCTGAACGCCTTTGACGCGGCGCGCGAAACCAAGGGCAAGCCCACCTTCATCAACGCCAACACGCTGGTCGGCAAGGGCGTCAAGGTGCTCGAAGGGTTGATGGCGCACCAGTTGAAGTTCCCCCCCGAACTGGCCGCGCAGGCCATCGCCGAGATCAAGGAGCAGATGGCATGAGCGACCATTCCCTGTCCGACTTCGAAGCCGCGGATTTCATCAACCGTACGCAGCGGCCGATCCCGCGGTCTTATGGCGATGCGCTGCTGGCCGCGGCGCAAAAGGATCCACGGATCGTCTGCCTGACGGCGGATCTCGCGACGCCGACCGAAACCGACATCTTTCGCGACACCCTGCCAGAGCGTTTTCACAACGTCGGCATCGCCGAGGCCAACATGATCGGATTGGCCAGCGGCATGGCCCGCAGCGGAGAGATCCCCTTCGTGCATACCTTTTGCGCCTTCGCGACAAAGCGATGCTTTGACCAGATCACCAT
>JBELMB010000245.1:0-7442 GCA_042088665.1 Sagittula sp.
GCCTCCGGCAGCGTGCCAAGATAGGGCTGTCCGGGGGCAAATCCGATGGTGGTCACGCGCACCCGCGCCGTCGACAGGCTCTCGACCGCGGCTGCCGGGCTGAGACCCGCAGCCGCGGCGGCCTCTTCAAGTTGCGGGGCCAGCGCGGCATCGTAACACGTGGGGATCCTCAAAAGGCGGCGCCCTTCCGGCAGGGGCGCATTGTACCAATCCTGCGCGCGCAGCCGTCCGCGCACATCCGCGGCGAGCGTTTCAAGGTCCACGTGCAGCGGATCGAACCGCAACAAGGCTGACACCAGCGCGGTTGTGATCTCTTCCACACCATCGGGCGGGTCCCGTTCCAACGCCGCACGCAGGGCCAGTGCCGCACGGTTCGCGGGCTCTGACAAGCGGTCGTCGAAGCGCACCAGAAGGCCGTCGAGGCCAACCGGATCAAGGCGCGGAAAGGAGGGCGCATCGGTCATGCGCACAAGGGATCACGCGGGCGCGCCCCTGTCCAGAGCCGCAATCCCGTCCAGAGGTGCAATACTCGAAAGGTCAGGGCCAAAGGCGCAAAGACAGTATAGACGCAGGCGCGCGACAGGCTGTGGCGGCCGCGCGCGGTGAAGTCATCTGCGTTTCGAACGTTTTGTGCATACGCGTGCTGCGGAACGTCGCGTATTTCCCCTCGACGTGGCGTGGCGTGCAGTCCTCGCCGAGCTGCCGGAACGAGCTGCGTGCTCACCTGACAGGTTACGCTTGGCGCGTTGTGGTCTGGGCAAAGGCCCCGGCCAATCCTGCAAGCCGCAAGCCGCAAGCCGCAAGCCGCAAGAATAACATGTGCCAAAGGTGAAGATCCGGCCAGGGCGTTTTGCACCTGACCGGACCTGAAGGACTACACGTCTCTTGTGGTCTTCTCCGTTCTGGCAGAAGACCCTGCAAACGCTTCTGCGCCGCAGATGTCCGTTCCCTGTATCAGGTCCACCCGTTTTAAAGCAGCCTGTTGCGCAGTGTCTGGGGACGGATCCAAGCCACGAGGTGTTGATCACCCCGATAGGCAAAGTTTTAGATACATAGTCCTAAAAGATCGTTACGATCTGCCACAAATCTAGAGACGGTTGATCCGCGGGGTTTTGATCTCTGCCCGCAAGAGCGTCAGCAACTCGGCGCGGTCGCGGCCACTGCTTTGAGACAACCGTCGCAGACCAAAATGCACGCGCGCCATGTCCTGATAGTAGCTTGTATAAGCATAGTTGACGGCAGCCCCTGCCGCAGCGCCCAGAACCGGTACGGTCTGGGCAGCCAGTTTCTGACCCAGCGCCGCCGCAACCCGTGGCGCGATGCGAGAGATCAGGGCGTTCACGCTGACCCCGGTGAGCGACACGCGGGCCGCGAGAAAGCCCATCTCTGCCCCGTCGTCCTCTGCCAACGGCCCGGCGGAGGCAAAGACCGTCAGGCAATCCTTGAGGGTTTCCGGGTCTTCGGGGTCAAATCCCATTTCCGCGGCGATGCCAAGCATGGCACGCATCAGGACTGTCACGGTGATCGGCAATTCGGCCAGCGCCGAGGGCAGCCCGCCGATGCCACCAGCGGCCCCCATGGCCGTGGCCACGGCCGTGTTCAGCCAGCCTTTCTGGTCCGGCACCACCCCGCGTGAGCGTTGCGCCGCATCCAGCGCTGCCCTGAGCGCGCGCTCCGCCGCCATTTCCAGCCGGTCCTTGGTGGCATCCGGCAAGCGTTCCAGAAGGTTCTCGGCCTGTCCGCCGATGACGTTCAGGACCTGAAGGCCCACGGAATTGGCGGCTTTTGTGCGGCGCGCCAGTTCCTTGATCTCATCCTCAACCGACAACACGGGCACGATTTTGGTCATCTGAAGCGTCCTCCTGGTCTAAAGATGTGGTGACCGCGGGCGCGCATCAAGTGGCGCGGGTCACCGTCCCAGCTATTCCATCCCACGCGGAGGGCACCAGCGCGCAGCCCAAAACACGGTCCGGGTTGGTGGGGGGCGGCATGACCACACCTTCCAGCCGGTCAAAGCCAAAGCGCGCATAATAGGGGGCATCGCCGACCAGCAGAACCCGGGTATGCCCAAGCTCTCGCGCCGCGGCCAGCGTCTCGCGCATCAGCGCAGCGCCGAGACCCGCGCCTTGTGCCACCGGGTGCACGGCAATCGGCCCAAGCAACAAGGCGTTCTGCGCCGCGACCTTGACCGGCCAGAACCGGATCGCGCCGGTCACGACATGCGCCTCGTCGCGCGCCACGCGGCTCAGCGCGGCGACGGGGGCCACGCCCTCACGCAGGCGATACGAAGAGAGCGCCTCGCGCCCCGGCGCGAAAGCGGTGTCGAAGAGCGCCTCGACCTCCCACCAATCCGCTTCTGTTTCTGTGCCCAGCGTGAACACCTGACGCCGCTCTCCTGTCTTCTTGCACGCGTGACCACGGCACGCAGCCCCGGGAGGGCGCGCAAACCATGGACACCAGCGCGAATCCGCGTATCACCACGGGCATGTCCGCGCAAACAGGAGCGACCATGTTCTACCGTCCCGAAGAGGGCCACGGCCTGCCTCACAACCCCTTCAACGCCATTGTCACGCCACGCCCGATCGGCTGGATTTCCAGCCGCGGATCAGACGGGCATGACAATCTGGCGCCCTATTCCTTTTTCAACGCGGTCGCTTATGTGCCGCCGCAGGTGATGTTCGCGTCGACCTCCACCAAGGAAGACCGCGGTGACACCAAGGACAGTGTGGCGCAGATTCGCGAAACCGGAGTGTTTTGCGTGAACGTGGTCGAATATGCGATGCGCGACGCGATGAACGTCACATCCGGCCCATGGGCGCGAGATGTGGACGAATTCGAGCATGCCGGGCTGGAGAAGGCCGCGTGTGAAACCATCGATTGCGCCCGGGTCGCCGCCGCTCCTGCCAACCTGGAGTGCAAGCTGACGCAGATCGTCACGCTGAGCGGACCCGCGAACTATGCGGTCTTCGGCGAGGTGACAGGGGTGCATTTGCGCGACGATTGCCTGAACGAGGGCATCTTCGACGTATTGCGGTTCAATCCTTTGGCGCGCATGGGGTATCGCGACTACAGCGTCGTGCGCGAGAAGTTCAGCCTCAAACGCCCGGGCGAGTAAGGCCCGCGGCGCGGGCCGGTTCCTCGGGCCGACCGTCGCGATCGTCGGTTGGGTGCTTGTTTTCTGGACGCGGTGCAGATGCGGCTGCGGCCGGGCCCCGCCTTTCTGGGGGCCGGTCCAGAAATTGCGCCCAGTTCTGGGCCAGCCCCCAGACCCAGCCCTCCTGGGGGCCAGCCCCCAGACCCCCGGGAGTATTTTTGAAACAAAGAAGCCGAAACGAACGGAGAATGCGGGCCTATTTGCAAGTGAGTGTTTGGACGACGGGCAAGGTGCGCTAGGTTTTTCAGGATACCGAGCGGACCGGAGACCCAAAATGACCCGATTGATCGCCTTCTTTTGCTTGTTGAGCGTTGTCTGGACCAGCGTCGCATTGGCGCAGGACACACGCAGGCCATCGCACTGCATCGCCATTGCCGAAGCCGACCCCGGCATCACCTACCTCCACCGGGCCAGTTGGACCGCGCCGCTTCCGGAATATACCGTTCGACTGACCTACGTGGCGCACGCATCCTTTTTGCTGCAGACGCGCGGCGGTCTGACCGCGGTGACCGACTACACCGGGTTTATCGGAAACGTCGACCTGATCCCTGATATCGTGACCATGAACCATGCCCACGACACCCATTGGACCGCCGTGCCGGATCCGGCGATCCCCCACGTGTTGCGGGGCTGGGGGACGGAGTTTGGTGCCGGGATCGACCATTATCTCGATCTTGGCGAGATGCTCGTCCGCAACGTCTCGACGGACATTCGGTCGGCCTTTGGCGGCACGGAGACAGAGGGCAATTCGATCTTCGTCTTCGAGGTCGAGGGCCTGTGCATCGGGCACCTTGGACACCTGCACCACGAACCCAATGACGCGCAATACGCGGCTCTGGGACGGCTGGACGTGGTCATGGTGGCCGTGGACGGAGGCATGACACTGCCCCTGCCGCGGGTCGTCAAGATGCTGGAACGACTGCGGTCATCGGTGGTGATCCCGATGCACTGGTTTTCCGACTACGGGCTCGAAACCTTTCTGCAGGACATCAGCGACAGCTTTGCCATCGACCTTCGGACCGGCTCCTCCTTCGAAGTCAGCCTGCGCAGCCTGCCCAGCCAACCGACCGTGGTGGTGCTGCGTCCGCGTTATCTGACCGACACCGGTGACTGAGCAGGGCACTGCGGGTTTGAACCTTGCGCCGCGCGCCGCTACACCGGCAGGCATGACATTGACACCTGCCGACACCGCCTTTGCCGAGCGCCTCGCAGCGCATCTGCCGCCCGGGACCCTGATGCCGATCGAAGACCGGTGGCTGGAAGAGCCACGCGCCCGCTGGCAGGGGTCCAGCGCCTGGGTGGCGCGGCCGGACAACACCGAGGATGTGGCAAAGATCATCGCGGCCTGCGCGCAGGCGCGCGTCGGCGTGATCCCCTATGGTGGCGGGACCGGGCTGGTTGGCGGCCAGATCGCACCGGAAGGCCAGCCCCTGGTGCTGTCCCTGGAACGCATGACCCGCGTTCGGGCGTTGTATCCGACGGAAATGAGCCTCGTGGCGGAGGCGGGCTGTATCCTGACCGATGTTCAGGCCGCGGCGCAGAACGTCGACCGGTTGTTCCCGCTTTCGCTGGCGGCACAGGGCTCTGCACGGATTGGGGGGCTACTGGCCACCAATGCCGGGGGGGTGAACACCCTGCGCTACGGCAATGCGCGCGACCTTGTGCTGGGGATTGAGGCAGTTCTGCCGGACGGGCAGATCTGGCACGGCCTGAAGCGGTTGCGCAAGGACAACACCGGCTATGATCTGCGGCACCTGCTGATCGGGTCGGAAGGTACGCTTGGGGTGATCACCGCGGCCTCGCTGAAGCTGTTCGCGCGCCCTTCGGTCACCGGCACAGCGATCTTCGTGGTGCCCTCGCCCGCGGCGGCGCTGGAGCTGCTCTCACTCGCGCGGGAGATGGTCGGCGAGGCGGTCAGCGCCTTTGAGTTGATGAACGAGATGGGGTTTGACTTTCAGCGCGACGTGCTGCCGGATCTGCGACACCCGTGGGAGACCCCGCCGGAGTGGTGCGTGCTGGTCGATCTGGGCCTGTCGCAGGGAGCGCCTGCGCAGGAGGTCTTTGAATCCGTGTTTGCCGCCGGTCTTGAGGCCGGGCTGGTGTCGGACGGGGTGATCGCCCAGTCAGAGCAGCAGTCGCAGGATTTCTGGTCCCTGCGCGAAAACATGCCAGAGGCCAACCGGCGCATTGGATCGGTGTCCAGTCATGACATTTCTGTGCCGCTCGAAGCCATCCCGGAGTTCATCGCAAAGGCCGGGCCAGCGCTGGCGCAGATCGACACCTACCGGATCAATTGCTTTGGCCATGTGGGCGACGGCAATCTGCATTACAACGTCTTTCCGATGCCGGGGAAGACCCGCGCGGACCACGCCCACCAGCGCACCGAGATCAAGACCTGTGTGCATGATCTGACCCATGCGCTTGGCGGGTCTGTCAGCGCAGAGCACGGTGTGGGCCGGCTGAAGGTCGACGATCTGGAGCGCTATTCAGACCCGGCCAAACTGTCCGCCATGCGGGCGATCAAGGCCGCGCTGGATCCCAGCGGGATCATGAACCCGGGCGCCGTGCTGCGGCAAGGCTAGGGCGCGCCCGCGCCCGGGGGCAAGGCCAGAGTCCGCCGCGCCCGGGGGCAAGGCTAGGGCCCGCCGCGCCCGGGACGAGACGTGCCTGTCAGAGGGGGCCAGACAGCACGGGCCAGTCAACGGGGCCAGTCAGCGGGAGCCTGTCAGCGGGCCACGACCTGGAACACGCAGCCGTCGGAAACAAGCTCCGGCGGCGTCAGGCACAAGCCACGGGCCACCTGGAACGCCGCCAGCACCTTCGGCACGTAATCGCGGGTTTCGGCAAAGGGCGGCACGCCATCGTTGTCGCGCACGGAGCCTTCGCCCGCATTATATCCCGCCAGCACGAGGATGGGATCACCGTCGTATCTTTCCATCAGGTGATCCAGAAACCGCACACCACCGCGAATGTTCTGCGACGGGTCCAGCGCGTCCTCCACGCCGAACCGTTCCGCCGTGACCGGCATCAACTGCATGAGCCCCTGTGCGCCTGCGCTGCTCAGCGCGTCAGGTTTGCCTGCGCTTTCGACGGCAATCACCGCCAGCGCAAGCGCCGGAGAGACCCGCGTGCCCACTGTTTCCAACAACAGGTCGCGGCCATGGTCGGCGGCAATGTTTTGCAGCAGTTGCAAACGCGGGGCGCTGACCGTCCGCCCACCGGGCCCCTGCCCCAGTTGAACAAGCGCGGGCGCAAGACGCCCCGGACCGCTGTCCGCTTGCGCTGGTGAGACTGCCTGCCAGAACCAGTTGTATGTGCCCGGATTGTCTGCCGAAGGCGGTGCCGCCGTCACGGTCGCAGCGGCAGGCGCATCGACCTGAGGCAGCGGTGGCACCGCGGGGTTGGCACGCGGCGCGATCTGCACCGTGATACGCTGCTTTGCGCCGGGTTTGGGGGGCGTCACCCGCTTGGCCGAAAAATCGGCGAATCCGGATTGCGCATGGCCTGCAAATGGCAAGGCAAGAGCCACAGCCAGAAAAGCCGCGGCAATTTTATAATGTCCCATGGGCTGCTCGATCCCTCTTTGGGTTTGTTTCCACAATTGTTGCACAATCAGAAGCAAAACGCCACGAGTGTTGCGCATTCGTAAACCGCTTTGCCTTGATCCCCTAGCCAAATGGGTAGCCCAAGCCCGATTCAGTATGTACGGTCATACTTTTTGTCGTTTGTTTTCAGCCGCCTAATAGAGAATATTCGATACTTACAAGAAGCGCCAAAATCAATCCAATCGGGTCAAACTCTTGCCCCAAACCAAGGGCTTTATAGGGCCATACCAACGAGGGACAGGGCAAGTTGAGAGAGGCCCACACCCCAAGCTGGTAGAAGAGAGCAAAACACTAACACACATCTACGGAGAGAGACTATGTTCGCATTCATCAAAAACTTCCGCAAAGACGAAAACGGTGCCGTGACTGTTGACTGGGTCGTGCTGACCGCAGCCGTCGTCGGCCTGGCCGTCGCAGCCTACACCCAGATCGAAGGTCAGGCCACCGACCTGATCAACGCAGCGGGCGACCGCGTCGCGACTGAAAACGACTTTGGCGCAGCTGAATAAGCTGACCTGAGGGCGGTCCACGAGATCGCCTGAGACTTGCGCGTGCCATCCGGGCACGCGCCCCCCCTCATCCCCTACGCAAAATTCCGGGCCACGCGCCCGATACAAGGATCAAACACATGTTCGCATTCATCAAAAACTTCCGCAAAGACGAAAACGGTGCCGTGACTGTTG
>JBELMB010000246.1:0-7394 GCA_042088665.1 Sagittula sp.
CGTGTGCAGGTGTTCAACCAGGGACTCAAGTCCTATCGCGACCTGCCGCTGCGACTGGCCGAATTCGGTTCCTGCGCGCGGTTCGAGCCTTCGGGCGCGCTGCATGGCATCATGCGGGTGCGCGGCTTTACCCAGGATGACGCGCATATCTTTGCCACCGAGGAACAGATCGGCGTGGAATGCGCAAAGTTCATCGGCTTCCTGTCGGCGGTCTACAAGGACCTCGGGTTCGAGGAGTTCACAGTCCTTTTCTCTGACCGTCCCGAAAAGCGCGCCGGATCCGACGAGGTCTGGGACAAGGCCGAAACCGCCCTGCTGGAGGCCACGCGCGCCGCTGGCGTGGAGCCGGAAATGAATCCGGGCGAAGGGGCGTTCTACGGCCCCAAGCTGGAATTCAGCCTGACCGACGCGATCGGCCGGGTCTGGCAATGTGGCACCTTCCAGGTGGATTTCGTCCTGCCCGAGCGGCTGGATGCGACCTACATCGGTCAGGACGGCAGCAAGCACCGCCCCGTCATGCTGCACCGCGCCTGCCTTGGCTCTTTCGAGCGGTTCATCGGGATCCTGATCGAGGAACACGCCGGAAAGCTGCCGTTCTGGCTGGCGCCGCGGCAAGTGGTCGTGGCCTCCATCACCTCGGAGGCAGACAACTACGTGCATGAAGTGGTCGCAGCCCTCAGCGCCGTCGGTGTGCGGGCCGAGGCCGACATCCGCAACGAAAAGATCAACTACAAGGTCCGCGAGCATTCGGTCGCCAAGGTGCCGGTCATTCTCGCCGTCGGCCACCGCGAAGTCGAAGAGCGCACCGTCACCCTGCGCCGCCTCGGGGAAAAGCAGACAACTGTTACAAGTTTGGCAGATGTCGTGAGCAAACTCTCGACAGATGCGACCGCACCGGATCTGTTGTAACAAACCCCCCCGCAGACACGGTCAAAGGGCTCCGAATGTTTCGGGGCCCTTTCTCTTTGGGCCCGGATTCCAAGGCGGTTGACCGGTTTTCCGCGGATGCGCCCTCACAGGCGTCCCACAACGGTACACGGGCGCGTGATGCACGCCGCCGTGAGTGGCGCAACGCAGGTTTTTTGGGCAATCTGTATTCACCGGCCAGCAAGACACCCTGTGCCAGACAGCACGGGGCAGACCGCTCCGGCCAAACAAAGACCCAGAATACCTGACACCATCGAAAGGAAGACCAGATGTCCACGACCCTCAAGACCGCAGCCCTGGTGGGCGCCATCGCAGCAAGCTTTGCCGTCACCGGCGCAACCGAAGCCACGGCCCAGGCCAAGGAAAAGTGCTTTGGCATCTCCAAGGCAGGCGAGAACGACTGCGCGGCAGGCCCCGGCACGACCTGCGCCGGTTCCTCCGTCGTTGACTACCAGGGCAACGCCTGGACGCTGGTCGACGCGGGCACCTGCGCCGACATCGAGCTGCCGGACATGGCAGACGGCAAGGCACGCATGGGCTCCCTCGAAGAGCTGGACCGCGACCTGCCCACGAGCTGATCTGATCAGATGCGCGGGGCCGGCCCAGCCGGCAGAGGCCCCGCGCAGATTGCCCCAAATGCGCGCCAGAGGCACACCAGTGGCGCATGTTTTCAGGCCAAACCGCGCAAGGCCGCTCTTGCCTGTTGTCTCTCCCAGTCAGGCTTTGCCCCCTCGCCCCGCCGCGGGTACACTCCACGGCGAATGCGGCTTTGCGCCGTTTGACCTTTTGCTGCAAACACACCCCAGGAGCGGACCGCCAGAAGGCAGGCCCCTCAGACCCAGATGCATGAGAGCAGGCCCATGTTCGACCTTCCCGACGCGCTCCCGAACCTGCCCGGTGTGGGCTACAAGGCGCAACACTACACTGCGCTGATCGAGGATCCCGCGCCGGTCGGCTGGCTGGAGATCCACGCCGAAAACTACATGGGCGACGGTGGCCGCCCCCTCGCGCAGTTGCGCGCCCTGTCAGACCGGTTTCCGATCTCCGTGCACGGCGTGGGACTGTCGATCGGCGGCGAGGGCCGCCTTGACCCCGACCATCTGGCGCGGATCAAACATCTCGTGGGCTGGCTCGACCCGGCCAGCTTTTCCGAACATCTGGCCTGGTCGACCCATGACAGCCATTTTCTGAACGATCTGCTGCCCCTGCCCTACACCGATGCCACGCTGACCCGTGTCGCCGATCACATCGACGCGCTGCAAGAGGTGATCGGGCGCCGGATGCTGCTGGAAAACCCCTCGTCCTACCTCGCCTTCGCCGAAAGCACCTGGTCGGAGACCGATTTCCTGCGCGAACTGAGCCGCCGCACCGGCTGTGGACTGCTGCTGGACGTGAACAACGTCTTCATCTCGGCCACCAACCTTGGGTATGCGCCGCTGGACTACATCGCCGCTTTCCCGATGGAGGCCGTCGGAGAGATCCATCTCGCCGGCCATGACGAGGACCACGACGACCATGGCGCGCCGCTTCTGATCGACAGCCATGGCCGCGAAGTGGCCGAACCCGTCTGGGCCCTGCTCGACGCGGCGCTCGAGATCTCGGGACCAAAGCCGCTGCTGGTTGAATGGGACACAGATGTGCCGGACTGGCCCGTGCTCGCCGATGAGGCCCGCAAGGCCGCCGCCGCCCTGTCCCGCCTGCAACACGGCCTTGAGCGATCGAAAGCGCCATCCGCGACACGCCCCGCGACCCCGGCGGATCCCGTGACATGAGCACCGCCTCCCCCGTGGAAACCGCCTTTCGGGCCGGCCTTCTGGACGGCACGCAGCCGGTGCCGGAGGGATTGACCGATGGCGCGGGACGCCCCGCCGGGCGCCGCTATGCGGTCTACCGCAACAACATCGCCGTTGCCCTGCGCGAGGCGCTGGAAACCGGCTTTCCAGCCTGCGTCAAACTCATCGGGGCAGAGAATTTTGCCAATATCGCCGGGGTTTACCTGCGTCAGGCCCCCCCGGTCTCGCCGCTCATGATGCATTACGGCGCCGGGTTCCCCGAGTTTCTCGAAGGCTTCCCGCCGCTGGCAAAGACCGGCTACCTTGGCGATGTCGCGCGTCTGGAACTGGCCATGCGCCGCAGCTATCACGCGGCAGACGCGACGCCATTGGATCCCGCCGCGCTGCAGGGCCTCTCCGAGGCTGCACTGCTGGGCGCGGAACTGACCCTCGCACCCGCGGCGCAATTGGTGCCTTCGCCATGGCCCCTGCTGCAGATCTACCGCTACACCCTGATCCCCGGCAGCCCCAAGCCCGAGGCCCGTGCCGAAGACGTGCTTGTCACGCGCCCAGACTTCGACCCCGCCCCGCACGCCTTGCCCCCCGGCGGCGGCGCCTTTCTGCGCGCGGTCATCCGCGGCGCGCCTTTTGGTGCCGCGATGGAGGCCGCGGGGGATGGTTTCGACCTGCCCGCCACGCTTTCTCTCCTGCTCGCGCAGGGGGCCCTCACTGACCTCAAGACCCCTTAGGATATGACATGAACCGATTGATTTCCCTTCACAATGCGCTCTTCGGCGCGGTCGACAGGCTGGGCTCCGCCGCGCTTGGCATGCTCATGCGGCTGGTCTTTGTGGCCACCCTGCTGATGTATTTCTGGAACTCTGCCCTGACCAAGCTCGGCGACGGCGTCTTTGGCTTTCTCAAGGTGACCGCCGGCGGCTTTGGCCAGGTCTTCCCGAAACAGGCCGAAGCCGTGCTCTGGGACGTGACCCAGATGAGCTTTGTCCAGAAACTGGTGGTGCTCTGCGGCACCTGGGCAGAGTTCATCCTGCCGCTTCTGATCGTGATCGGCCTGTTCACGCGCCTCGCAGCGCTTGGCATGATCGTCTTTGTGGCGGTGCAGACCTATGTCGATGTGACCGGCCACAACGCCAAGCCAGGCTCCCTTTTCGATGGCCTCTACGGGCTGATCGATGAACGCACGATCTGGATCTTCGGCTTCCTAGTGCTGGTGATCAAGGGGGGCGGCCTGCTGTCGGTCGACCGGGTGCTGGGGCTCGATCCAGTGGTCGCCAAACCGGCCCCCGCCTGATCGGCACCGTCCCGTCCCCACATGTCTGAACCGGCCAAGCCCCCACAAGGCGGCGAAGCCCGGAAAATGCCGCAAGCGAGACGGCCAGTGGCGCGGGGTTCACCCCGCGCTTTTTCATGGTCACCGGCACCGCAGTCAGAAATGCGCCTTTTCCTCATCCGGCTTGCCCGCGGCCAGTGCCAGCACCCCGCCCAGCGCGGCAAAACCGATGGGAAACATGGTGAACACGTTAAAGCCGAACGCGTGGTAAACGCCCCCCGCCGCTGCCAGCATCAAGATCCCGCCCCAAAGCGCCCGCGCCTTGGCCATGGCCCCGCCCGCCAGCGCCAGCATCGGCGCCAGAACAGAAACGACGCGCACGGTTTGCGGATCCTCGAACATGCCAAAGGCCTCTTCGACCTCCTGCACCTGCCCCACCAACTCGGTGTAGCCATAGCCGAAAAAGCCCACGATCATCGCCAGCACACCCGCCAGCACCCCCAGCACCATGGCTGCATTCCGCATCTCTGCACTCCTTGTGTTCTCCGGCCCAGACCTGACCGGAGGTGATTGCCCCGGCCGGACCCTTGGCCGCCAGAGCCCCATATCCCATTGTTTTCGCGCGCTCTGCGCGCTCCGGATCCAGCACGAGCCCCCTCAAACCAGAGGATCCACCACCGAAAGCCCCCGTCAGCCACACCTTATGGACTGTGCAAAAGCCCGGCGCGCCGCGCCAGCCTCAAGGCCCCAAGCCCTGTCGCCCTTTACAGCCCCAGCGCCGCCTGCGTGGCCTTGTCCCAACCCAGATACATCTGCGCTCCATTCACGATCAGCGGCCGTTTCATGAGCGTGGGATGCGCAGCAATCAACACCAAAGGCGCGCCCGCCCGATCCTCGTCGCTCAGCCCACGCCATGTGGTCGACCGGGTGTTCAGCAATTTATCGCCAAACTGCGCCTGTGCCGCGGTCAGCACCTCCTCTGGCACGCCCTCGGCCCGGACGTCCACGAACTGCGCTCCGTCCAGAGCTTTCAACGCCTTGCGACAGGTATCGCAGGTCTTCAGACCATAAAGCTGCATTTCAAATGTGCCTCACTTCTACTCACATTTCATCAACACACTTCAAATAAGCGGCGGTGCCCCGAAATACGAGGGGAAGCGCCCTTGCATTTGGATCAGCCGCGCTAACCTCACTCGGGTTATCTTCGATGATCACGCGCAGAGCGCTGGTTCTTGACCATGGCCTCGGGCGCTTGAAAGGCGAACATGACGGGCAGACCTCACATTCCGTGGGGAGAAACATGGACTTTGAAAGGAGCACGGGAGATGCCAAGTGGCACCGTGAAATGGTTCAACACAACCAAAGGGTATGGTTTCATTGCACCTGATGAGGGTGGAAAAGACGTGTTTGTACATATCTCGGCGGTTGAACGCTCAGGCCTGACGGGTCTGGCCGACAATCAGAAAGTGGCCTTTGAACTGCGCGAAGGCCGCGATGGGCGCACGATGGCCTCGGATCTGCAACTGCTTTGACCGGCCCGCTCTGATTGCCCAAGGGGGCAATAAACCGCCCCCCGGCACAGCAAACGGGCCGTTGGAGACATGTCATGGCCCGACCAATCTGCGTGCTGAACACAGCAGAGACGGCCGCGGCGCGTCGCGCACTGCGGTCGTTGATGTGCTTTCGTCTGAGCGCACAAAGCCGCCCTTGCCCGAACGGGTCGCGCCGGACCGTCATCCCCGGATGTCGAGGCGCGCGATCCCCTGGTTGGTCCGGGACAGCGCACCGCGACGCCCCTGCCGCGTGCCAAACCGGTTGCCCGCACGAAAAGCGCGGCATAACATGCTGTTCATACGCATGTTTTGTCTTAACACGCGGTTTACCACCTGGCCTGTTCTCCCTTCGTACTGGCCTGTAAAGAGTGTACAATGGATAGGTGCGATCCCGGAAAGGAGCCACCCATGTCCACCGAAATCAGCATTGCCATAGCAGTCTTCCTCGGCGGCGGCGCCCTCGTCGCCGGTGTGCAAGCCCTGCCGCCCCTGACAAACTGGGAAGTTCCGGTCACCCCAAAGGACACGCAAGCGGTGGATTGGCTGGACGGCGCACCAACGGAATTTGCCTATTGCCAACAGCGCCTACGCGGTGTGGACTGCGGCTGCTTTGCCGACAAGGCCGGACAGATCCTGGGCGACACCCGCCCCCAGGCGATGGGGTGGTCTTATGCCAACAAGATGGATCTCGCGCTCAACCAATCCGCCAGAGCCTGCCGGTAGCCACACCTAGGCCTCCTGCAAACGCCGCGCTTCCTGCCCCGCCAAAGCAATCAACTTTTGCATGTAGGGCTTCTCCAGATCCTCGCTGCGCACCGCCGCATAAAGCCGCCGCGTGATCCCCTGCGCCGTCAGCGGGCGCGTGATATAGTCCGAGGAATACTTGACCTCCCGCACCACCCAGTCCGGCAGGACGGAAATCCCCCGGTTGGAGGCCACCAACAACAGGATCACCGCCGTCAGTTCGACCTGCCGGATCGACGCCGGTTCCACCTTGGCAGGCGTCAGCAACTGGCTGAAGATGTCGAGCCGCGACCGTTCCACCGGGTAGGTGATCAGCGTCTGCCCCCGGAAATCCGCCGCCTCGACAAAGGGTTTCTCTGCAAGGGGATGCGCCGCCGAGGCCACGAACACAGGCGCATAGTCGAACAGGGGCACAAAAGTCACACCGCCCAGATTCTCCGGATCGGAAGAGATGACCACATCCACGTCTTCTTTCATCAGCGCTGGCAGGGCGTCAAAGGCCAGACCGGGGCGGATGTCCACATCCACATCGCCGAATTCCTTGCGAAACCCTTCAAGAACCGGAAACAGCCATTCGAAACAGGCGTGGCACTCGATGGCGATGTGCAGCCGACCCGCCTGCCCTGCCCGCAGCCCGGTGAACTCCTCCACACAGGCCTCGACCTGTGGCAGCACCTGTTCGGCCAGACGCAGCAACCGCCCGCCCGCCGCCGAAAGCCGCATCGGCTTGGACCGTCGCACGAAAAGCTCCACCCCCGCCTGGTCCTCCAGCCCCTTGATCTGATGGCTGAGCGCCGATTGCGTGATGTTGAGCTGCTCCGCCGCCTTGGCGAGTCCCCCCGCGTCATGGATCGCCTTGATCGTGCGCAGGTGGCGGAACTCGATATGCATGGCAGCCTCATGTTAGTGATGAGATTTATGAATTTGCTTCACCTTGCGCCAAATGCGACAAACCCGCAACCCGAAGCGACGCATCAGAAGAGAGTCCCCATGACCCGACCCGAAGTCTCATTCGAGTTTTTCCCACCCAGAAATTTCGAAGCCACCTTCCGGCTTTGGGATGCTGTGCAGGTGCTGGCGCCGCTGAAACCACGTTTTGTCTCTGTG
>JBELMB010000043.1:0-34588 GCA_042088665.1 Sagittula sp.
GGTGGCGTCCATCGCGATGGTGCGGACGGTGTTTTCACCGAGGTGCTGAGCCACTTCGAGGACGAGCGTCTTGCCGTCGTTCTTCGTGTTCAGAGCGTTCAGAATTGCCGGCAGGTGGTCGTCGAACTGGACGTCGACCACGGCGCCAATCACCTGGGTGATTTTGCCTTGTGCGTTTGCCATTTGGTTTCTCCGGTATTCCTTAGAGCGCCTCGGCGCCCGAGATAATTTCGATCAGTTCGTTGGTGATCACGGCCTGACGCGAGCGGTTGTACTGGATGGTCAGCTTGTCGATCATGTCGCCCGCATTGCGCGTCGCGTTGTCCATGGCGGACATCCGCGCGCCCTGTTCGGACGCCCCGTTTTCCAGCAGCGCCGCAAAGATCTGCGTTGCCACACCACGCGGCAGCAGATCCGCGAGGATCGCTTCTTCGTCGGGTTCGTAATCGTACAGCGTCGTCTCGCCCTCGTCCTCGGAGCCTTCGGAATCGTAGGCTGCGGGGATCACCTGAAGCGCGGTCGGCTCCTGGCTGATGACCGAGTTGAACTTCGCGTAGAAGATCGTCGCAACGTCGAACTCATCCGCGTCAAAGCGGCCAAGCACGTCGCGCGCGATGTCCTGCGCGTTGCCGTAACCGACGCGCTTGACCTCGCCAAGATCCACGTGACCGACGAAAAGGCTTTCGTAGTCACGCTTCAGCTGCTCACGGCCCTTCTTGCCGACGGTCAGGATCTTGACCGTCTTGCCTTCGGACTTGAGCGCTTCGATCCTTGCTTTCGCCAGCTTCACGATATTGGTGTTGAAGCCGCCGCAGAGGCCGCGCTCCGAGGTCAAGACGGCCAGCAGCTGCACGTCATCCTTGCCGGTCCCCGCCAGAAGGCGAGGGGCAGAGGCGCTGTCACCGACAGACGCCGCGAGGGAGGCCATAACCCCATTGAAGCGTTCGGCATAGGGCCGCGCCGCTTCAGCCGCTTCCTGTGCCCGCCGCAGCTTTGCGGCGGCCACCATCTGCATGGCCTTCGTGATCTTGCGGGTCGATTTGACCGACGCGATCCTGTTTTTGAGGTCCTTGAGACTGGGCATACCGGGTTCCTTTAGGACCAGCCGGCCGCGAATTCGTCCAGGACGGCTTTCATCTTGGCGACGGGTTCACCCTTCTTGAACTTGGGATCTTCGTCGGTGATCCACTGCAGGAAGTCGGACTTGGAGCCGCGCAGGAAGGTCAGCAGGTCTGTCTCGTAGCGGCCAACATCGGAGACTGCGACCTTGTCGAGGTAACCGTTGGTGCCGGCGAAGATGATGCAAACGATCTCGGAGTTGGTCAGCGGCGAGTACTGCGCCTGCTTCATCAGTTCTGTCAGACGCGCACCACGGGCCAGCAGCTGCTGTGTTGCGGCGTCGAGGTCAGAGCCGAACTGGGCAAAGGCCGCCATCTCGCGGTACTGGGCGAGCGACAGTTTCACCGGACCGGCAACAGAGGACATGGCGTCGGTCTGGGCAGAGGAGCCCACACGCGAGACCGACAGACCGGTGTTCACGGCCGGACGGATCCCCTGGTAGAAGAGTTCCGTTTCCAGAAAGATCTGCCCGTCGGTGATGGAAATCACGTTCGTCGGAATAAAGGCCGACACGTCACCACCCTGGGTTTCGATGACCGGCAGCGCGGTCAGCGAGCCGGAACCATTGTCCTCGTTCAGCTTCGCGGAGCGTTCCAGCAGGCGCGAGTGAAGGTAGAACACGTCACCCGGGTAAGCTTCGCGGCCGGGCGGGCGGCGCAGGAGCAGGGACATCTGGCGATAGGCCACGGCCTGCTTGGAAAGGTCATCATAGATGATCAGCGCGTGCTTCCCGTTGTCACGGAAGAACTCGGCCATGGAGGTCGCGGCGTAGGGTGCCAGGAACTGCATCGGAGCCGGGTCGGAGGCGGTCGCGGCCACGACGATGGAATAGTCGATGGCGCCGGTCTCTTCGAGCTTCTTCACCAGCTGCGCCACGGTGGACCGCTTCTGACCGACGGCAACGTAGATGCAGAACAGCTTCTTGCTGTCGTCATCGCCCGCGGCGTCGTTGTAGTTCTTCTGGTTGAGGATCGCGTCGAGCGCCACGGCGGTCTTGCCGGTCTGACGGTCGCCGATGATCAGCTCGCGCTGGCCACGGCCGATCGGGATCATCGCGTCCACGGCCTTCAGGCCGGTGGCCATGGGTTCGTGCACGGATTTGCGCGGGATGATGCCCGGCGCCTTGACGTCGGCCACGGACCGCTGAGTGGTCTCGATCGGGCCCTTGCCGTCCAGCGGGTTGCCAAGGCCGTCCACGACGCGCCCCAGCAGGGCCTCGCCCACGGGAACGTCCACGATGGCGTTGGTGCGCTTGACGGTGTCGCCTTCCTTGATGTCCCGGTCGGAACCGAAGATCACGATACCGACGTTGTCGGTTTCGAGGTTCAGGGCCATCCCCATGATGCCGCCCGGAAACTCGACCATCTCACCGGCCTGGATGTTGTCGAGGCCGTAGACGCGGGCAATCCCGTCACCCACCGACAGCACGCGACCCACCTCGGAAACTTCGGCGTCTAGGCCAAAGTTCTTGATCTGGTCCTTCAGGATCGCAGAAATCTCTGCTGCTTGGATACCCATTTATCCGACCTCTTTCATTGCATTCTGGAGGGAGTTGAGCTTGGAGGCGATCGAAGTGTCGATCATCTTCGAGCCCACCTTTACGATAAGACCGCCGATGAGGCTTTCATCGACGGTCGCGTTGATCTTCACGTCTTTTCCGACCTTGGCTTTCAGCGTCTCTGCGAGAGAGGCCGCCTGCGCGTCGGTCAGCGCCTGAGCAGAGGTCACATCGGCGGTCACTTCGCCTTTTTCCTCTGCGATCATCTCCTGCAGGCGCGCGACCATGGCGGGCACGACAAACAGGCGACGCTTGCCGGCCATCAGGCCCAGCACGTTCTGCATGGCCGGAATCAGCTTCATGGCCTTGCCCACGGCGGCAACGGCCGCAGCCTGCTCATCGCGTGTGTATACCGGGTTGACCAGCATTTCGCGCAGGTCCTGGCTGTCGGCCAATGCGGCGCTCAGGTCATTAAGGTTCTCTTCGAGGCGCGGGAGATTGTTATTCTCCTTCACGATCCCGAAAACAGCGGTGGCATAGCGCTCTGCGATGCCGGAGGAAATCGAGCTGTCAGACACGTCCACCCTTCCGATTTGCGGCCCCCGGGCAGCGCACGTTGGTGTGCGAACTCCGGCGGCGGTCGTTTGCCCTGATTTGCATCAAGGCAGCTAAATCGACGCGGATGTAGCAGAGCCTCCCCCACCTCGCAACATAGTAGGAAAGAATTAACTTGGAGCGAAAACAAGGAATTTCAGAAGCTTAGCCAAAAGTGCGACCATTCGTGCCTATCCAAGGCACATCGAATTCGCATTTTTTTTCTGCAACTGCACGATTCCTTGGTGTTTCGGCACCGCAAATGAGCGCGTCAAGCCGTGGCAGGGCGCGCAGGGTGTTTGCGCAAGCATAAGCGCGGGCGCCTGATCACTGTGCCGTTCCTTGTGGCGGGAATCAACAGCCGGTCTGTGCCCTCTCCCTGACGTTACCGCCTGCCGGGAGCCGGTTTCCGGATGCCCTATCGGTCCGGCGCCAACCCGGCCAATCCGCCGGGAAGGCCGCTCCGAACATTGGACACCGATCCGATCGCACCTCGGGCGCTGACGTCAGACGCGCGATGACAGGAGGACGCGCCGTCCGGGTCGTGAGCAGCAGACCCCCGGGCGCGCGGTCTCAGCCACTGGTCAGGGCGGGTGTTATGGAACGCTGCCTGCCTTGCCCGGCGACCGACACCCGGCCACAGCGGCCACGGCCCTTCCTGCAGGGCCAAAGCGCCGCGCCTCACACCGGTTTTGCTTTGCCTGCGCTCGCCGGTTTCAGGACTTCGAGTGGATTGAGCACCCGCGCCGCTTCTCCGACGCCCCGCCGCGATGGCGGATGCCGCTTGGAGGCTGCGACGATCATGACGCCGCCCGCCGTGACCGGCACTGCCCGGCCCAACCGTTCCCAGACCGGGCCTGTCTTCATCCAGAATCGCCGCGCGGAGGGCGGTTGATACAACACCGAGACATGCGCCTCCGGCACAAAGTCATGCCGCTTGAGCTGCGTCTCCAGCTGGCCCAACGAATAGGGCCGCCCGTATCCGAAAGGCGTCCAGTCCGCCCGCGCCCACAGACCAGAGCGATTGGGCAGAAGGAACAGCGCCTTGCCGCCCGGCCCCAACACCCGGTAGGCCTCGTCCAGAAGGTCAGAGGGGCGCTCGCTGGTTTCCAGACCATGCATCAGCAACAGCCGGTCCACGTGCCCGGTTTCCATCGGCCAGTGCATCTCTTCGCCAAGGACAGAAACGTTCGGCATCCCTGCGGGCCAGGGCATCACGCCTTGCGGCGCAGGCATCAAGGCGGTCACCCGCCGGGCCTGCGGAAGGTACGGCCTGAGCAGAGGCACGGCAAATCCATAGCCCACGACGGTTTGCCCGTGCACGTCCTCGGGCGCCCAGGCCCGCAGCACTTCCTGACGCAAAATACCCTGCGTGGCCCGCCCTAGCGCGCTGCGGTAATAAAAATCGCGCAACACCTGCACATCTAGATGCATTCTGTCCTCGGCTGTGTCTTCCGTTGTGCCCCGGAGGCAGATCGGTCACTCTGCGTGCATCCTGTCAAAGCCATTGAGGAAAGACCATGCCCATTGAAGTTGTCACCGTTCCCTGCCTCGACAACAATTATGCCTACATCGTAAAGGGCCCGGACGGCATCGCATTGATCGACGCACCCGAAGCCAAGCCGCTGATCAACGTCTTTGAGAACCGCGAGTGGGCGCCGGATGTCATCATGCTGACCCATCACCATGGCGACCACGTTGGCGGCGTCGATGAGTTGCGCGAAAAATATGGCTGCAAGGTCATGGGACCAGCGGCCGAGGCCGACAAGATGCCCAAGCTCGACATGGCGCTCGAACCCGGTTTTTCGGGCGGCGAAGAGGACGGATTTGTCGAAGTGATTGCCGTGCCCGGCCATACGCTGGGCCACATAGCTTACCATTATTCCGAGGCAAAATGCATCTTTACCGGTGACAGCCTGATGGCGTTCGGCTGCGGGCGGATCTTTGAAGGCACACCCGAGATGATGTGGGAAACCCTGTCCACGCTGGCCGCGCTGGACCCGCAGACCATCGTTTGCTCGGGTCACGAATACGGGGCCGCCAACGCAGAATTCGCGAAGACCATTGAACCGAACAATCCCGGGCTTATCTCTCGTGTCCACATGATCACCGCCGCCCGGGGCCGCGGCCAGCCCACCGCGCAGGTGCCGCTGTCCACGGAACTGGCCACCAACCCCTTTCTCCGGGCATCCAACCCAGCCGTGAAAAAGGCCGTTGGCATGGAGACCGCCTCCGACCTGGAGGTTTTCACCGAGATCCGCGCCCGCAAGGACCGGTTCTGATACCGTCCTACGGGCACACCCTTGCACGCCGGGGAATGACCAAGGGGGCGGCACAGCCTTCGAATTTGATGGGTTGTGACAGCGACTTGAAAAGAAAAAACTTGAAGCCTGTCATTAATCGACCAAACTTTAACGTAACGAGGCAATGCTGGTCCCCGGACCCGCGCAGACCAAGAGGAGCACCCGCGTGCCTTCATTCTCGAACACACTAGAGCAGGCCATTCACTCTGCGCTCGCCCTGGCGAACTCGCGCAGCCATGAATTTGCGACGCTCGAACACCTCTTGCTGGCCCTGATCGATGAACCTGACGCCTCCCGCGTCATGAAAGCTTGTTCGGTCGACACAGAAGAGTTGCGCACCACGCTGGTGGAGTTCATCGATGATGACCTCTCCAACCTGGTGACCGACATCGAGGGATCGGAGGCGGTGCCAACCGCAGCCTTCCAGCGCGTCATCCAGCGCGCCGCGATCCATGTCCAAAGCTCGGGCCGGACCGAAGTCACGGGCGCGAATGTGCTGGTCGCGATCTTTGCCGAACGCGAGTCGAACGCGGCCTACTTCCTGCAGGAGCAGGACATGACGCGCTACGACGCGGTGAATTTCATCGCGCACGGCGTCGCCAAGAACCCGGCATATGGCGAGGCGCGCCCGGTACAGGGCTCGACCGAGTCGGAAGAGGAGCCGTCGCAGACGGAAACCGCCAGTTCGAATACCGACAAGGAATCCGCGCTGGCGAAGTACTGCGTGGACCTCAACGCCAAGGCAGAAAGCGGCGATGTCGATCCGCTGATCGGACGCGATTCCGAGGTGGAACGCTGCATCCAGGTGCTGTGCCGCCGCCGCAAGAACAACCCGCTGTTGGTGGGCGACCCCGGCGTGGGCAAGACCGCCATTGCCGAAGGGCTGGCGCGCAAGATCGTCGCGGGGGAAACCCCCGAGGTGCTCTCCGAAACGACGATCTATTCGCTCGACATGGGCGCGCTCCTGGCAGGCACGCGCTATCGCGGCGACTTCGAGGAGCGGCTCAAGGCGGTCGTTCAGGAACTCGAGGATCATCCCGACGCAGTGCTCTTCATTGATGAGATCCACACCGTGATCGGCGCGGGTGCCACCTCTGGCGGCGCCATGGATGCCTCCAACCTGCTGAAGCCCGCGCTTCAGGGTGGCAAACTGCGCACCATGGGCTCCACCACCTACAAGGAGTTCCGCCAGCACTTCGAAAAGGACCGCGCCCTGTCGCGTCGGTTCCAGAAGATCGACGTGAACGAGCCCACGGTCGAAGACACGATCAAGATCCTCAAGGGCATCAAGACATACTTCGAAGAGCACCACAGCGTGAAGTACACGGCCGAGGCAGTGAAGACCGCGGTGGAACTGTCGGCGCGTTACATCAACGATCGCAAATTGCCCGACAAGGCCATCGACGTGATCGACGAGGCGGGCGCGGCCCAGCATCTGGTGGTCGCATCGAAGCGCCGCAAAAGCATCGGCGTCAAGGAGATCGAAGAGGTCGTGGCCAAGATCGCCCGCATCCCGCCAAAGAACGTCTCCAAGGACGACGCCGAGGTGCTCAAGGACCTCGAAGCGACGCTCAAGCGCGTTGTCTTTGGTCAGGACAAGGCCATCGAGGCGTTGTCCTCCGCGATCAAGCTCGCCCGCGCCGGCCTTCGCGAGCCCGAAAAGCCGATTGGCAACTACCTCTTTGCGGGCCCCACCGGCGTCGGCAAAACCGAAGTGGCCAAACAGCTTGCGGATTCTCTGGGCGTGGAATTGCTGCGTTTCGACATGTCGGAATACATGGAGAAACACGCCGTGTCGCGCCTGATCGGTGCGCCTCCGGGCTACGTGGGGTTTGATCAGGGCGGCCAGCTGACCGATGGCGTGGACCAGCACCCGCACTGCGTGTTGCTGCTTGACGAGATCGAAAAAGCGCATCCGGATGTCTTCAACATCCTGCTGCAGGTCATGGACCATGGCACGCTTACGGACCACAACGGGCGGTCCGTGGATTTCCGCAACGTGATCCTGATCATGACCTCCAACGCGGGTGCGGCAGAGATGTCAAAGGCTGCCATCGGCTTTGGCCGTGACCGCCGCGAGGGCGAAGACACCGCCGCAATCGAACGCACATTCACGCCAGAGTTCCGCAACCGTCTGGATGCAGTGATCAGCTTTGCGCCGCTGCCCAAGGACACGATCCTGCAGGTCGTCGAGAAGTTCGTTTTGCAGCTGGAAGCCCAGTTGCTGGACCGCAACGTCACCATCGAACTGACGCGCCCCGCCGCGGAATGGCTCGCGAACAAGGGCTATGACGACAAGATGGGCGCCCGCCCGCTGGGCCGCGTGATCCAGGAGTACATCAAGAAGCCGCTGGCAGAGGAATTGCTGTTCGGCAAGCTCACCAAGGGCGGCATCGTCAAGGTCTCCGTCAAGGACGGCGACCTGATACTGAAGCTGGAAGGACCGGACAAACCCCGTCTCGGCTCCAAGAAACCGCCCCTTCTGACGGCGGAATGATCCAGCGCGCGACCGCGACGGCCCTGTGTCTTCTCGCCTCTGCCCCCCTCGGGGCGGAGGCGATTTCGCTCAAGCTGCCCATCGACTGCGAGATTGGCAGCACGTGCTACATCGAAGACTATGTAGACAACGCACCAGAAACCGGCAGGCAAACGGATTTTGCCTGTGGCATAAACAGCCGCGATGGCCATCGTGGCACAGACATCGCCCTGTTGTCCTTTGACGCGCTAGAGCAAGGCATCGACGTCAAGGCCGCGGCGCGGGGCACCGTTTTGCGCACCCGCGACGGGATGCCCGACGACCCGCTGATGCGCGGTGTCACATCACAAACCGCTTGCGGCAATGCTGTGCTGATCCGTCACGACGGTGGATGGCAGACGCTGTACTGCCACTTGCAGCAAGGCTCTCTAACTGTGTCCGAGGGCATGACAGTAGAGGCCGACGCGGTGTTGGGCCATGTGGGCCTGTCGGGGCAGACCAACCATCCCCACGTCCATTTCACTGTGCTGAAAGACGGGGATGTGGTCGATCCCTTCCGCCCGGAGGCGACCGGCACCTGTGGTGATCCAGTTGATACGCTCTGGGCAGATCCCCCCAGCTATACAGCCACCGGCATGATCACTGCCGGTTTCTCGGACCGTGTGCCGGAATTCGACGAGATCCGCTCTGGCACGGCCCGTCTGGCCGAGGGGCGCGCGGATGCGCCGCTCGTGATGTATACCCACATTGGTCATGCCGAACACGGCGACCTGCTGACCTTCTCTGCCAGCGGCCCGGGAGGAGAGATCTTTGCCCGCGAAATCGTGCTCAAGGCCCCCAAGGTCAGCATTTCGCGCAGTTTCGGCAAACGCGCCCCCGCGGACGGCTGGCCCGTCGGAGAATATCTGGGCGAGGCGACCTTGACCCGTGCCGGTCAGATCATTGCACACCGCTTTGCGCATGTTACGGTCAGTCGCTAAACGCCGGACCAGAGCGCGCTAACGTTCTGTCAGCTTAAGTTCGATACGGCGGTTCGCAGCGCGGGCGGAGGGCGTATTGGCCGGATTCACCGGCTGGTACTCCCCGAACCCATTGGCGGCGAGGCGCTCGGGCGGGATGTCATAGTTCTCGATCATGTCCTTGACCACAGCGCGCGCACGGGCCTGGCTCAGATCCCAGTTGTCCTCGAAATCGCCGCCACCGCGCACCGGCACGTTGTCCGTATGCCCGTCCACCCGGATGATCCAGTCGATCCCCTCGGGTATGTCCTGCGACAGGGTGCGCAAAAGGTTCGACACTTTGGCAATCTCGCGCTGCCCAAGCGCCGACAAATCCGCCGAGCCGATTTCGAAAAGCACCTCCGAGGAAAAGACAAAACGGTCGCCCTCGATCCGAATATCATCCCGATCCGCCACAACGTCCCGCAGTCGGCCAAAGAATTCAGACCGGTAGCGCGAAAGATCCTGATTTTCCGCTTCCAGCCGTTTGCGTTCTTCTTCTTCGCGCTTGCGGGCCTCTTCTTCCAGTTTGCGGCGCCGCCGCTCTTCCTGTGCCACGCGGGCGATGGCGGCGTTCAGCTCTGAACCGAGGTTCTGCAATTGCACCTTGGCAGCCGTATCACGCGCCTTTGCATCGTCCAGAAGCGCCTGCAACTGCCCCAACTGCTGCCGCAACTCGCTGACGTTGCGGTTCAACGCTTCCATGCGCAGCTGCGCCTGGCTGGCGCGCTCTTCGCTCTGGGCAAGGTTATCTCGCGCCTCGGACAGCAGGATCTGCCGTTCCTCCGCGGCGCTCAGCTCCAGTTCAAGGGTGCGTTCCGCCGCGCGTTGCTCCGCCAAAGCAGAGGCCAGCTTGTCGCGCGTGTCCTCAACGGAACTTTCCGCCGCGAGCCGGGCTGCAAGCGCCGCGGCCAGTTGTTCCTCGAGGGACCGCGAATCATCGGCCTGATCCGTGGCGCGGGCCTCAGCCTCGGCAAGGCTCTGCCGCAGATCGGCGATGACCATGTCGCGGCGCGCATCGCGCGCACGCAACGCCGACAGCTCCGCCCGGATGCGGTCCATCTGGCCGCGCAAGAGATCCACTTCGGCCTGTCGCTCTGCCGTGCGCCCGTCGGACTCGCGCAGTTGCGTGTTCAACGCGGCGTTCTCCGCCTGAAGCGTTGCGACCCGCGCGACCCCCTCGGCCAGTTGCGACTGCGCCGCATCAAGCTGCGTGCGCATTTCGGCAAGATCCCCGCGCAAGGCACGCAGGCCCTGGGCCTCTTCGCCCAGATCCTCGGCCTGTGCCTGTGTCCGGGCCAGCGCTTCGCGCAGGTTGGCGGTCTCTGCCTCGCGTGCCGCGGCTTCGCCCAGCGCCGAGTCCAACTCCCCCTGAAGGCGCAGGTTCGTGGCCCTCAGCGCCGACACTTCGGCATCACGTTGGGCCGCAGTGCCGCCAAGGGCCGCCAACCGGGCCGAAAGATCCGCATTCTCAGACTGCAGCCGGTCAATCCTGTCGCCACGGTCCTCGACGCGTTTCAAGGCGGCATCGAGCTGCGACTGGGACTGTGCGACTTGCCCGCGCAGCGCCTCGATCCGATCCGACTGGCGCGTGTCGCGGACATCGGCGTCGGCGATTCGCGCCGCAAGCGATGCGGTTTCCGCAACGGCCCCATCGAGCGCACCCTGTGCCGCCCGCAATTCGTCGCGCGCAGTCGTCAGCGCCGCGTTCAAACGGCTGCTTTCGATTTGCGCCGCAGAGAGCGCCTCGGCCCGATCCGCCGCCTGCCCCTCGGCCGCGGAGAGCCGCGACACAAGGCCTGCATTGCGGTCCCGCAGGCGCTCCAGCTCGGCCTCCAGCGCCTCGGCTTCGGCCATGCGTGCGAGCGCCTGAGCCAATTGGGCCGACAGATCGGACAACTGGGTCGATCGCGCACCGGCATCGGCACGCAGGGCCGCCAGTTCACGCTCTGTTGCTTCGCGCGCGCGCGTCTCGCTGACCAGCGCAGCTTCCGCCGCTTCGCGTGCGTCCGTTTCTGTCGCAAGCTCATCGCGCAACGCGGCGAGCCGCTCGTCGGTCTCTGCCCCCGCGGCGCGCACATCGGCAAGGCGCGCCTCCAATTGCGACAAACGGCGGTTGGCGCTGTCCAATTGGGTCTGCAAACCGGTGGCTTCTGCCTCTCCCTCTTCGAGGATGGCGGCGAGGCGCGCGTTCAGATCCGCCTCCTTGCGCCGTGCCGCGGCCAGCTGCGCCTCGAGGTTGGCAACCCGCGATTGCAGATCTGTACTGGCCTGGCGCCCCTCCAGCAAAGCGGCCGCAAGGCGTGCATTCAGGTCCGCCTCTGCCTCGCGCGCGGCGGCCAGCAAGGTCAGCGTCTCTTCCGCATCGGCACGCGCGTCTTCGAGGGCAAGCGTCATGGCGGTCAGCTCGGCATCGGCGTTTTCGAGCCGTTGGCGCAGGGCCGCCGCTGCTTCTGCCTCGGCGAGACGCGCCTCTTCTTCTTCAGTCAGGGCGGACTCAAGCTCTGTCACTTGGGTCGACAGCGCCCCCAGCCGCGTTTCCGCGTCAGCGTTTCGGGCGCGCAGATCCTCGAGCAGGGCTTCCAACGCTTCGCGACGCCGGGCCGCAAGGGCCGCGGCCTCTGCCTGGGAATCCAGTTCGGATCGGGCATTGCCCAACGCCGCGCTCAGCGAATCGCGTTCTGATGCGAGACTGTCGCGTTCAGCGTTCAACCGTTCCTGTTCCGCGGTGAGGTCATCGCGCTGCGCCGAAAGACTGTCACGTTCGTTCACGAGGCCATCGCGTTCCGCCGTCAGGCTGTCGCGCGCCACACGCAATTGGTCACGCTCCGCGGTCAGGCTGTCGCGCGCCACAAGCAACTGGTCGCGCTCCGTCGTCAGGCTGTCCCGCGCAGCGGTCAAGCTGTCCCGCTCGCTGCGCAGTGACAGACGCTCCGCCAAAAGCGCCTCGCGCTCGGCGGTCAGGGTATCGCGCGTCTGCGTGAGGCTGTTCACCTGGTCGCGAGCATCGTCGCGTTCCAACAGCAGCGACGCCACCTGCGCCTCGAACCCGGTGATGCGCGAAGCGGCCTCGTTCAGGCGCGCTGCCGTGTCTTCCAACTGGGCGGCTTGACGGTCACGGGTCGCCGTGAGGCTGGCGATGATGTTTTCCGCCTCCGACAGCCGGTTGTCGCGGTTTTCCAGCGTCGCCTCAAGATCGCCCAGCTGGTCCGACAACTGCGTGTTACGGCGTTCCTGCACGCCCAAGGCCTCTGCCAGCGCGGAGAGTTCCGACGACAGGCTGTTCAGCTCCGTCTCCTGACCCGAGATCGTCTCGTTCAGAACAAACTGGATGACCATGAAGATCGACAGCACGAAGGTCAGCACCAGAAGCAGCCCGGTCATCGCATCCACGAAACCGGGCCAGATCGACGCCTGCAAGCGCGCCCCAGTGCGCCGTGACAGCGCCACTGATCAGCTCTCCCCGCGCGGGCGGGTGGTGCGCGACGTGCCCATGGCGCGGCTGAGCGCGGCCAGATCTGTGCGCAGCTCCGCCATGCTCTCCTGCCGACCGGCGGAAATCTCTTCGAGAATGCGCAGCATCTGCACGTCGATGGACCGCAACCGCATGCGGCTTTCCGCATCCAGCCCTTCCTGGCTTTCCTTTTCGCGAATCGCCTCGGCCAGAAGTTCCTGCCCTTCGGCGATACGCGCCAGCGAGTTGGCAGAAGGCGAGGTCGCCTCGATCCGTTCGGTCAGCCGCTCGATGCTGTCGGCCAGCTGTGCAAGCCGGGTGTCCACCTCTGAGCGCCCCTGCTCCGCCTCGACAAAGAGGTGTTGCAGGCGTTCCATCTGTTCGGCCATCTGGTCCAGCACCACGCCCGCCGCGCCCAGGTCCGGCCCATCGCTGTCCGACGAAAACCCGAGCTTGGTGATGGAAGACAGCCATTCCTCAAGTTCGCGGTAGAACCGATTCTGACCATGTCCGGCAAATAGCTCCAGCAGGCCGACGATCAGCGAACAGGCCAACCCCAGAAGAGACGAGGCAAAGGCCACGCCCATGCCGCCAAGCTGCGCCTCAAGCCCCGTCATCAGGCGACTGAAGACAGCGACACCCTCTTCCCCCTCCTGCGGCGCAAGGCTCTGGATCGTTTCGACCAGCGCGGGCACGGTGGTGGCCAGCCCGTAGAAAGTGCCGAGCAGACCCAGAAAGATCAGCAGCGAGACGATATAGCGTGTGATTTCACGGGCCTCGTCGATTCGCGTCGCAACCGAATCAAGGATCGACCGGGTGGAGGTCGTGTTGATCTGCATGCGCTTGTCGCGCCTGCGTCCCATCAGAGCCGCCAGCGGCGCGAGCAGTGTCGGCGCATCGGCACGCACGCCCTGGTCACCGGATGCGGTGTAGCGTTCGATCCATCTGACGGAGAAGATCAGGCTCACGACCTGCCAGAAACAGGCAAGCACACCGATCACAAAAACCGAGGCAATGAAGCCATTGAGATAGGGATTTGCCTCGAACACGGGCAACACGCTGGGCAAGGCGAGGAATGCCCCGAACCCGGATAGGCCAATCACCGCCAACATCAGGACAACCTGACGGACGGGCTGGCTGAAATGTGGCTCTGCCTCGCGGTCTGGTTGATCCAAGGGGGCGCACCTGACACTTTTTTCGACTGATGTGTACGTAAGGGTTTAACGACCCTTCGCCAAGAAGTTCCTAAAATGCCGCGGGAATGCATCTCCCGCCACCGGGAAAATGTTGCTTTAACGCCCCGCGACCGGTCGCCGCGGGGCCTATAGACTAGGCAGCCGGCCCGGCACCGGGTGTCGAGGACCGCGCAGGACCCGACAGCGCCTTGACCCTGTCCGTCAGCCAGATCAGATCCGGATCCGGAATGCCCAGCTCTGTCAGGTGCGCGGCAGTGTTATAGAGGTATTCGGTGTTCCGACCGCGCCCGCCCGTCGCGGTGGCAATGATTTGCGCCTGCTCTTCAAGCGACAGGTGGCAGTATTGCACGTGGTTGGGGTCAATCACGTAGGCCACCGTCTCGATTTGGCGTCCATCTTGCAGCGTCACGTCCAACCGCTGCTCCAGATAGGCCGAAGAGATCAGCTCGCGTTCACGCAGGTAGGCCAGTGTCGCCTCCTCCGTACCCGGCGCCGCCCGAAGCGCCAGCCCGTCGCAAAAGGCCCCCTCCTGAGCGTCCAGCGCCAGCACAAGACCGGGGGCCTCTTCCGTGCCTCGGTGATGGATGGAATACATGCAAAAACTGCGCGCAAAGCCATGCAATCGCGCCTGCGCCTGCTCCGCCACGTCAAAACCCGGATTCCAGAGCAGCGACGCGTAGCCAAATACCCAAAGCGACATGTGATCCCTTTCCCGTCCGGGCACCTTTGCCACCGCCCACAGGACCCTGTAAACCGGAGCGAACGAGATTGGAAAGGGGCGCGGCTGTGAAACGTCTGCTGTTCGTGATTCTGCTGCTGGCGCTGGTTTGGCCCGCCTTCTGGGCCTTGCAGGCGTGGAACCTGCGGTCGGGCGTCACCACCTGGTTCGAGGACCGGCGCGCCGACGGCTGGGACGCCAGCTTTGACGACCTGCGCGTGCGCGGTTTCCCAAGCCGACTGGACCTGACGCTGACAGCGCCAAGGCTGTACGATCCAGACCGCGAAACGGGATGGGAAGCACCGTTCTTTCAGGTGCTTGGTCTCAGCTACAAGCCCGGTCACGTGATCCTCGTCTGGTCCGACAGCCAATTGGTGACCTTGCCCGAAGGTCGTTTCGACGTCACATCCGACGGGTTGCGGGCCTCGTTGATCCACGACGCGGACGGCCGCGTCTTGCGCAGCAATCTCGAGGCAGAAACACTGAACATAGACGGCCCTGACCGGGCTCTGGCCGTGGCGGGACTGCGCCTCGGCGCGCAATTGGCGGAACCGCAACAGAACCTTTACCAGCTGGGCCTGCGCGCCGATGCCCTCGCCCGCCCGGAAAACGCGTTGGGAACCAGCGGCAGCGAGACCTTGGACATTCAGGCCCGTGTGGTTTTTGACGTGCCATGGCGGGTGGGCGGTCGCGCCGGGCCAACGCCGCAACCCCGCGAGATCGACCTGCGGCAAGCCGCCTACAGCGCCGAGGGGCTGTCCCTTGACATGGCAGGCCGCGTCACCGTTGACGAAACCGGTCGCGCCGACGGCGAGCTGACGCTGCGCGCCGAAAACTGGCGTGATCTCCTGCGCGCCGCCCGCCAATCCGGGGATCTGCCACCGGCCCTTGCCGATACGCTGGAACAGGGCCTGTCGCTCGCGGCGGGCCTGACAGGGCGGCGTGACACCCTTGACCTGCCGCTCCGGCTCAGGCGTGGAGAGATGTCTCTGGGCATCATTCCTCTGGGCAATGCCCCCCGCATCCGCCTTCCGTAACTCGCCCCACGCCGGTCCGCCCGAAGCAAGGACACCCCTTGACGGGCGACCCCGACAGCGCCGTTGTCGCGACCGAGGTAGCGCGGGGTTGACCCCGCGTGCGCGCCCCGTCCGCCACCCGCGAACAGGCCCCTTCCGCACCCAAAGCTTGCGCTTCGCCCGCGGAACCCGTTTACTTCTTGTCAATCAGACTGGAAGGACGCCCATGACATTTCGCCTCACACTCGCCGCTGCCCTTCTGTGCGGAACCACCGCTTTTGCGCAGCAAACCGACCTCACCATCGGGCTCCAGCTTGAACCACCGCACCTCGACCCGACCTCGGCCGCCGCTGGCGCCATTGATCAGGTGCTCTACAGCAATGTCTTCGAAGGGCTCACCCGCTTCACCGAAACGGGCGCCGTTGTCCCCGGGCTGGCCCGCAGCTGGGAAATCTCCGAGGACGGCCTGACCTACACCTTTGCGCTGGCCACCGGCGTCACCTTCCATGACGGCACAAGCTTCGATTCCGAGGACGTGAAATTCACGCTCGACCGCGCCCGCGCCGAAGACAGCGCAAACGCGCAAAAAGCGCTGTTCACCGGCATCGCCGACGTCACCGCCACGGATCCCGCCACGGTCGAGGTCACGCTGTCCCAGCCCAACGGCAACTTCCTGTTCAACCTCGCCTGGGGCGACGCGGTCATCGTGGCGCCTGAATCGATTGCCGACATCAAGTCCAACCCCATCGGCACAGGCCCCTTCACCCTGTCCGAATGGCGGCAGGGCGACAGCATCATGCTGGAGCAGAACCCCGACTACTGGGGCGAGATGCCCGCGCTGACAAGAGCGACGTTCAAGTTCATTTCGGATCCGACCGCGGCCTTTGCGGCGATGATGGCGCAGGACATCGATGCTTTCTCCGGCTTCCCGGCGCCGGAAAACCTGCCCCAGTTCGAGGCTGACCCGCGCTTTCAGGTGCTCGTCGGCTCCACCGAGGGTGAGACGATCCTGTCGACCAACAACAAGATGGCACCGCTGGACAACGTGCTCGTGCGCGAGGCCATCGCCCATGCCATAGACCGTCAAGCGATCATCGACGGCGCCATGTTCGGCCTCGGCACGCCCATCGGCACGCATTTTGCACCGCACAATCCGGACTACGTCGATCTGACCGCGCAGTCCTCTTACGATCCGGAGCGCGCCAAGGCGCTGCTGGCCGAAGCCGGATTGCCCGACGGCTTTACCACCACGCTGAAACTCCCGCCCCCGTCCTACGCCCGCCGCGGTGGCGAGATCATCGCCTCGCAGTTGCGCGCCGTGGGCGTCCAGACCGAGATCACCAATCTGGAATGGGCCCAGTGGCTCGAAGAGGTCTTCCGCGGCAAGGACTACGGGTTGACCATCGTCTCGCACACGGAACCCTTTGACATCGGGATCTATGCCCGCCCGGCCTACTACTTCCAGTATGACAATCCGGAGTTTCAGGCGCTGATGGACACGCTCACCGGCACCACGGATCCAGCCGCGCGTTCCGAGTTGCTGGCGACAGCGCAGCGGACGATCGCCGATGACTACGTGAACGGATATCTTTTCCAGCTCGCCACCCCCACGGTGGCCGATGCCCGCCTGCAGGGCCTGTGGCAGAACGCGCCGACGCAGGCGACGGATCTGACAGGCGTCAGCTGGAGACAGTAACGCATATGCGTCGCCCGGCGGGATCTCCCGCCCGGGCGGCGCCTGTCAACTGGTGCCCAACGCGCAAAAAACCTGATCAGAAGACTGAGCAGCGCTTGCAGCAGTCGGTTCGCGTCACCAGCGCGTCGGCGCCAATCCCCCCACCAGACGCTCTTGTCGTCCCGACCCGGGCTGTTCTGGTGGTTGCCGTCCCCAATGACACACGCTTCGAGCGTCACGCGGATCCAGGGACCGATGATGCACCCCATGGCACCAAGGCCCGCAGGAGCCCCCGCACAGAGAGCAGTGATGCGCAACGACATTCCCGGCTTCACCCCCTACATCGCCCAGCTTGACGGCATCGAGATCGCCTACGAACAAGGTGGCCATGGACCGCCCCTCGTGCTGCTGCACGGGTTTCCCCAGACACGCGCCATGTGGGCTGAGGTCGCGCCGATGCTGGCGCGCACATTTACCGTCATCGTGCCGGATCTGCGCGGCTACGGTGAAAGCGCCAAACCCCCGGGGATGGAGAATTACAGCTTCCGCGCCATGGCGGGGGACGTCACCGCCCTGATGACGCAACTCGGCCACGGGGCGTTTCACCTCGCGGGGCACGACCGGGGCGCGCGCACGGCGCACCGGCTGGCGCTGGATGCGCCCGAACGGCTGTTGTCGCTTGCCGTGATGGACATCGTGCCCACGCACCACCTGCTCAGCGCGCTCAGCTTCTCCGTGGCGCGCGCCTATTATCACTGGTTCTACCTGTCACAGCCCGCCCCGTTCCCGGAAACCATGATCGCCGCAGACCCGGACGCCTATTACGAAAGCTGCCTGCTGGGCTTTGGTGCGGCCAGCATCGGCGATTTTCGCCAGATCGCCGCGTATCGTACGGCATGGGCAGATCCGGACTGTCGCCGCGCCATGTGTGACGATTACCGCGCAGCCATCGACGTGGATTTCTCGCTGGATGCCGCGGACCTTGACCGACAAGTCACCACCCCATCGCTGGTGCTTTATGGCAAGGAGGGCGCCATGGCGCGCTCCTGCGACGTGCCCGCCACATGGGTGCCGCGCCTGCGCCAGATGCAATCCGAAGCGATCCCCGGCGGGCATTTCTTTGTCGACCAGTCACCGCAAGAGACCGCCGCGGCGCTTGGGCGTTTTCTCACGGCTGTGGCGTCGCCTCCCCGGGGGTGATGGTCTTGCCAAGGTATTTCTTGCGCGCCGCTGGCGGCAGATCGAGGATCAGCGCCTCGCCCTGCGCGAGAAAGTCAAACGCCAGCTGACAATCGATCCCGCAGGACATGATCGCGTCGTACCAGCGGGCGTTCAGCCCTGTGGCCTCCGGGTGTCGCTGATCGCGGATAACAAGGCCCGTGGCGAACATCCGGTCCGTTTCCAGCGTCTTGCCCGCCGCCATTTCGGCCAGCATGAACCGCAACATCTGGTGCGCTTGGGCCTGATAGCGCGGCTGGAACAGCGAATCCGTAAATTCCCACAGAATGTTTTCCTGCACGTGATTGCTCAGGCGCACGGCCATCGCCCCTGCCTCACCGATCAACCGCGCCTGAATGCCCGGCAGATCGTCATAGGGCACGGTCTGCTTGTCGTCGGTGTACACAAGATAGCGGTGCTTTGCGAGATCGGGGAACAGATGCGGCATGGCCTTTGCCACCTTGGCCTGCTGCGCCGCCTCCACCGGATTGCCCGAGATCGGCAGATCCAGGAAAATCGGCTGCCAGCCCAGCGCAGCCCCCATCTTCAGCGCGTGCCGGTTGTTGGAGACAAAGTAATGCGGCACCCGCCGCGCCTTGTTCTTGCGGTTGAACGTGAGGTTGCGCAGCTTGCCACAGAAGGTCGTGTAGACGGCCACATCGCCCTGCGCCTCGGGATACAGCACTTCGCTGCCTGCCAGTTGCGCCTCCAGCGCGCTGCGGTCAAGGCTGGCGCGGTCAAAGGTGTTGCTGATCGGGTCGAACCGCGCGGCCACCGCCCGCAACCGATCCCGTCGCCAGCGCAGGAACTTGCGGTACTTGGTCAGCGCCCGCAGCTTGATCAGATCGACGTTCATGCCTCGCCCCTTCGCGGTCGGTTCTGCCTCTTTGTGTATCCGTCGCCAGCAGGCCGCATGCAAGCCGCTTGCGGGCCGGGGGGCCTTGGCCCAAAAAGAAGCGCAAGGAGAGGTCATGCTGACGAAACGGATCTGCTTTTTCTGGGCTCAGGGAGAGGCCGCCGCCCCCGATCTGGTAAAGCGCTGCTGGGCCGCCTGGGCCCGGATGAACCCCGACTGGCAGGTCGGGATTTCCGACGCGTCCGACGCGCAGAAGGCCTTTGAGGCGCGTGGCATCGCGCATCCGCCGCAAACCCTGCAGGGGCAAGCCGACATCTTTCGCCTGCACACCCTGTGCGAAGGCGGTGGCATCTACTGCGATGCGGCCACGATCCCGATCCTGCCGCTGTCCGACTGGATCGAACCACTGGCGGCCGAGGGCTTTTTCGCCTTTCACGACCCTTATCGACGCCGCCCCGTCGAGAACTGGTTCCTCGTGTCGACACCGGGGCACCCCATCATGACCGCATGGATGGCGGCGACGGTCGCCTATTGGCAAGTGCCCCGCCGTCCACAATTTGCCCGACGGGAGCTGAACCCCGGGGCCAAGGGGGCGCTGTCTTGCCGGGTCACCTCTGCGCGGATGCGGCTGATGGGGCGGGTGCCGCGGTCGAAATCCGTGATCGAACCAAAGGACCGGCCCTGGTCGGTCGCACCCGGCGGGGGCGCGGACCGGCCCGTGCATCCCTATTTCTGGCCGCACTACCTCTTTGATCACATGCTGCGCAGCGATGCCGCGGTGCGCGCCGCCTGGGCGCAAACGCCCAAACTGGGCTCTTACAAGGACCTGATGCTGCGCCACTGGAAACGCGACTATGCCGACATGACGGCGATGGACCTGCAAACGCTGACCGCGGGTTCTCGCATGCAAAAACTGGCCTTGAACGCGCCCCTGCCCGCGCCTCTTCTGGACAGGCTGCTGCCCAGACATCCGGGATAGGGACGCGAACTGCCCGTCAAGGACGCACCTCGACCGGCGGGGACCGGAACGTGGCCACACCGTGCGGCCGCTGTTGGTCGGGGTTCACCCCGACTTCCCCCCGGCTGCCAACCCGCGCTATAAGCGGTCATGACACGCAGCGCGAAGGTCCCATGCTCACCTACCTGATCCGACGCCTGATCTCCCTGATCCTCAGCCTGGCCGTAGCCTCGCTGGTGATCTTCATGGTGGTCGAAGTGGCCCCCGGCGACCCCGCGGCCTATATGCTGGGCGTCAATGCACAGCCCGAAACCCTGGCTGCGCTGCGCGAGGACCTCGGGTTGAACCAGCCAAAGATCCAGCGCTATTTCGCTTGGGTCGGCGGTCTGGTCACCGGCGATTTCGGCGTCTCCTATACCTACCGCACCCCGGTTGCAGAGCTGGTCTCCGATCGGCTCTGGGTCTCGCTTCCCCTTGCGGTCTACGCGCTGGTCCTCGCCGTGGTCGTGGCCTTGCCAGCGGGTCTCATCGCCGCCGCCCAGCGCGGGCAGGTCCCGGACGTGGCCGTGATGGGCGCCACGCAGCTGGGCATCGCCGTGCCGAATTTCTGGTTCGCGATGTTGCTGGTGGCGCTTTTCGCGATCACATGGCGGATCTTTCCCTCCGGCGGATTTCCCGGCTGGGACAACCCGGCAGAGGCCCTGCGCGCGCTGACCTTGCCGGCCATTGCCCTCGCCCTGCCGCAGGCCGCAATCCTCGCCCGGATCCTGCGCTCTGCCCTCATCGACGCGTTGGCAGAGGATTACATCCGAACCGCGCGCGCCAAAGGTCTGTCGCGCAGGCAAGCGCTTTGGCGGCACGGGTTGCGCAACGCGCTGATCCCGGTTCTGACGCTGCTGGGTTTGCAGTTTTCCTTTCTCATGGCCGGGGCAATCATCATCGAACAGGTCTTTTACCTGCCCGGACTCGGGCGGCTGATCTTTCAAAGCATCTCGCAGCGGGACCTGATCACAGTGGAATCGGTGGTCATGCTGCTTGTCTTTGCGGTGATCCTTGTAAACTTCCTTACGGATCTCGCCTATGCCATCGCCGACCCAAGGTTGCGCCGCAAATGAACCGTGCCCTGATCATAGGTGCGGCGCTCAGCGCAGTCTTCGTGTGCGCCGCTGCGCTGTCCTTTGTCTGGACGCCCTACGATGTGACCACAATGGACATTCCGGACCGGCTGCAGCCGCCCTCCGGGGGGCATCTGCTGGGCACGGATCACTTTGGCCGCGATATCCTGTCGATGCTCATGGTGGGTGCGCGCACCTCCATTGCGGTGGCGCTTGTGGCCGTGGCCATCGGAGCCGGACTGGGCATTCCGCTGGGCCTCGCGGCGGCGGCACGGCACGGCAGTTGGCTCGACGAAGTGATCTCGCGCACGTCGGACCTTGTCTTTGCTTTCCCCAGCCTCGTGATCGCGATCCTTATCACGGCCACCTTTGGCCCCTCTGCGCTGAACGCGATCCTTGCAATCGGGATCTTCAACATCCCGGTCTTTGCGCGTCTGACACGGGGGGCGGCCCTGTCGCTGTGGCAAAGGGAATTCATCCTCGCTGCGCGCACCTGCGGCAAGTCTGCCGCGCGCATCAGCGCCGAGCACGTGCTGCCCAACATTGCCAACCTGCTGATCGTGCAATCCACCATCCAGTTCTCGCTGGGCATCCTTGCGGAGGCCGGTCTCAGCTACGTGGGTCTGGGGGCGCAGCCGCCCACGCCAAGCTGGGGGCGGATGCTGGCAGATGCCCAGACGCTGATCACGCTCGCGCCGCACACGGCAGTGATCCCCGGGCTGACCATTGTCGGCATGGTGTTGGGGCTGAACCTGCTGGGCGACGGGTTGCGCGATGCGCTTGATCCGCGGCTGAAGGTGTTGCGCACATGAGCGCCCCGGCCTCAAACCTATCCTCCCGTTCGGCGCGCACTGCGGGCCCGCCCCCGGTTCCCGGGAGCGCCCCGGATACCGTGCTCGAGATCGAGAACCTCGACATCACGCTGGGTGACACACAGCTGCTTGAGAACGTCAGCCTGAGCATCGGCGCGGGCGAGATCCTCGCCCTCACTGGTGAATCCGGCTCCGGAAAATCGCTCACCGCGCTGGCTGCCATGGGTCTTTTGCCGCGCAGCATGCGCACGCATGGCGCCATACGCCTTTCCGGTCAGGACCTGCTGTCCCTGCGCGAGACGGCGCTCTGCGCCATTCGCGGCAAGGACATCGGCATGGTGTTCCAGGAGCCGATGACCGCGCTCAACCCGCTGCAGACCATCGGCGCCCAAATCGCAGAGACCATTCGCCAGCACGCCGCCCCACCCCTGCGCGCCACGGAGCGCACCCGCGATCTGCTAGACCGCGTGGGTCTCGACCTGCCCGAAAGCCGCTATCCGCACGAGTTGTCCGGCGGTCAGCGTCAGCGCGTGGTCATCGCCATTGCACTGGCCATGCGACCGCGCCTGATCATCGCCGATGAACCGACGACCGCGCTGGACGTGACCACGCAAGCGCAGATCCTCAACCTGCTCCGGGACCTGACCCGCGGGGACGGCATCAGCCTGCTGATGATCACCCATGATCTAGCGGTGATCGCGGGCATGGCGGACCGCATCGCCGTGATGCAAAACGGCCGTGTGGTGGAAACCGCGCCAACCGCAGAGTTGCTGGCCCGCCCCCGCCATCCCTACAGTCAGGCCCTGCTTGCCGCGTCAGCGCATCAGGCGCGCCTGCCCGAACATGCTCCGGGCAAGGCGCTGCTTTCGGCGCGGCGGGTGCGTTGCAGCTATCCTTTGCCTCGCGCGCACCCCTTTGCCAAACCGCGCAGCTTCACCGCTGTCCGGGATGTGTCCTTCACCGTGCACAGCGGTGAGCGCGTCGGCCTGGTCGGGGAATCCGGTTGCGGGAAATCCACCCTGACCCGCGCGCTCCTGGGATTGCATCCGCTGGCCGGCGGCGAGATCAGCCTCGACGGTATCGCGATGACCTCTGACCAGCGGCCTACGCGCGCCACGCAGGCCCGGATCCAGGTTGTTTTTCAGGATCCTTACGGCAGCTTCAATCCCCGCCACCGGGTGGCGCGTCTGCTGACGGAACCCTTTCACCTGCTCGACACCCCTCCCAAAGGCGTCGTGCGGCGGGACGCCATTGCCGATGCGCTGACCGCCGTCGGCCTGTCCCCCGATGACGCGCAAAAGCACATCCATGCCTTTTCGGGCGGCCAGCGGCAGCGCCTGGCCATTGCCCGTGCGCTGATCATCAACCCGGCCCTGATTGTCTTTGACGAAGCGGTATCCGCGCTCGATGTGCGTGTCCGCGCGCAGATCCTCGATCTTTTGGCAGATCTGTCCAGAACCCGCCAACTGGCCTGGCTGTTCATCTCTCACGACTTGTCCGTCGTCCGCTCCATCACCGATCGGGTCATGGTCATGCAAGCTGGCGAGATTGTCGAAGAGGGTCCGACCCGGCGCTTGTTCGACGCCCCCCAACATCCCTACACGCAAAGCCTGCTGGCCGCGGCGCCCCGCCTGCCGGACACCGCAGCACTGTCAGCGCCACAAGACTGACCCGCACCCCAGAACCTGCTGGACCTTTCGGCCACAGCCGGGGAAAACTGCGCAACAGGGGAAACGGGAGACACCATGCGCTTTGAAAACCGAACCGCCATCGTCACGGGCGGGGCCTCCGGCATCGGACTGACCATCGCCAACCGTCTCGCCCGCGAAGGCGCGGCGGTCACCGTCTGGGACATCAGCCCCGACAACCTTGCCACTTTGGATGGCACGCCGTTGGCGCCACGCCAAATCGACGTCACGGATCCCGACGAGGTCGCCAATGCGCTTGCCGAAGACAGCGCGCGCATGGGCGGTCTGGACACCATGGTCTGTTCGGCTGGCATCACCGGCCCCAACACCACCGTGATCGACTACCCCATTGACGCATGGCGCAGGGTCTTCGACCTCAATGTCCACGGGCTTTTCTACTGCAACCGCGCCGCTGCCGCCGCAATGCGCCCCGGCGGCTTTGGTCGCATTGTCAACATCGCCTCCGTCGCCGGAAAGGAAGGCAATCCCAATGCCTCTGCCTATTCCGCCTCCAAGGCGGCCGTCATTGGCCTGACCAAATCGCTGGGCAAGGAACTCGCCGAGACGCAGATCACGGTCAACGCCATCGCCCCCGCCGCCGTGCACACCGCAATCTTTGACCAGATGTCCGAGGAACACATCGCCTACATGAAATCCAAGATCCCCATGGGCCGATTCGGCACCATGGAGGAAATTGCGGCCATGGCTTGCTGGCTCGCGTCGCATGAGGCGTCCTTTACAACCGGGGCCTGTTTTGACCAGTCAGGCGGGCGCGCCACCTATTAAGACGCTTGAAACGGGCCCCGTGGCAAAGGACAACACGGGGCCAGAATTTAGACGAACAGGACGGACGAACATGCGGCTAGAGGGAAAGACAGCCATAGTCACCGGCGCAGGCTCCGGCTTTGGCGCAGGCATCGCGCGACGCTTCGCCAGCGAGGGCGCCGCGGTGGTGGTGGCAGACATCAACAAGGACGCCGCAGAGACGGTCGCACAAGAGATCGGTGGCTTGCCGGCCCATGCGGATGTCTCCAATGGCGAAAGCGTAACCACGATGATCGAATGGGCTCAGTCCCAACTCGGCCTGCCCGACATTCTCGTGAACAACGCCGGGATCACCCATATGCCCGCAGCGCTCGAAGAGGTCTCCGAAGAGGACTTCGACCGCGTCTTTGCCGTGAACTGCAAATCGGTCTACCTGACCGCCCGCGCCGTTGTGCCAAAATTCAAGGCCAATGGAACAGGCACCATTCTGAACATCGCCTCCACCGCCGCGGTCTCGCCTCGTCCACGGTTGAACTGGTACAATGCCTCAAAGGGCTGGATGACCACGGCGACGCAAGCCATGGCCATCGAACTGGCCCCCTTTGGCATCCGGGTGAACGCACTCAACCCGGTCGCGGGGGACACGCCACTCCTGACCAGTTTCATGGGGGAGGACACGCCTGAAATGCGTGCGAAATTCCTCTCCACGATCCCGCTGGGCCGCTTCTCGACGCCCGAGGACCTTGGCAATGCGGCGCTTTTCCTGTGCTCGCAGGAGGCCAGCATGATCACCGGTGTCTGCATGGAAGTGGATGGCGGACGCACAATCTGATCCCGGGCGAAACCGCACGGAACTCAACCGGTTGACACCGGGCCTGCCATCGAAGGCCCGCCCCTTACCCCATGTTTCTCTGTTTCCGAAATACTCTGGGGTGAGGCCGCAGGCCGAGGGGCAAAGCCCCTCTTGGCGCTTGCCAAGCCAGCAGCGGAACGGGACACTGAGTCCACATGCACAACAAGGTATCCCCATGCGGCCCGGCCCCCGAAACCTGATCACCGATGTGGCCCCCCTCGTTGTCGGCAACGCCCAGGACACCAACCTGAAATCAGGCACAACCGTTGTCACGGCGCCGCAGCCCTTCACAGCCAGCGTGGCCGTCATGGGCGGAGCGCCCGGTACGCGGGAAACGGACCTGCTGGCCCCTGACAAATCCGCGCCCGCCGTGGATGCTTTGGTGCTTTCCGGCGGCAGTGCCTTTGGCCTCGCCGCGGCTCAGGGCGTGATGGATGCCCTGCACGCCGCAGGTCGCGGCTTTGCCGTACACACCGCCCGCGTGCCTCTGGTGCCCGCGGCAATCCTCTTTGACTTGCTGAACGGCGGCAACAAGGACTGGCCCGAAAATCCCTATCCCGCACTCGGCAAAGCGGCACTCGACTGCGCCGGCCAGCAGTTTGCGCTGGGCAGCATCGGCGCAGGCACGGGCGCCCAGACGGCGCAGCACAAGGGCGGTCTGGGTTCTGCAAGCCTCGTTCTGGACAGCGGAACCACGGTGGGCGCGCTCGCCGCGGTAAACCCGCTGGGTAGCGTGACGACTCCCTCGGGCAAACACTTCTGGGCAGCCCCCTTCGAAATCGAAGCGGAATTCGGGGGTCTGGGCCCGGATCCCGGACCCTCGCTGATGCTGCCGCCCAGCCGCAAGGCCGCGGCCATGGCGCAACAAGGCAATACCACCATCGCCATCGTTGCCACTGATCTGGCCCTCGACAAATCAGCCTGCCAACGCATCGCGGTCGCGGCACATGACGGTCTGGCCCGTGCCATCATGCCCGCGCATACGCCCATGGACGGGGATCTGGTCTTTGCGCTCAGCACCGGCACGCGGCCGCTCACCGATCCCATCGGCGAATTGGCGATGGTCGGGCACGCGGCAAGCCTGTGCCTCGCGCGCGCCATTGCCCGCGGCATATGGGAGGCAACGCCCGCACCCGGTGATCCCCTGCCAACGCTGCGCAGGGAGCTGGGCCTTGCCTGAACTGCACCTGCCGCTCCAGTCCCTGACCAATCAGGCCCAGCCAGACATGACATTGCACTATGAGCGGCAAGGCGCGGGTCCACCGATCCTGATGTTGCCCGGACTTCTCAGCGACAGCGCCAGTTGGGGGCCACTTCTGCCCCTGCTCACTCCGCACCACGATCTGATCTGTCCGGATCCGCGCAGCACCGGGCGCACCCGACCGATGACTGCCCCGCTGTCAACCGAGCTGATCATCGATGACATGATTGCCCTGCTGGACCATCTGGACCTGCCGCGGATTGCCCTGCTGGGCCATTCCTTCGGTGCCACCATTGCGCGACGGATGGCGCAGCGCATTCCGGGGCGTGTGACCACAGTGATCTGTCTCGCCGCAGCGCCGCGCGCGGATGCGCGGCTCACCGCCATCTTTGACACCCTCACAGAGATTCGCGCGCAAACCGGTGAGACCCTTTGGCTAAAGGCACTTTTCCCCTGGCTGTTCCATGCGGGGACCTTTGCGGCGCCCGGCGCGCTGGAGGCGATGGCCGAGGCAAGCCGTGCCTATCCGCATGCGCAATCGCTGGCAGCGATGCAAATGCAGGTTGATGCCTTTCGGAGCAGCCTTGATGCGCCGCCGCTTGACGGCGCTCAGCCGCCCACGCTTGCCCTTCTGGGCGAGGACGACGCGCTGATCGCGGCCATCGCAGCCAAAGCAGCCTGGACCCCCACCGGCGCACATGTGCGCTGCCTGCCCAATGCCGCCCACGCGCTGCACTGGGATCAGCCCAAGGCCACTGCAGCAGCCATCCTGAACTGGCTGACAGAGACGCGCCCCTGATCCGCATCCCCCGCAAGCCCCCTTTGCGGCACGCCGCGCAGGTTCAGCGCAGGATGGGTGGCTTCCCGGGATCGCTTCCTGGCGCGGTCTGCACGGGCGCGACCTCCGCGTCAGGCGCTTCTGGCAAGTCAAAGCGCAGACCGAATCGCGCCATCTCCGCGGTCAGGGCCTGACTGTCTTCGAGGAAGACAACGTCCAGCGCCCCCGCTTCCAACCCGGAAAACACCAGCGCCTCGTTGATGGCCGCGGCCAGCGCCGCCTCTGATCCCGGCAGCGCGCCAACCACGCCAAGGATGTGCCCGCGCGCACCATCGTCATAGGTCACGCCCGAAAGCCAGGCCGTGCGCGCCAGCCCACCGGCCTGCGCCAGCTTGCTGTCCAGCGCCTTCAGCAAGTTCTCCGGCACATCCCGCGGTGCTTCGAGCCGTTCCGGTCTGGCTTCGGTCGTGCGCGGGGCATGGGCAAGGGTCTGCGCCATCCAGGCAATCGCGTCGGGTGGCAAGAGAATCTCTGACGCGCCCGTGTCGAGGTTCAGCGCGAGACCAATATCCTGCCCGTCAAGCATCGCGATCAAGGCACGACCGGGCATTGCCACGAAGGGCACCGGTCTGCCCGCAAAGCCGGACAGCCGCTCCTCAAGGTCGAAGCCAAGCACAAACCGGGCTGCTTCAAGGTCAAAGATCTCTGCATCGATGACCTCGCCTTCGGGGTCGCGGGACAGCATCACGAAGATCTCTGTTCCCGCGAGACGGTCGTAGAACCGCAGGCGCGCAAAGGTGTCCTCGGGCGCGGCCTGCATCGCGGCGAAAAATTCGTCCAAAGGCGTTTCAGTCATCGAGAACCTCCCGCACCCGGATCCGCAGGTCCGGCAAGAGCGCCTCTTCGAACCAGGGATTGCGTTTCAACCAAGCGGTATTGCGCCACGAAGGATGCGGCAAGGGCACGACCGCGGGCAGATGGTCGCGCCAACCGGTGACGGTTTCGGTGACATTGGTCTTTGTCCCCAAATGCCAACGCTGCGCGTAACCGCCCACCAGCAGAGTCAGGCGCACATGGGGCAGTTCGGACAGCACCCGCGCCCGCCAGGTTGCGGCGCAGACCGGCGGCGGCGGCAGGTCGGATCCCTTGCGATATCCCGGAAAGCAAAAGGCCATCGGCAGGATCGCCACGCGCGCGGTGTCGTAGAACACATCTGGCGTGAGGCCCATCCAGTCCCGCAGCCGGTCGCCAGAGGGATCGGTGAACGGCTTGCCGGACAGGTGCACTTTCATCCCCGGTGCCTGTCCCGCGATCAAGAGACGCGCGGAAGGCGCAACACGCAGCACCGGACGAGGACGGTGCGCCGTCTGCGTCGCAGCAAAGCGCGCGCCGCACAGCGTGCAGGCGCTGATCTCGGTGAGCAGGTCTTTCATGAGGGGCATATAGCGCAGCGCGGCCTGACGGACATGCGCGATGAGACGGTTGCAGAGCAGGATTGCGGCCAAGGCGCCGCTGCGACGTCCCGGCCCCTTTTATTGCGACCCAACCTCCCGAAAGATCCTCGAAAACCAGGCCATGGATCGCAAAGGTCAGGTCCCTAAGACCGCAAGCACCGAGACCCGCGTGAGCCAGATCGACAAAAAGCTTGCGACTCGTGCATCATTTCGACATTATTAGAAATATGAAAACGTTTCTGACCAGCGACCTGACAGTCGACACCGCCGCATCGAAATTTGCGGCCCTCGGGTCCGAGCAACGCCTGATGGTGCTGCACACACTCGTACGTGCCGGCACCGAAGGTCTCAGCATCGGTGAGCTCGGCAATCGCGCCGGGATCAGCGGCTCGACCCTGACACACCACCTGAAAATCCTCTCCGCCGCCGGATTGGTCCGTCAGGAACGACACGGGCGCAGCACGATCTGCGCAGGTGCCGACTATGACGTCGTGCACGCACTTTCGGAATACCTGCTGCAAAATTGCTGCGCTGACAGCCCAGCCTCCAAGAAGGACACGCCTCATGGCTGATACAACCACATCCACGGGCCCAAGCTGGCCAAAGATCCGCGACAAGATCTCCCTGGCCTGGATGACATCGGCGGGGCTGCTTCTGACTGTCGCAGTTTTGGACTGGCCGCGCTTTGTCCCGGTGGTGGTGTTTGCCGCGCAGGCGCTTGCAGGCACGGCGCCGTTCATTCTGTTCGCCGTTCTGGCTGTGGCCTACATGAAGGCCACCGGCGCTGAAACCCTGCTGGCCAAGGCCTTTGAAGGGCGCGAAAGACGCATGATCGTCCTCGCGGCGCTTCTGGGTGGCCTGTCGCCCTTCTGCTCATGCGAAGTCATCCCGTTTATCGCCGCCTTGCTGGCCGTCGGCGCGCCGCTGTCTGCGGTGATGGCGTTCTGGCTGTCATCCCCGCTGATGGACCCGGCCATGTTCACGATCACCGCAGCGGAACTGGGCATCGATTTTGCCACGGCCAAGCTCTTTGCCGCGGTGGGGGTTGGCATGCTGGGCGGGTTCGGCACCATGTTGCTGAAATCTTCGCCGGTTTTCCTCGACCCGCTGCGTGAGAAACCGCAGGTCGGTGGCTGCTGTGGCGTGAAAAAGCCGTTCCAGGGCAAACCTGTCTGGCGCTTCTGGACAGAAGCCCCCCGGCGCGACGTGTTTCGCGACACCGCTTTGGACAACGCCTTCTTTCTGGTGAAATGGCTGGTGCTGGCCTACATCTTTGAATCGCTCATGGTGAATTACGAGACCACCGGATGGGTTGCGCAATTCCTCGGTGGGGACGGCATCGGCACCATCGCCCTGGCCTCGGTGATTGGCATGCCTGCCTATCTCAACGGCTATGCGGCGGTCGGCTTCCTCGGCGGTCTGCTGGAACACGGGATGGCCCCCGGCGCCGCCATGAGCTTCATGATCGCGGGCGGTGTCAGTTCCGTCCCTGCGGCGATTGCGGTCTGGGCCCTCGTCAAACCGCGGGTCTTCGCGGCCTACCTTGGCTACGCGCTGATCGGGTCCGTGCTGGCGGGCGTTGCATGGGGCGCATTGGCCTGACGCCTGTCTCTTTCACCTCCAAATCTGGAAGGGTCCGCACCGCGCGGGCCCTTTTTGCTGCTTCTTGAAGCAAAGGTGACCTCCATGTCGGTATCATGGGCAGGCGATGCGTTGCCCCGCCCCGCACAATGGGCTACTCCCGCAAAAAAAAGACGATCCGGAACTCGGAGGGACCGCCATGTATCGCGTCTGGAACTTTTTGACGAACTACTCACTGCTCTTGATCCTGGGTGCGTTGATAGCACTGGTCTGGGCAAATCTGGATGTGATCGCGCCGGTGGCCGGTCAGCCGCATTTCTGGGCCGACAGTTATCACAACTTTGTCGAGTTCAAGATCTGGGACCACGCCCCCATCGGGCATTACCACGACGGCCATCGCACGCTGACGCTGCACTACCTTGTGAACGACGTCCTGATGGCGCTGTTCTTTGCCATCGCGGCAAAGGAAGTCTGGGAAGCCGTGGTGCTCAAGAACGGTTCGCTGCGCGGCAAGAAGGCGGCGACCCCGCTTTTTGCCACGGCTGGCGGCATGTTCGGCCCGATCGGGGTCTACCTTGGCCTCGCCGCGATCATGGGATCAGAGACCTATAGCGCCGTCGCAAACGGTTGGGCGATCCCCACAGCGACAGACATCGCGTTCTCCTACCTCGTGGGGCGGATCGTGTTTGGAGCGGGGCACCCTGCCGTGCGCTTCTTGCTGCTGCTGGCCATCGCCGACGATGCGGCAGGCCTGATCATTCTGGCGATCTTCTACCCCTCCGGAGAACTGGCGCCGGAATGGTTGCTTCTGTCGCTCGGGGCCGCGCTTGCCGTCTACTTCCTGGCCAACGATCTGCCCCGCCGTCTGGACAGGGGCAATGAGAGCCGGCCAATCTCCACCTGGGTGCGCAAGACCTTGTCGTTCTGGCCGTACCTCCTCGCCGCCTGCGCCTCCTGGTACGGGTTCATGATGTCGGGTCTGCACCCGGCGCTGGGCCTCTTGCCCATCGTGCCGACCATTCCGCATGCGGACCGGGCCTTTGGCATCTTCTCTGCGGCGGAGCAGTATCTGACCGATCTTCTGAACATGATCGAGCACGCGCTGAAGCATCCGGTCGAGATCATCCTGTTCTTCTTTGGCCTGTGCAACGCCGGAGTCGAATTCTCGTCCATGGGTCCGGCCACATGGCTGGTGCTGGCGGGTCTGCTGATCGGCAAACCCATCGGCATCCTGCTCTTTGGCTGGTTCGCGGCGAAACCGCTGAAACTGGGCATTCCAGAAGGCATGCGCATCATCGACCTCGTGGTGATCGGGTTTGTCGCGGCCATCGGCTTTACCGTGTCGCTCTTTGTGGCCTCCGTGGCCTTTGACGCGGGACCTGTGCAGGATGCCGCCAAGATGGGCGCGCTGTTCAGCTTTGCCGCCGCGATCGTTTCGATCATCGCGGGCAAGCTGTTCCGGGTGGAAAAACAGAACCTATAAGCGACCTATCGCGCAGAATTGTGCAAGTTCGGGCCCCAACACGGGGCCCGAATTGTCTTTGTTTCCATACAAGGCCATAATGTGAACAAATTCAGAAATTAGGCAGATCGAAACCCCTTTGGCCGACAAGGGAGAGAACCGGGGACGCCCAATGCTTGAGTTCGATATGGTTTCCAAGTCCTTCTGGACCGGTACCCAGCGCAAGGTGATCCTTGACCGGGTGTCCTTTCGTGTCGAACTCGGCGAAAGCCTGGGCATTCTCGCGCCCAATGGCACAGGCAAGACCACCGTGGTCAAGATGATGGCAGGGCTTGAGAAACCCGATGAGGGCGAGATCCGGCGCAGTTGCCGCATCTCTTTCCCGCTTGGGTTCATGGGCGGTGTGATCTCCAAGATTTCGGCGCGCGAGAATGCGCGGTTCATCGCAAAGATGTACGGAATCGATCCAGATTACGTCGAAAGCTTTTGCCGCTGGCTTTGCGATCTGAAGGAATACTTTGACCAGCCGGTTGGCACCTATTCCACCGGTATGCGCGCCAGATTCACCTTTGCCCTGATGCTGGCGCTGGATTTCGACATGTACCTGATCGACGAAGGTATGCCGAACTCCACCGACGCAGATTTCAACCGCAAGGCCGGCGACCTGCTGGCCGAACGGTTGCGCACCACCACGATCATCATCGTCTCACACCAGCCCAAGATCCTGGAGAAATTCGCCAGGAAAGCCGCGGTGCTGATGGACGGCAAGATGCACATGTTCGACTCCTTGGAAGAAGCGAAACAGCTGTATGACTACGAAACCCAAGGCTAAGAAATTCCGGATCCGCCGCGCGCCGGCCTCTCCGTCGGGCGCAGACGCCCCCGGAACGGCTCCTGCCCCGGCACAGGCGTCCCAGCCTGCGTCAACCGCGCGGGCTGCCTTGCAGCGCACGCGCGAGGCCGCCCCGCAAGCGCCGCGCACGGCCCCGCCTGTGCAGCGACCTGCGCCGCCCCCCGCGCTCCCCCCGGCGCACCCCGCCGTCGAAGCGGCCGCCGCAACCATGCGCGCAGCGCAGGCCGACCCGAACGCCGCGCCCGTGCTGCCCCCCGCCACTGCCGAGCAGGCCGCCCCGGCACCGCAGCCTTCTGCCCCCATGGGCGGGCAAGTGGACAGTGCGGCACAGGTCGCAGGCGAAACCGATATAGAGACGATCCGCCAGGAAGGTCTGACCGGCCGCCAATTGCGCATGGCACGCCGCGTCGCGCAAAAACACGGGCTTGCCCCAACCTCGGATTTTGACGCGGTGCGACTGCTGCGCGCCCGTGGGATTGATCCCTTCCAGCGGACGAACATGCTGGAACTGGTCAAACCCGCCGATGGCGCCGAGGCAGGCGCGGTGCAACCCGGGGCCAACCCGCGCGTGCAACTGCCGCAAACTGTCGAAGTGCACAAACAGGCGCAGCTGCCCTCCACCGAAACCGTCAGCCCGGCAGAACGCCGCGCCGCGGAGATCCGCAAGATTCAGGAAGAGCTGGCGCAGCGCCGCCGCAAGAAGCTGGTTCTGCTGCTCACGCGGCTTGCCGTCTTCGTGATGCTGCCGACCATTGTCGCGGGATACTATTACTACAACGTCGCGACGCCGATGTACGCCACCAAGGCAGAGTTCCTGATCCTCAAGAACGACGGCGGCGGCTCTGCCACGCCAAGCTTTCTCGCAGGGTCGCCCTTTGCCACGGCGCAGGACGCCATCGCGGTCCAAAGCTTCCTGCAATCAAAGGAAGTGATGCTGCGCCTCGACGAGGACGAAGGGTTCAAGACGCATTTCGCACAAGAGGACATCGACCCGATCCAGCGCCTCTCGCCGCAGGCCTCCACGGAAGAGGCCCACCGCCTGTACAAGCGCAACGTCCAGATCAGCTTTGACCCGACCGAGGGCGTGATCCGGATGGAGGTCATGGCCGCCGACCCGGGTGTTGCCGCAGAGTTCAGCGGCGCCCTGATCGGCTATGCGGAGGAGCGCGTCGACAGTCTGTCCTCGCGCAAGCGCGACGACACGGTGCGCGCTGCGATAGAGGGCCTGCAAAAGGCCGAAGTGGACCGTCGCTCCGCGCAGGAGAAACTGGTGCGCATGCAGCAGGAAGGCAATATCGTCGATCCCGAAGGCCGCATCATGGCGCTGCGCTCACAGATCAACACCTACGAGTTACAACTGCAGGAAAAGCGGTTGCAACTGCAGGCCCTGCTCGACAACGCCCGCCCCAACAGGGCCAAGGTGGACGGCGCACGCGGTGACATCCGCCGGTTGGAAAACCTGCTGACCACCCTGAATGCGGATATGACGACGGCCACGTCAGGGGAGCAATCCCTCGCCGAAATGGCTGTACAGATCCAACTCGCCGAGGCGGACCTTGCGACGCGGGACCTGATGCTGCAATCCGCCTTGGAACGGTTGGAAAGCGCCCGTCGAGAGGCCGACAATCAGGCCCGCTACCTGACCACTTCGGTCTCCCCCGTGGCGTCAGAAGATCCCAGCTACCCTCGGAAATTCGAGAACACGATGCTGGCCTTCCTGATCTTTGCCGGTGCCTACCTGATGGTGTCCCTGACAGCATCGATCCTCCGCGAGCAGGTCGCAAGTTGACCTGTTGAGTGCCCGGAACCTGCGGCGATGCATCTGTCGCGGGTTTTGATCAGATGTTTCGTGGAAATCTTCTTGCAGGTCCCCCACAGGCCTTGCTAAAGGGGTCGGCGGAGAGGTGGCCGAGTGGTCGAAGGCGCACGCCTGGAAAGTGTGTAGGC
>JBELMB010000247.1:0-7320 GCA_042088665.1 Sagittula sp.
ACCAACTGCATCCTTCCGCCGAGAAGGTGGGCGCGGTGAACACGGTGGTTTTCGAAGAGGGGATGCGCATCGGGCGCAACACCGACGCCACCGGCTTTGCCCGCGGGCTCAAGGAGGGTCTGCCCGACGTGCCCTTGCAGCGGGTGTTGCTGCTGGGCGCGGGCGGCGCAGGGGGCGCGGTGGCGCATGCGCTGCTGGACATGGGCGTGCAGGTGCTGCTGGTTCATGATCTGCAAGACGCCGCGGCCCGCCGTCTCGTGTCGGCACTGGACGCACGGCAGAGCGGCGCAGAGGTGCGCCGGGTTCGCGATCCGGAAAACGCGGTCAAGGGCGTTCAGGGCGTGGTCAACGCGACCCCCGTGGGCATGGCCAAACTGCCCGGCGTGCCCATGTCCCCCGCTGCGCTCTCGCCAGCGCAATGGGTGGTCGACATCATCTATTTCCCGCTCGAAACCGCCTTTCTGCGCGACGCCCGTGCCTTGGGGTGCGCGGGGATCAACGGCGCCGGGATGTCGATCTTTCAGGCGGCGAGCGCGTTCAGCGCCTTTGCCTCGGCGGTCGTCCGCCCCAGTTGGCTGCGCGAGGCCTTCGAGGCTTTTGACGCTTCGCCGGACTGACAGCGGATCCGGGGGGCGCAAAGCCGGTGCCCCTGAGTTCCTTGACAAGCTATTCCGCCGCGGTCTTGCCAGAGGCGCAGCCGCATTGGCCATAATGCCTGTCGCGTGAGGTCTTGCCGATCCCGGGGTTGAAGGCATTCGTGGGATCAAGTTCCTGATAGTGGTCAACCAACGCCGGTTTGGCCGCATAGAGATGACCGACGTTGTGTTCCGCCGGGTATTCAGCACCGCGGGTGTCCAGCAAGGCCAGCATCTTTTCCTTCAGCGCCTTCACGTCGGCGCCTTTGCGCACGAGGTAATCCTGATGGAAGACGTGGCACAGGAAATGCCCGTAGTAGAGCCTGCCGACGAGGTCTTTGGTGATCTCTGCGGGCAGGTCTTCCATCCAGTTGCGGTCATTGCGCCTGAGCGCGATGTCCAATGCGATCACATCCTCGATCTGGCCGGGCTGAACCGCGGCCATCCGGATCGCGGCCCCGGCGGCCGCAAAACGGTGCAGCATCGCCTTGCTGGTCTCGGCGGGGGTGCAGGCAAACCAGCCGTCCGCGCCGACGGTCCCGGTCAGGATCTCTTCGCATTGCGCCGCCGTCGGGCCGGAGACCTTGAGGATCAGATGATGCTCGAACCGGGCACGAAACTGCAGCATCCGTTTCGGCAGCGCTTCGGGCACGAGGCGTGACAGCCCTTGCATCACGCGGTCCACGAGGTTCACGGGCAGGAAAGACAGCTTGTTCAACCGCGCGTCCAGCGCGCCCTTCACGGCAAAGAACAGCGGCAGACGGTCGGTGCCGAACCAATGGATCATCAAGAGCGTATCCTTGCCAAAGCGCTGCGCGATGTCGAAACATTCTGCATGCAGATACTCGCCGCTGACAGGCAGTTCGGGCAGTTCGCTCAACAGCCGCCGTCGCAGATCGGTCAGGTCGCCGGTGTCATTGGTGCCGATGTAGTAGACCTTTTCGCCGGTCTCGATGGGAAAGGTATCCAGCCGCACCGCAAAGACCGCCAGCTTGCCCGCGCAGCCAGAAGCCTCGTAGAGACCGGAGGGATCGGCGTTGTAGCGCGCGGGGCTGTCGGCCTCGATGTCTGCGACCTTTTCCGCGTAACCGTCCTGCGAGGCGCGGCCCGCGTCGTGATGCACCGCCTCGGCGGGGATCTCGCCCGCATCGAGCCGGGTCAGGATCTCCTCGGGTGTCTTGCCCAGATCGATCCCGAGGTGGTTCACCAGTTCCAGCCGACCGTCGCCGGTGATCTGCGCAAAGAGCGACAGTTCGGTATAGGCCGGCCCGCGCCGCACCAGACTGCCGCCGGAGTTGTTGCAGACCCCGCCCATGATCGACGCGCCGATGCAGGACGATCCGATCACCGAATGCGGCTGGCGGCCCAGCGGTTTGAGCCGTTTTTCCAGATTGAACAGCGTGCCACCGGGCAGGCTGAGGCATTGGCGGCCCTGATCCAGCAAGTGAACCTTGTCCATGCGCAGGGTCGACAGGATCACCACGTCGCGGTCGTAGTGCCCCTTGGGGGTCGACCCTTCGGTCAGGCCGGTGTTGGCGGCTTGCAGGATCAGGATCTTGTCGGCGGCGACGCAGGCCTGCAAGACCTGCCACATCTCCACCAGGGTGCCGGGGGTGACGACCGCGATGGCCTCGCCTTCGCCAGAGCGAAAGCCCTTTCGGTAGCGTTCGGTCCGGGCCGGATCGGTCAACACATGGCGCGGCCCGACGATGGTCTTGAGGCGGTCGATGAGATCGGAATTGGTCATGCCGCCCTCCGTCAATAGGCCACGGACGGCAGCCATGTGGTCAACGCCGGCCAGGCAAAGACAATCGCCAGCCCCATGAGTTGCAGCAGCACGAAGGGGATGATGCCCTTGTAGATATCGCCCAGCTTGATGCCCTTTGGCGCGACGCCCTTGAGGTAAAAGAGCGAAAAGCCCACTGGCGGCGTCAGGAACGAGGTTTGCAGCGTCACCGCCACGAGGATCACGAACCAGACCAGCGCAGGTTCATCGATTGCGCCAAAGCCGGGGATGTCCAGACCGAGCCCGTTGATGATCGGGCGCATCAAGGGCAGCACGATCAGCGTGATCTCGATCCAGTCGAGCACAAAGCCCAGAAGGAACACGATCCCGAGGATGAAGAACACCGTGCCGTTGGGGCCAAGCCCGGTCGAGGCGACCATGTGTTCGATCAACTCGTCGCCACCCAGTTCGCGCAGCACAAAGGAAAAGACCGTCGCGCCGAGGAAGATCGCAAAGATATAGGCGGTGGTGTTGAAGGTTGCCTTGAGCACGTTCCATGTCTTGGCCAGCGTCAGCTTGCGGTAGCCAATGGCCAGCAGCGTGGCACCGATTGCGCCGATGCCGGAGGCCTCGGTCGGCGTGGTGATGCCCGCAAAGATCGACCCCAGCACAGCGAGGATCAGGCCCAGCGGCGGCAGAACGGCGATGGCCACGTCCTTGACAGCGGCCCAGTCGGGGGCTTTTGCGCCTTCGGGGACGGGGGCGGATTTCGGGCTCAGTTGGGCCACCACAAAGATGTACACGAGGTAGATCGCCCCCAGCAGCATCCCCGGAATGGCCGCGGCCATGAACAGATCGCCAACGGACAGCGCCATCTGGTCGGCCATGATCACCAGCATGATCGAGGGCGGGATCAGGATCCCGAGCGTGCCGGCAGAGGCAACGACCCCGGTGGCCAGCGTCTTGGAATACTTGTGCTGCATCATCGCGGGCAGCGACAGCACGCCCAGCAGCACCACCGATGCGCCCACGATCCCGGTCGAGGCGGCGAGGATGATCCCGATCAGCGTGACGGTCACGGCCAACCCGCCGCGCACCGTCCCGAACAACCGCGTCATCGCGGTCATCAGCCGTTCGGCCACGCCGCTTTCGTCCAGCATCAGCCCCATGAAGATGAACATCGGCAGCGCCACCAGCACCGCGTTCGACATCACCGCGTAAACCCGGTTCACCGTGGCCCCAAGCGTCAGATAGTCGAGGCCGGTAAACGTGTCTTCAAGCCCGGTCCATTCCATGTTGCCCATGTCGAACTGATAGGCCAGCCCGCAATAGATGATGCCGACACCGGCCAGCGTCCAGGCCACTGGAAAGCCGGTGAACAACAGCGCGATGAAGGACATGAACATCCAGATCACCAGCATCTCTTCGGTGGTCTCGACCAGAAAGCTCAGCCCGTAGCCTACCGCACCGAAGGCGGCCAGCGCCACGAGGATGATGCCCAGCCCGCGGCCCTCGGCCTCGCCGGGGTTGTGAAACAGAATGCCGTGCGCATCGTGGATCAACCGGGCCAGAGCGGCCACACCCAGCAGCACAAAGCTGATCGGAATGATCGCCTTGAAGGCCCAGCGGAAGGGCAGGCCGGTCGCCGAGGAGGATCGCTCGTTGACGCGGAAGCTTTCCCAGAAATAGTCCAGCCCCTGATCCACCATCAGGTAGATGAAGGGCGCCACCAGCACCGTCAGGCCGAGGATCTCGATGATCCGCTGCGCGCGGCGGCTGAGTTGCATGTGCAGAATGTCGACCCGCACGTGGCTGTCAGTGGTCAGCGCGTAGGACACGCCGATCATGGTCACCAGACCGTAGAGATGCCATTGCATCTCGTCGAGTTGCGGGAAATTCAGGTTGAAGGCGTAGCGCAGCACCACCTGCGTCACGATCGCGGCCATGAGCACGAGATTGGCCACCATCACCGTGTGGCCCACGGCCTTTACGCCCTTGTCGAGAGCCACGGCCACCGCCTGGGTGTCACGGTCGGGGTGTTCGGTCAGCGCTTCGTATGTCTCGGCGACATCGCCCTTGTATTGCGTCTCTGCGGTCACGGCGCAGCCCTCCTCTCTCCATGGGTGGTCTTTTGCGGGGTTCGCCCCGGCTGGGGTCCCGCGCCGCTTGCCGCGCAGGACCAGACTGACAGGGTCCGGGCGGACCAGTGATGGCCCGCCCGGAGCAGTGGTCAGTTCAGTTCACGCGCGGCAGAAAGGCGTTTGCTTCCCAAAGGTCATAGCCTGCGCGGAAGGTGGACATGTTCTCGTAGACCTCAGCAAAGAAGGGATCGTTGGCGATCTCTTCGGCGGCCACGTCGTCCCAGGTTTCCTTGAACACGGCCAGCATCTCGGGCGACCACTGGCGGATCTGCACGCCGTTGTCGGCGACGTTCTTTTGCAGGGCGTCGAACTGGCTGGCCTCTCCTTCGGCAAAGCTGTCAGCCAGCGAGGCCTTGCACGCCTGGGTCAGGATGGCCTGATGCTGTTCGGAGGCCTCGTTCCAGACGTCCTTGTTGATCAGCAGCTCGAACACGGTGGCCTGCTGGTGCCAGCCGGGGAAGTAGTTGTACTTTACCACCTTGTGAAAGCCCAACCGCTGGTCAATCGCAGGCATCGAGAACTCCGTCGCGTCAATCGCGCCCTTTTCCAGTGCCGGAAAGATCTCGCCGCCGGGCAGCAGCGATGTGGCGACGCCCAGCTTTTGCATGACCTTGCCGCCCAGTCCGAAGAAGCGCATCTTGAGCCCCTTCAGGTCCTCGGGGGAGTTGATCTCCTTGGCGAACCAGCCGGAGGTTTCCGGCGCGATGACGGCGCAGGGCAGGACATGTACGTTGTAGCCCGCCTCGTCGTACATCCGCTGGTACAGGGTCAGGCCGTCGCCATAGAACATCCACGCCATGTATTCGCCGGCCTCGGGGCCAAATGGCACGGCGGAGAACAGCGGTGCGGCGGGGATCTTGCCAGCCCAGTAACCTGCGGTGGTGTAGCCGGAGTTGATCTTGCCCGCCGAGACGGCATCGAGGATCTCGAAGGCAGGCACCAGTTTGCCGGGTTCATAGACCTTCATCCGCAGGGTGCCGCCGGACATGATCTCGACGGTTTCCGCCACCCGCGGGATCGGCGTGCCAAGGCCCGGCAGCGCGGTGGAAAAGGCGACGGGCGTCTTCAAGAGCAGCTTGTCCTTGGCCACGGCGGGGGCCGCAACGAGGGCAGCGGCGACGGCGATGCTGGTGAGAAGTGATTTCATGTGATCCTCCAGAGTGGTCCGGGGCTCCTCCCGGGCCTGAAATTTGGAGAGGTAAAAAACAATTACCTCTTGGTGCGTCCTGTGTCTCTGGTTCCTGATCGGGAGACTTTGATCTAGATCAAATAGCCATTAAGCATTTGTGAGGTGGGCATTAATTCTTTGGTGCTGGACTACGAGGGCTTTTCGGAGGTATAATTTTTTGACCGAAACTCAGGGGTATTGGGTATGACCTCCGACATCTTTGAACGAATCGAACATGCGCCAGTGGCTGATCTGGTGGTGCGCGAACTGGAGGACCTGATCGTTCAGGGCATCCTCGTCGAAGGCGACCGGCTGCCGTCCGAGCGGGAACTGGCAGAGCGGTTCGAGATCTCGCGCCCCAACATCCGCACCGCGCTGAAAAAGCTGGAAACCGCAGGTCTGCTGACCATTCGCCACGGCGAGGGCACCTTCGTGGCGGAACTGACCGGCAAGGCGATGCAGCCTCCGCTGATCGAATTATATGCGCGCCACGGCCGCGCGTTCCGCGACTACCTTGAGTACCGGCGCGCGCAGGAATGCTTTGCCGCAAGCCTCGCGGCAGAGCGCGCCACCCCATCCGACCGGTCGGAAATTTCGCGCCTGCTGGAGGAGTTGCGCAAATCCGAAGACGCGGAAGACCCGGAACGGTCGCGGGAGGCGGATGTCGCCTTTCACGTCGCCATCGTGAGTGCGAGTCACAACATGATGCTGGTGCACATGATGTCCTCTATCTACGATCTGACCCGTCAGGGCGTGTTCTACAACCGTGTGCTGTTGCGCGCGATCGACGGGACCGGTGCGCGGCTTCTGGCGCAGCATGAGGACATCGCGGCGGCGGTTCTGGCCGGCGATCCCGTGGCTGCGGCAAAGGCGGCCGGCGTCCATCTGGACTTTGTCGAGCAATCCTTCAACGTGGCCAGTCGCAACGCCGAAAACGAGGAAACCGCGCGCAAGCGGGCGCTTGTGCAGGGCGGCTGACGGTCCCGTCCCATGGCGGCGGGCGCGCGGTTTGGCTCAGTCAGCGGGTGCGCGCAAGACGAACTCGCTGGCGCGTCGTTCCGAAACAACGCGACGCGCGTTCGGCAAATCGTTGCCCTCCAGCTTGGTGCGGCGATCCTCGGGGGTCATGTCCTTCCAGCGTTCCGTCAGGCGGCGTTCCAGAACTCCCATCGGCACGTCAATGAACACCGTCGTGTCAAAGGCATCTGCCAGATCCGACCAGAGCGGCGCATCCAGCAGCAGGTAATTGCCCTCGACGATCACATGCCGGACCGTGCTTGGTACAAGCCGGGCACCGGCGCGGGCGATCTCGATGCTGCGGTCAAAGACGGGCAGGGCGATCTGGGCCTCTGTATTGGCCTTCAGGCGGCCCACCATGTGCAGAAACCCGGCCACATCATAGGTGTGGGGTGCGCCCTTGCGGGGGCGCCAGCCGCGCGGTTCCAGCACGAGGTCGTCGTAATGATAGCCGTCCATGGGCAGCACGGTCGCACTGTCCGGCTCAGCTGCGTTCAGCTTGTCTGCCAGTGCATCGGCCAGCGTCGATTTCCCGGAGCCGGGCGCGCCCGCAATCCCCGTCAGGCTGCGCCGGGATGCGCCGCGGGTGCGCAGAACCTCCGCAAGGGCGTCGAGTGTGATCTCACGTGTCAT
>JBELMB010000248.1:0-7292 GCA_042088665.1 Sagittula sp.
CGCTGGCTGAACGCCGTCTTGTCGCCCCGGGATCGCCACCTGTTGGGGGCCGATTACGCGGCACGGCCGCTGGCGGAATTTGCGGGCTTCTATACCTATCGGTTCTTGTCGGTTTTTACCCCGGTGCATGTCTGGCGGGCGCAGGAGGATACAATCCGGAGCGCTGCTGATATTGACCCGTTCTTCGACACATATGGCGCAGTCAAGGCACTGATCCGAAATGAAAGTCTCGAAGAGGACTTGGCCGGTATTCTCGCCCGTATCGGTCGCCCCGAGATCACCGCCGATGTTCTGCGCGGGGAACGGATCAATGCATCCAAACGAGGCAAGGCCGAAACCTATTACGACGATGCCTCGCGCGTGCTGGTCGCGCAAAGCGACCCATTCATGGTGTCGCGCTTTGCCTATAGCCCACCGGGAGAGGCCACCGCATGAGCGCTCCGCAGCTTTACCGCCCCGAGATTGACGGGCTCCGCAGCATCGCTGTCTTGCCGGTCATCCTATTCCATGCCGGGTTTTCCATTTTCTCGGGTGGGTATGTTGGCGTTGACGTCTTTTTCGTAATCTCCGGTTACCTCATTACCGGCATTCTGCTGCGGGACATCGCGGCGGAGGACTTCTCGATCTGGCGCTTTTACGAGCGGCGGGCCCGGCGCATCCTGCCTGCCCTGCTGCTGGTCATGCTGGTGACCTTGCCCTTTGCCTGGGCCTGGATGACCGCGCCGCTTTATGCGGATTTTGCGGCGAGCCTTCTGGCGGTTCTGGGATTCGTCTCGAACATCCTGTTCTGGCAACAAAGCAGCTATTTCGACGTCGCCGCAGAGCTCAAGCCAATGCTCCACACATGGAGCCTGGCTATCGAAGAGCAATATTATCTGTTCTTCCCGCCCCTGCTTTGGCTGATCATGCGCGTTATCGGCATTCGCGGCAGCGTGGCGCTTTTATGCGCGCTGGCCTTTGCCAGCCTGGCGCTGACAGAGGCCATGGTACGGGACCGTCCGGTCGCGGTGTTCTACCTGTTGCCCTTCCGTACCTGGGAGTTGCTGGCAGGGGCGCTGTGCGCCTTTGTTCATGTGCATGGCAGCCGCCGCGAACAACCCCATTTGGCGCTTCTTGGAATCGCGATGATTTTGGGACCGATCTTTGTTTATGACGCAACCACGCCTTTTCCTTCGCTTTTTGCGTTGGTGCCGGTTTTGGGCACGGTGCTGGTCATCCTCTTTGCGTCATCCGCCGGGATCGCCGGGCGTTTGTTGGCGAATCCAGTGGCGATTGGCATCGGGCTGATTAGTTACTCTGCCTATCTGTGGCATCAGCCGCTCTTTGCACTGGCCCGTATCCGGTTTGATCTGCATCCAGGCGAACTGGTCTTTCTGCCGCTCTCTGCTGCGGCATTGAGTCTGGCCTGGTTCAGTTGGCGCTTTGTGGAACAGCCGTTCCGGCGTGGTATGGCCTTGCGACGATTCATCGTGATCACCGGAGTTACTGCATTGGCTATGGCGGTCTTGGGGACCGTGGGCATTGTGGAATACCAACGCGGCTATTCTCGCCTGGCACCGATCCTTTACACCGATGCTCTGATTGACACCGAGACCGAACGCGCCCTGACCTGGAGCACGGTTCTGAACAACCCCGAGCACGCAGAAGACCTGTTGAGCTTTTCCGAAGACGGCTCTGTCAAACTACTGCTGGTTGGGGATTCCCATGCCAAGGATCTGTTTAACGCGCTGTATCTGACAGAGGGCGGACCCGCGCTATCCGTACGCCGTGTGACCATGGGTGGTGGCTGTACCGACCGGGTTGGCGTGCGGTTCGAAGCGACAACGGCACAGGAGTGTCTTGACCAGCTGATCCGCCGCGCCGGCCCTCTTCTGGAGCAGGCCGATGCCGTTCTGCTGACCAAGCGTTGGGTGCTTGAGGATACTTTCCCCACCTATTTGCCGGTCTACATCTCAGGACTTGAAGCCATGGGAAAGGCAGTCGCCATCGGCGGAAACACGGTGGAATATGCGCCGGATGCGCCCATGCTGCTGCGCCGCCTTGCGCGTCAGAATACCTTGTCACCAGAATATGCGGCAGAGCGCCTGTCACAGGCGCGAACGCCTCAGGTTGTACAGACAAATGCCCGCCTCAAGGCCATCGCAGAAACCGGTGCCATCCCTTACCTCGACAAGACGACCTTGCTGTGTAGCCCTGATGGCCTGTCCTGCCCGGCGCTGACCTCTGAAGGCCATGCGGTCTATTTCGACTATGGCCATCTCACGCTTGCCGGGGCCCAAACCATGGGCCGCAGCATCCGCGACAGCAATTGGCTGGCCCCGCTTCTGGCCCGCGTGGCGGACAGGGCACAACAATGACCCAGACGAAAGATTTCTCATGCATATAGTGAAACGCGACAGCTTGTATGAGACCGTGCGCAACACGACGGCCTTCCATTACAACGCCATACGCCTGCGCGGGTTGGCCCGGCTGCGAGCAACCACGGAGTCGGCGGCGTCGTTGCAAGCCACCGTTGTGGCATTCAATGCCAAGCAGGTGGTGCTGACCGTGACCGCCGGGCGGACCGGGACGGATTCTGTCAGCCATCTGTTCCGCTATCTGCCCGACACACATGCCAGCCACGAACCCAACCCCAATCATCGCTTCATCCTTGCCCGGGCGCAGCACGACCCGGTTCTGGCGGCGCGCTTTTTCTGGTATCTTCAGGCCCCTGCGCTGGTGGCGCGGCCCGGCAGCCATGTGGTCGAAAGCTCGCATCTGTTCTGCAAAGGGTTCTTTGAACCCTGCATCGCCGCAGGGTTTCGTCCGGCATTGCTGATGTTGGAACGCGAGACTCGCAGTACCGCCCTGTCGCATCTGCGCAAACATTCGGTGCCGGGGCGCACAGGGGCCGGGGTCCGATATCTGATCCCCCCCAACGGGCGCCCATTTCTGGGTGTCGATGCTCCTGAAAGCCTGACCGATTACCAACTGTGCTACTGGTATTGCCTGGAAATCGAACAACGCCAAAAGCTTTATGCCGAGATCGCGGTGGAACTGGGCATGTCGGTCGCGACGCTGCAAACCCATGACCTCAGCGACATGGACAAGCTGGTGGCAACCTGCGCGGCCTTGGGGCTGGCGGATAAAGACACCGCGCGCACTGCCCTGGAACGGGCCGGGGTCGGCACCGCGCATAATGCCACGCCCAAGAGCAAGTCACGCGACCCTGGCTTCGATCCCGAGGCCGAGGAAGCCGCCTTGCGATTACGCTTGCATGACCCTGCCACGATTGATGACGTCTGGGCCCGTATCGATGAGGCCAAGCGCCTGCTATGACCCCGTTGCCTGTCACTCTGCTGATGCGCGCCCCGCATGAGCGCAGCTACTCTGTTGAAGCGGTGTTCGAAACCGTGACCGCAAACCTGCCTGACGATATCACCGCCACGGTGGTCATCTCCGCTTTTCCAAGCCGGGGCCTGCTGCCGCGGCTGCGCGCCATATGGCATGCGCGCCAGGCCACGCGAGGCGCGCGCGTCGTGCACATGACGGGAGACGCGCATTACCTGCTGTTTCTGCTGGACCGCCACCGCAGTATACTGACCGTACATGACTGCGAGTTTCTCGAACGTAGCCGGGGGCTGAAGCGGTTCATCCTGTGGCTGTTCTGGATCCGTCTTCCCGCTTCCCGCGCTGCTGCCATCACGGTGGTCTCTGAGGCAAGCAAGACACAGCTGTTGCGCTGGTTGGACGTCGCGCCAGAACGTATCGAAGTGATCGAGAATCCGCTGTCCAAGACCATGCCACCGGTCGATCACCGCTTTGGCGCGCGGCCAAACCTGCTGATGATAGGGACCGGGCCGCACAAGAATATTGACCGCGTGGCAGAGGCGCTGGCGGGTCTGCCAGTGACGCTGACTGTGATCGGACGCCTGCCCGAGGATCGGCTGGAACGGCTGCGTGCCCATGTCGATGTCATCGCGCGTCACGACCTGTCCGATGCCGAACTGGCGCAGGCCTATGCGAATAGTGACATCCTGATGTTCCCATCGCTCTCCGAGGGGTTTGGCCTGCCTATCCTCGAGGCGCAATCGGTGGGCCGTCCGGTCGTGACATCTGACCGCGCGCCCATGTCGGATGTGGCGGGCGAGGCCGCGCTCAAGGTTGATCCCGAAGATAGCGCCGCCATCCGTGCCGCCGTCGAGCGACTGATCGCAGACCCTGCACTGCGCGACCGGCTGCGCGAGGCCGGTTTTGACAATGCGCGCCGCTTTGCGCCCGCGCGTGCAGCACAGGCCTATGCCGCTTTGTATCGTCGCGTTGCGGAGACCAACCAATGAGCACAGGGCGCAGGATGCGGGTCGCTTTTCTGGCGGGTCACCTGTCACGCCGCGCTTCGGGCGTGCGGCAGATGATCGAGGGACTGTCCGGGGCGCTGGCCGCGCAATCGATCGATATCCGGGTCTTTGGCATTCGCGACGCGGCATGGGCCGAAGACGAAGCCAATTGGCAGGGCGCGCCCGCGCAGGTCTTTGATCGCATCGGGCCAGGGAATTTCGGCTTTATGCCGGGGCTGGCGCGGGGGCTGCGTGCCTTTGATCCGGATCTGGTGCATCTGCATGGCATCTGGATGTATTCCTCGGCGGTGGCCTCAGCATGGGCCAGGCGGAGCGGGCGGCCTTTGGTGATCTCGCCGCATGGCATGTTGGCACCTGCCGCCCTGGCCTATTCCAAACCCCGCAAACGCGTGGTCCGCGCATTGTTTCAAGACCGATGTTTTGCCCGCGCGGCTGGGTTTCACGCTACAGCCGGGCCCGAGGCGGACGATATCCGCGCCTTTCTGGGGGATGTTCCGGTGGCCGTGGTGCCCAACGGGGTCCATGATACATCCGTTCCCCGCCCCGCCTTTGACCACCGCATGCGCCGCGTGCTGGCGATCGGACGGCTGCACCCGGTCAAGGGCTATGATCGTCTGCTACAGGCCTGGGCACGGGTCGAGGGTAGTTTTCCCGGCTGGAGCCTGGAGATCGCCGGACCAGATCCCGATGGCCACGGCGATACGCTGCGCGGGCTGGTCCGGGATCTGGGCCTGACCCGGGCCAGCATCGGTGCGCCGCTCTATGGCGAGGACCGCGACCGCGCCATCGCGGATGCGCGCCTCTTTGCGCTACCTTCCCTGTCCGAAAACTTTGCGCTGACCGTGCCGGAGGCACTGCTTTGCGGCACGCCGGTCCTTGCCAGTACGGGCGCACCGTGGCAGGGGCTGCCGGAAAACGGCTGTGGCTGGTGGGTGGATCCGACCCCTGATGCGCTTGCCGGTGCCCTGCACGCCGCGCTGTCGTTGCCAGAGGATCGGCTGGCGGCCATGGGGGCCGCCGGGCGCGACTGGACATTGAACGCCTTTAGCTGGTCCCGCATCGCGCAGGATCTGACAGCCTTTTATGATACTCTCGGAGCGACACAATGACCGCGCCTTGCATCTTTGTCACCGGCATCTGGAAGTCAGGCAATCACCTTGCCTATTCGGCGCTCAATGAATTGGGCATCCCCGGGCCATTCAATGGCATCTCCGGACATCTGCTGTTCGGACGCCATGCCTGGCTGAAACGGTTGATCCGTGGCGGCGGCGATACGGTGCAGGTGGGGCTTGAGACCGACGTGTGGGTCAATCGCCGCTATATAGCGGGTCAAGCACGGCGGTTGTCGGGCCGCATCCTGGGCGGTCACGCCGCCCATACGCCCGTGCTAGAAGAGACGTTGCGCGGAGCCGGGGCACGGATGATCTGCATTCGGCGCGATCCGCGCGACATCCTGGTGTCCTTCGCCGACTGGATCGGTTCGCGGCCGGATTTCTACCTGCACGCGGATTTCGCCGGGCTGTCACGGGACGACCGCATCGCCAAGCTGCTGCGCGGCGGGCAGGGTTCTGGCTATCGGCTGACGCCTTTCCCGCAGGTGCTGGAACGCGCCGAAGGCTGGCTGACCGCGCCTGACGTGCTGCAAATCAGTTTCGAAGGGTTGATTGGTGCCGATGGCGGCGGGGATCGCGCCGCCCAAGAGGCCATGGTGGCGCGACTGCATGCCCATGTGCGCGCCCCCAAACCGCTGGCAGAGGTCGAACCTGACAATATCTACGGCGGCACGCTGACCTTCAACAAGGGGCGCAGCCAGCGCTGGCGCGAGGTAGAGAACGCCGACCTGGTGGCCGAGATCGACACCGCGCTGGCCCCGTATCTGGATCGCTGGGGATACAAGCCATGAGCGGCAAACTGGATATCGCCGGCAACCGCCGGGGCCGAAAATGGGGCGTGGGCGTACAAATCGCGCGGGTGCTCTGGGCGGTGGCCTGGCCGCTTGCGCGGGTCGTGCCGCGCCCCTTCTGGGGGTGGCGACGCATGGTGCTGCGGACCTTTGGCGCACGGATCGGGCCGGGCGTGCATGTCTACCCCAGTGTGCGTATCACCATGCCGTGGAACATCACTCTTGGCGAAGAGGCCGCAGTGGGCGATGGGGCGATCCTTTACGCGTTGGGACCGATCCGGATCGGCGCTCGGGCCACTGTGTCGCAAGGCGCGCATCTGTGCGCGGGCAGCCATGACATCAGCCATCCCGACCGCCCGCTGACCCGACCGCCCGTCACCGTCGAGAACGATGCCTGGGTCGCCGCCGAGGCCTTTGTCGGGCCCGGTGTCACCATCGGGCGGGGCGCGGTTTTGGGGGCCAGAGCGGTGGCCATGCGCGACGTGCCGCCCGGCGCGGTGGCCGCCGGGAATCCCGCGCGCCTGCTGCGTCATCTGCCAGGGTACGACGCATGAGCGCCCCCGGTTCCCAGCGCGCGCGCGCCGCGACGGCCCTGTCCGACGGCCAGTCGGTCGTCCTGTCACGACAATTGTCACCGGAACTGCGCGTCATGCTGGACGTGATCCGCGTGCTGGCGGCGGGCTACGTGGTGCTCCACCATATCGCCATTCGCTCTGATCCGGGGGCCATCGAGCCGCTTTTGCGCTTCGGGCAAGAAGCTGTGATGGCGTTCTTCCTGCTCTCCGGCTTCGTGATCCATGCCAATGAGCGCCACCGCGCGCCCGGCGATCAGCGCGGATACCTGCTGCGCCGGGGTTTGCGCATCTATCCAACACTGATCATTGCCATGGGGGTGTCGTTCGCGGTGGCCGCCGCGCAGGGGCAGCTGGGCGAACGTTTTGACGCGGGTGAGGCGATGTGCACGCTGTTTGCCCTTCAGGATGCTGCAGCCCTGAAACCTGGTACGATCTGTCGTCCCTTCATGGGCAATTCCCCGTTGTGGTCGCTCTCCT
>JBELMB010000249.1:0-7246 GCA_042088665.1 Sagittula sp.
GCAATGCGGCGATGTAGATGGCCACGGCAACGGCCAGCAACAACGACCTGATGTCCGTGGTCAGATCGCGGCCCGCGAAGGCAGGCATGTTGACCCCTGCACGGCTTCGGGCCAGTGCCGAGGCCCCGAGGCCAAGCGCCATCAACAAGAGCGAGGCCGAAACGATGAACGGCAAGAGGCCGGGCGCGGTGTGGACCGCGCCGGGCATTTTCAACGCCAATGAGGCCACCATCATCACGATGGAGAGCACGATCAGCGCTGCGGCCGCGATGAGATCGAGCATGGGCGAGGCGAAACCGGCGTTGGCGTCCTCGCCCTCGAACTTGACCTCGGTGGGATCAGTGTTTGCCATGATGTGTCAGGTTGACGGCCGGAGCGCACGCGAGGCGCGCTCCGAACCAATCGTCACGAGCTGGAGCCAACCGGCGGCGCAACATAGCCTTCTGGCGGCCACCACTGGTCAAAGTCGGCAGGCGACGGCAGGCCCAGTTCCTCGGCGGTTTTCACTTCGGCGCCGATCTGGTCCTGGAACTTGTTAAAGGTCTCCGCGGTGATGGCCTCCATCAGGGCACCTTCGCGGTCGGCTTCTTCGCCGATCTTGACGTCCGAAATGAAGAACTTGGAATTCAGCATTTCGAGGAAGCCGTCGGATGTGGCGGCCGCTTCGAAGGCGCTTGCGATTTCCTGCAAGACCTCTGCCGGCAGATCGCGCTTGACCATGAAGTTGTAGGTGGCCCCGACCGGCAACCCCTTGGCTGAGGGGATGGCCGTGCCGAGCGTGGCCAGAACGGTGCCATCGTCCAGCGTGATGTCCTCACCAGAGGTCTGCAACAGGTTGCGCAGATCGCCGGAGCGGATCAGGTCGATATGCTCGTGCAAGCCGCCACCCGCGATGTCGGTCTCGCCCTGAAGGCCAGCCAGCGTTGCGGGTTTGCCGCCCTTGTAGGGCACATACTTCAGCTCGACGCCCGCTGCGTTGGCGATGATCAGCGCCAGTTCGTGCCAGACACCACCGGTGCCGGAGGTCGAGATGGACACCGAGCCCGGGTTTGCCTTGGCCGCGGCAATCACGTCGTCGATGGTCTGGAAGGGGCTGTCCTTGCGCACCGACCACGAGGCCGAGGCTGCGCCTGCCTTGAACGGCAGCCAGTCTTTCCATGGGGTGAATTCCGCATGGCCCATGACCCGCACAAAGCGGTTGTAGTTTGCGCCACCCAGAATGGTGTAGCCGTCAGACGGGGATGCGCCCACGTATTGCGTTGCAACGCCACCAACCGCGCCGGGCTTGTTCAGGACGTTGATCGTCCAGCCTTTGGCCGCGGCCATTTCTTGGGCCAGCTTGCGCATGATCGTATCGGTGCCACCGCCCGCGGAATACATCACCACGATGTTGATCGGGCGCACCGGATAAGACTGTGCGAAGGCGGACGTCGGCATCGCGATCTGCAGTGTCGCGAACCCTGCGGCGGCGCCACCGATAAATCCACGGCGGCTTGGCCCTTTCATTGCATTGTCTGACATGTTTTCCTCCCGGTTTTCGATCTCTTTAAGATCAGCTCTGGCCCGTTCATTTTGCGTCAGGCCCATGATAATTCTTTGATTTTACGAAAGAAGTGACGCTATCCTCGATGTCGGTTTCCATCAGGGCGTTCCAGCGGTTGTTGAAACCGAAAAGCGATATGACCGCACCGATCTCGACCACCTGTTCGGGGCTGAAATGTTGCCGCAGCGTCGCCATGTCTTCGGGGGTGGCATAGGAGGGGCATTGGCCGCCGGTGACCGCGACGCGCAGCGCGGCCCGCTCGGCCTCTGAAAAGATGGGGTGTGTCTCGAACTCCCACAGCGCCTCAAGCTTGTCGTCGGGCACGCCATTGTCTGCGCCGTTCTTGAAGGTGTGTGCAGAACAATATTGACACCCGTTCGCAAGGCTTGTCACATGGGCGACCATCCAGCGCAGCGCCGGGTCCACCGTCCCGGGGGAGCGCACGACAGCGCGGATCAACCCCAACACCGCCTTTGCGATCTCTGGCCTGTGCGAGAGGGTCAGCATCGAATTGGCGACAAAGCCCGTGGCCGAGGCCAACCATTCGATGTCTGCCTTGGCGTCTTCCGATGCGGTCAGATCCACAGGGGCGATATGGGGCATTTCGGTCTCCGGGTGCTCAGGGCATTGGAATGTCGGTCACATGTTTCGGGATGTCATAGCCGCGCTTGACGGCGGGGCGTTCGGCGATGCGCACGTACCAGTCACGGACGTTTCCGAAGTCGTTGAGGTCGATCTGCTGCCAGTCATGGCGCGCAATCCATGGGAAGGCCGCCATATCGGTGATCGAGTAGTCGCCGCGCCCCGACCCGGCGATGAAATCGCGCCCCTCCAGCCGTCGGTTCAGCACGCCATACAGGCGTCTGGCCTCCTTGGAGTAACGCTCTTCGGAATAGGCGGACTTGCCCGCGTTGTACTTCACGAAGTGGTGGACCTGCCCCAGCATCGGACCCAACCCGCCCATTTGCCACATCAGCCATTCGATGGCGGCCCAGCGGTCGTCCTTGGGCAGGAAACGGTCATATTTTTCAGCGAGATACAGCATGATCGCGCCGGTTTCCATCATCTGCACACCGGTGTCGTGATCGACGATGGCGGGGATGCGGTTGTTGGGGGCGATCTTCAGAAAATCGGGATCGAACTGCTCATCCTTCGAGATGTCGATGGAATGAACCGTATAATCGACGCCCAGCTCTTCGAGCAGGATGGAAACCTTGCGCCCGTTGGGCGTCGTCCAAGTGTAAAGATCGATCACGTGTCAGTCGTCCTTCAAAAGTTTTGCACGAACGGATTTCAGATGTGTGCGCATGGCTGCAATCGCCGCCGCGCGGTCCCGTCTTTCAAGCGCCGAGATGATCGCGTCATGCTCGGCAAAGGAGTGGTAGTCTTTCGCCGGCCCGCCCTGCGGTGTCTCCAGCACGGACCAGACCACCGCCAGACGCACCGCGTTGACCATGCGGTGAAGCTCCACCAGCAAGGGGTTGCCCGTGGCTTCGGCGATCAATTCGTGCAGGCGCGCGTCCAGCGTTTCATACTCCGCCCAGGTGTTCGCCGCGCGCATGTTGTCCGCCAGTTTGCGGGCCTCTGTCAGCTGTCTTTGTGAGGCGTGAATGGCGGCATGGCCGGCCACTTCGGGTTCCAGCGACAGTCGGGCCATCATCGCATCATGCGGGCTGGTGATCTCTGACAGCTTCAGGACAAAGGGCGCGTAGGTGCTGTCCGGCGCCGTGGCGTCGCGCACAAAGGTGCCCCGACCGACGTGGCGCTCGACGATGCCTTCGGCTTCGAGCGCGGTCATCGCCTTGCGCAATTCACCACGCGAGATGCCCAGCGTCTCGGACAATTGGCGCTCAGGCGGCAGCCGCTCACCCGGCGTGGCGCCATAGTCGGCAAGCCAGTTTGCCAATACATCGCGTGTGGCCATGTTCGGTCCGTGCATATTCATTGGTTAACCAATGTGCTCCTCCAAGGGTGTGTTAAGAGAACAAGCAGACACCCAAAGGAGTCAATCGAAAATTTTGTTTTACCTGTGGGTGGGTCCACGCTAATCATATTTCAAAATCGCCAATTTGGATGACTCCATCCGTCAATTGGTTAACCAATTAGGGTCTTGCTTTGACCCGAAAAACTGGGGGAGGCGTTGAAAGATGCGCAACGCGGAAGGTGTGAGATTCGCAAGCGAGTTGCCGGTGCCGGACCAGATGAAGGCCTGGGTATTGGGCGATCCGGACGAATTGAGGCTGATCGACAAGGACGTGCCGATGCCCGGTCGGGCAGAGGCCTTGGTGCGCATCGATGCGGTGGCGATCTGCGCGACCGACCTCGAGGTCATCAGCTACGGCACGCCCGCGATCTTTGAGGGCGGCGCGCCTTTCAACAAGGATTTCACCCCGGGTCACGAATACATGGGCACCATCGCGGCGCTCGGCCCCGGCGTCGATGAATTCGAGATCGGTGACCGGGTCACGGTCGAGATTCACGCCGGTTGCGGGCAGTGCAAACGCTGCCGCATGGGCATGTACACCTCCTGCCACAACTACGGCCTGAACTATGGTGACGTGAACAAGGGGCACCGCGCCAACGGCTTCACGACCAACGGCGGCTTTGCCGAGTACGCGATCAACAACATCAACACGATGATCAAGGTGCCTGACGACATGTCGGATGCCGAGGCCACTCTGGTCGTGACCGCCGGCACCTCGATGTACGGATTGACCGAGCTTGGCGGGTTGGTCGCGGGCGAGAGCGTCGTCGTCATCGGGCCCGGGCCAATTGGACTGCTGGCCGTGGCCGTCGCCAAATCACTGGGCGCGCATCCTGTCGTTCTGGTCGGCACGCGCGAAAACCGCAACAAGATCGGGTTGGAACTGGGGGCTGACGTGGTCATCGATGCCCGCAACGAAGATGTGCTCGCCCGGGTCAAGGAAATCGTCGGGCCGAAAGGCGCAGATTACGTCATCGATTGCGCGGGCAGCGAGACGACCGTCAATCAGGCCGTGCACATGACCAACCGCGGCGGCAAGGTGTGCCTCGCGGCCTTCCCGAAGAAACCCGTCAACTTCGATCTCGGCTATCTCGCGGTCAACAACATCTACCTTTACGGCATTCGGGGCGAAGGGCGATCCGCCACGCACCGCGCCATGGCCTTCATGGCCGACAAACGGTTCGATGCCACAAAGGTCCACACCCACACCTTTGCCATGCAGGATCTGCCCGAGGCGCTGCGCTATGCACGCGAGAGGGTCGATGACGCGATCAAGGTGGTGGTTTCCAACCGGGAAAGCGCCGCCAAAGCAGCGGTCGCCGAATAGGACAACGACATGACAAAAGCAATTCGAGGCATTTACGCGGCGGCGGTCTCGCCTTTCCGGGCGGACGGGTCGCTTGATGCCGAAAAACTGGTTGCCTATTGCCAGCACCTGACGACGGCCGGGGGCTGTGATGGGGTGGCGCCCACGGGCACCACCGGCGAGGGCAATTCGATTTCCTTCCGTCAGAAGCTTGAGCTTGCCGGGGCCTTTGCCGAAGCCGGATTTGACCCGTCGCGCGCCATCTTTGGCACCGGCGCCTGTGCCACACAGGATGCAATTGATCTGTCCCGGGCGGCGCTGGATGCCGGATTCCCCAATGTGCTTGTCTTGCCGCCGTTCTACTACAAGAACCCCAGTGCCGAGGGGCTGTACCGCTACTTTGCACAGCTGATCGAAACGATCGGGGACGATCGTTTGCGGGTCTATCTCTATCATTTTCCGCAAATGTCCGCGACGCCGATCCCGGTGGATGTGGCCGTGCGCCTCAAGAAGGACTTTGGCCCGGTGGTCGCAGGGCTGAAGGACTCGAGCGGTGACATGTCTCAGGCATTGGCATTTGCCGAAGCCACAGGCGGCGTGGATGCCGATTTCGATGTCTACCCGTCCAGTGAATCCTTCCTCTTCGAGGGGCTGGATGGTGGTTGCGCCGGTATCATTTCGGGCTCCACCAATGCCTTTGCCAACTACGTTCAAAAGGGGCGGGCGGATGGCCCGGACAGCGCCGCGTTTGCGCAGGTCAAGACCGCCCGAGCCACGGCATCGAAATACCCGCTCATGGCGGCGATGAAACAGCTTGAGGCCTGGCGAACCGGAGATGACAGCTGGACCCGGATGGCACCGCCGCTGGTCCCGTTGAGCGATGAGCAAAAGGCGAATCTGAAGGCGGATGTCGATGCATTGAACGCCGCGGATCCCGCTTGAGAACCACAAAAGAGGCCAAAGGCAAGGACCAGCAGCACCAGAGATGAACGAAAAGACTCCGACACTTGTCGCAAACCCGAAAACGGGAGGCGGCGGGACCGGGGATTGAACACCAAGGGAGGAAATCATGAATAAGTTTCTATCAACGGGCGCGGCCGCACTGACGGCTTTGACCTTCGGGTCGGCCGCCACGGCAGAGGACATCACCCTGCGCATCGGCTCCGGTCACCCCCCGGGCGTCGTCTATGCGGGTCTGATGATCGACTACTTTCAGAAAGAGCTGAAAGAGCGGGTCGAGGCGCGCACCGATCACACCGTGAACTTTGTCGAAGGCTACTCGGGCTCGATCGTCAAGGTCACCGAGGTGCTCGAAGGTGTGCAGGACGGCATTCTGGACATCGGTGGCTTCTGCTTCTGCTTCGAGCCGTCGAACCTGCCTTTGCACGCGTTCCAGGTGATGATGCCCTTTGGCACGATGGACCCTGAAACCTCTCTGAAGATCGCGCAGGAAGTCTATGCCGAAGTGCCGTATCTGACGGATGTCTTCGAGGACAAGTTCAATCAGGTGATGCTGAGCCGGATCGCGGATGGCGGATACAACCTCGGCACGTCATTTGCATGGGAAAACCTCGAAGACCTGCAAGGCGAAAAGATCGCGGGCGCAGGACTGAACCTCAACTGGCTGAAGCTGGCAGGTGTCTCCGAAGTGCAGTCGTCCCTCGCGACGGCCTATACGGAAATGAACACCAATGTCTACGAAGGCTGGATCATGTTCCCGTCGGCATGGGTGAACCTGAAGCTGTATGAGCCCGGCCCGTTCTACACGCTGATCGGTTTCGGTTCGATGACCTGGCATGGTCTGACGATCAACAAGGACACCTTTGACGAGCTGCCGGATGACTTCAAAGAGGTCCTGCTCGAGGTGGCGGCTGACTACGAACAGCAGACCGGAAGCGTGAACGCCTCCGAATACGACCGTCTGGTCGATGAGCTGCGCGAGCTGATCACCGTGACCGAGATTGACCCCGGTGTCCGCAAGGCCTGGGCCGAAAGCCTCGCTGACTGGCCGCAGTCGCTGGCCGATGATCTCGAGGCGCAGGGGCTTCCTGCCAAGCAGGTGCTGAACCTTGTGCTCGACCGGGCCGAGGCCAATGGCTACGAATGGCCGGTGCGCTACGAGGTCAAGTAACCTCGAACATCTCGGACGCATCGCCCGGGCGGCGGTGCGTCCTCGTTTTTTCCCAAGCGCAGAGACCCCCATGGCACTCGTTCGATTGAGCGACTCGCTCACCAAATTCCTGATGATCCTCGGCGCGATATGGGCATTCTTTTTGTGCTTTTTCATCCTCGCCGACATCATCACCCGCGCGATGAACATGCCGATTTCAGGCACCAAGGAAATCGTGGCCAATTCGGAGGTGATGATCGTTTTCCTGCAGATCGGCTTTGCCGTGCGGTCGAATTCGATGAT
>JBELMB010000250.1:0-7201 GCA_042088665.1 Sagittula sp.
TGGGCCTCGAGGATCTTGGTGTAACTGTCGTTCGTGGCCATGTGGAGACTGATGACATGGGGCGCACAGGGGTGCCCGGGGTCTTTGCGATCGGGGATCTGACCGGCCCGCCGTGGTTGGCCCACAAGGCTAGCCATGAGGGCGTCATGGTGGCGGAGCTGATCGCCGGTCTGTCGCCGCATCCTGTCCGGGCAGAACAGATCGCGGGGTGCACCTATTGCCAGCCCCAGATTGCTTCTGTCGGGTTGACGGAGGCGCGGGCCAGGGAGCTTGGGCACGAGGTGAAGATCGGGCGCTTTCCCTTTGTCGGCAATGGAAAAGCCATCGCCTTGGGGGAGGTGGAAGGCATGGTCAAGACCGTCTTTGACGCGCAAAGCGGGGCGCTGCTGGGGGCCCATATGGTGGGGGCGGATGTGACCGAGTTGATCCAGGGCTTCGTCGTTGGACAACAGTTGGAGACCACAGAGGCGGATCTCATGGCGACGGTCTTTCCGCATCCGACGCTCAGCGAGATGATGCATGAAAGCGTGCTGGATGCCTGGGACCGGGCGATCCACTTTTGACGAGAACCGAAGCCGCGTGAAGATCCGTGATCTGGCGGGGTCTTTGGTGTAGCCTGTCCTGGACGACGACCAGACCGGAAGGCGGACATCATGGTGGACCGGATGACAGTGCCGTCAAAGCAATCCGTTGCAGCCTTTCTTGACGGCGTGGAGCCTGCGCGGCGGCGTGAGGACGGGCGGGCGCTGGACCGGCTCTTTCGTGACGTGACGGGCTGGGCGCCGATGATCTGGGGCAGTTCCATCCTTGGCTACGGGCGCTACGCCTACCGCTACGAGAGTGGGCATTCGGGGCAGACGCTGGCGACGGGCTTTGCGCCGCGCAAGGCGAAAATGGTGGTCTACATCATGCCCGGTTATAGCGATTTCGCAGAGATCTTGTCCCGGTTGGGGCCGCATAAACTTGGCAAGTCCTGCCTTTATCTCGGGGCGCTGAGCAAGGTCGATCTGGATGTGCTGGCGGAATTGATCCGGGCGGGGCTGGAGGATCTGGGTCAACGCTACCCGATCGCGCCGACCTAGGCCGCCGCTGGGCCGCTAGGCCGTTTGGCCCCCGACGCGCCGGAAGGGTGCGGGCGCGCGGCTCAGAGATCCTTGTTGTCGGTTCCCGGAGCAAGGGCGGTGGGCACGTCTTCGCCGGACTTCTTTGCCTCGAGGGCGCGCTGAACGTGGTCGGTCAGGAATTGACGCGCGCGGCGCTCGGCGAGGCGAATGCGCACCGCGGCGCGGAAAATCTCTTCCGAGGACGGCGAGGAGGCGCCCAGCACATTGGCAACCTGTTCGGCGAGGTTTTCGTCGTCGAGCGCGTCCATCGCCTTGATGGTGTCTCGGGCCAAGGCGTCTGCAAGTTCGTCAACCACTGACATCGGATCGTGTTCCTCCGGAATGGTGCCCAGACAAGGGGCTGCGAGCTGTGACCAGCAGCGCGCGAAGTGTGATCGTCGCGCGCTGCCATGTTTTCCGGGCGCCGTGTTCTTCGGCGCGATGGGGGCGCTGTGCCCTCCGGCCTTGGTGGGCTGACCTTCGGCCTTGGTGGGCTGACCTTTCGTCAGGTTGGCGCCTTGATGTGCAACCCGCCCTGACCGCTGTCCTGGCCTGCGCCCCGCTTTAGCGGGTGTTCTCGGTCAGGCGGCGTTTGACGTAGCCGGTGACGTTGTCGATCATCGTGCCCATATGCGGTTCCTCGAAGAAATGGCCGGAGCCTTCGATTTCCTCATGCGTGATGGTGATCCCGCGCTGTTCGTGCAGCTTGTTGACCAAGGAGCGCGTGTCCGCGGGCGGAGCCACGCGGTCGGCGGTGCCGTTGATGATCAATCCCGATGAGGGGCAGGGTGCCAGAAACGAGAAATCATACATGTTTGCCGGCGGCGAGGCCGAGACAAAGCCGGTGATTTCCGGGCGGCGCATCAAAAGCTGCATGCCGATCCAGGCCCCAAAGGAGAAACCGGCGACCCAGCAGTGCTTTGAGTTCTGGTTCATCGATTGCAGGTAATCGAGGGCGGAGGCGGCGTCCGACAGCTCCCCCACGCCCTGGTCGTATTCACCCTGACTGCGACCGACGCCGCGAAAGTTGAAGCGCAACACGGTAAAACCCATGTTATAAAACGCGTAATGAAGGTTGTAGACGACCTTGTTGTTCATCGTGCCCCCGAACTGCGGGTGCGGGTGCAGGATGATCGCGATTGGTGCGTCGTTTTCCTTTTGCGGATGGTAGCGGCCTTCAAGGCGGCCTTCGGGTCCGGGAAAGATGACCTCGGGCATGGGGCGGGTAGGGCTCCTTGTTGCGGTCTCCGGTCTCCGCGAATTCTTGACGACTTCTCTCGGCTACCTTAGAAAGATTCCAGATTGGCCCGGGCATGTTGGCCGGGTCAGACTGGCAAGCAGATAGGCAATTGGGCGGGCAAGGTCAATTGCCTCGCTCGGAAGCGCGTTTTGATCTGCAGGAGGGGACGCCATGAAGCTGAGCACGAAGGGCCGCTATGCCATGGTTGCGCTGGTCGATATTGCGCTGCAGCCGGACGGGACGCTGGTCACGCTTGGGGATATCTCGAAGCGGCAGGACGTGTCCTTGCCCTACCTTGAACAGTTGTTCGTGAAACTGCGGCGGGCCGGGCTGGTGACTTCTGTGCGCGGCCCCGGAGGCGGCTACCGGTTGGCGCAACCCGCCAGTGAGATCCGGGTGGTCGATATCCTTGCGGCGGTCGATGAGACGGTGGATGCCATGCACACAGGTGCAGGGGCGAGCGGAGGGCTGTCAGGGTCCAAGGCGCAGTCGCTGTCGAACCGGCTGTGGCAGAGCCTTTCGGCGCATGTCTATGTCTTTCTGCATCAGGCGCGCTTGTCGGATGTGGTGGGCCGGTCGCTGGCGCCCTGTCCGGCGGTGCCGGAGCTTTTCGCGGTGGTCGATGATGACCGGTGAATGTGGGCGCGCTTGTCCCGCCGTGCGCTGGCGGTCAGGGGCGTTCGTTTTGAGTATTTTTGAAACAGAGAAACCCGGGTGTATCTGTGCGCCGGACCGGGTGTCTGGCGTGGCCTGTCAGGGCGAGGGGCGGTGGTGAGCCGCGTTTACCTCGACTGGAACGCCACGGCCCCTTTGCGGCCGGAGGCGCGGGCGGCGATGATTGCGGCCATGGAGGCCGTTGGCAATCCGTCCTCCGTGCACAGTGAGGGTCGCGCGGCGAAGGCCTTGATCGAGCGCGCGCGCGCGCAAGTGGCGGACCTTGTCGGAGCGGAGCCAGCGGAAGTTGTCTTTACCAGCGGGGCGACGGAAGCAATCGGGCTGGCCTGCGATGGCGCGACGGCGGTGCATTGCGGAGACTGGGAGCATGATGCGGTGCTGGCTTGGCGTGACCGGCTTGGCGGCGCCTTGAGCCCTGTGTGCGCGTTGGACGCGCCTTTTGCAGCAGGAAGCGTCGTGGCGGTCCAGGCGGCCAATTCCGAAGTGGGCTTTGTCGGCGTGCCAGCAGTGGTGGGCGCCAGTGCTGGCGAGGACGGGGCTGTTGCTGTGGGCGGCGCGCGCCTCCTGGAGGATGTAACGCAGGTCGTGGGCAAGATGCCCTATGCCTTCTCGGCTGGCCGCAGGGCCGATTACGCGGCCATGAGCGCGCATAAGATCGGCGGGCCCAAAGGGGTCGGTGCCTTGCTGGTGCGGCGCGGTGTCGACCTTGGGCACAATCCCGGTGGGCAGGAGATTGGCCGCAGGCGTGGCACGGAAAACACCATCGGCATTGCCGGATTCGGGGCGGCCGCGGCCGCGGCGCAGCGGGACCTTGCCGAGGGGATCTGGGCGCGGGTCGAAAAACTTAGAAGCGTTCTAGAAAATACCATTGCAGCCAGCGCGAATAAGACTATTTTTGTCGGGAAAGATAGACCGCGTCTGCCGAACACCTCCTGTTTCGTGACGCCCGGATGGAAGGGCGAGACGCAGGTGATGCAGATGGACCTCGCGGGCTACGCCATTTCGGCGGGGTCAGCCTGTTCCAGCGGCAAGGTGCGCGAAAGCCGGGTCTTGCGCGCACTGGGATATGACGAAGTGGCTGCGGGCTCTGCCGTTCGGGTGAGCCTGGGGCCTGAGACAACAGACGACGAGGTGGCCGGCTTTTGCGAGGCATGGCTGGCCAAACATCGGCGGTTCCGCGACCGCGCAGCATAAACAGCGCGCCCCTGACCGGGTGGGCACAGGAAAGGGAAAGCCATGGCGGCACTGGACAATGTCACTGTGAAAGAGGGTGTCGATCAGGAGACGGTGGATGCCGTCAAGTCTGTCAGCACCTACAAGCATGGCTGGGACACCGAGATCGAGATGGAATACGCCCCCAAGGGGCTGACGCCGGACATCGTGAAACTGATTTCGGAGAAGAACGAAGAGCCGGAATGGATGACCGAATGGCGTCTTGCGGCCTATGCGCGCTGGCTGCAGATGAAAGAACCGACATGGGCGATGGTCGACTATCCCGAGATCGACTTTCAGGATCAGTATTACTACGCCCGCCCCAAGAGCATGATGGAAAAGCCCAAGTCGCTGGACGAGGTCGACCCCAAGCTGTTGGAAACCTATGCCAAGCTGGGCATCCCGCTGAAGGAGCAGATGATCCTTGCGGGTGTCGAGGGCGCAGTGGCCGCGCCAGTCGAGGCCCGCGTTGGCGGCGGGTCAGAGACGCGCAAGGTGGCCGTGGACGCGGTGTTCGATTCGGTCTCCGTCGGCACGACGTTCAAGGATGAACTGGCCCGGCACGGCGTGATCTTCTGTTCGATCTCCGAAGCGGTTCGGGAGCATCCGGAACTGGTGAAGAAATACCTCGGCTCCGTGGTTCCTGTCTCTGACAACTTCTATGCGACGCTGAACTCGGCGGTCTTTTCGGACGGCTCTTTTGTTTATGTGCCGCCCGGGGTGCGTTGCCCGATGGAGCTGTCGACGTATTTCCGCATCAATGCAGAGAACACCGGCCAATTCGAACGCACTTTGATCATTGCCGACAAAGGATCTTATGTCTCGTACCTGGAGGGTTGCACGGCGCCGCAGCGCGACACGACACAGCTGCACGCAGCGGTCGTCGAGATCATCATCGAAGAAGACGCCGAAGTGAAATACTCCACCGTTCAGAACTGGTTCCCCGGTGACGAGAACGGCAAGGGCGGCATCTACAATTTTGTCACCAAGCGCGCCGATTGTCGGGGCGATCGGTCCAAGGTGATGTGGACGCAGGTCGAGACGGGCTCTGCCGTGACGTGGAAATACCCCTCGTGCATCCTGCGTGGCAACGAAAGCCAGGGCGAATTCTACTCGATCGCCATTACCAATGGCCACCAGCAGGCGGACACGGGCACCAAGATGGTGCATCTGGGCAAGAACACCAAGAGCCGGATCGTCTCCAAGGGGATTTCGGCCGGTGTGGCGCAGAACACCTATCGCGGTCTGGTGTCGATGCACCCCAAGGCCAAGAACGGGCGCAATTACACCCAGTGCGACAGCTTGTTGATCGGTGACAAATGCGGCGCCCACACGGTGCCCTACATCGAGGTCAAGAACAACTCCAGCCGGGTGGAGCACGAAGCGACGACCTCCAAGGTGGATGACGACCAGCTGTTCTATTGCCGCCAGCGCGGGATGGACGAAGAAGAGGCCGTCGCCCTCGTTGTGAACGGGTTCTGTCGCGACGTCTTGCAGGCACTGCCGATGGAGTTTGCCATGGAGGCGCAGCAGTTGGTTGCGATCTCGCTGGAAGGCTCGGTGGGCTAAGCGCCGGCCTGACGCGGAGCGGTTGAGCATGACGCGGAGCGGTTGAAGATGACCGAAACGACACGCATTCAGCGCGCCGCCTGCTCTTGCGGCGCGGTTTCGGTCTCGGTGACCGGCGCACCGGTGTTTCAGGCAGTCTGCGCCTGCTCAGATTGCAAGTCGCGCACTGGCAGCGCCTTTGGGATGACCGCGTTTTACCCGCGGGACCGGGTCACCACGGCTGGCACGCCAACGGTCTACCGGCGCAAATCGGACGCGGGTCGGACGTTGGATTTCCGGTTTTGCCCCATATGCGGGACCAGTGTCTGGTGGGAGGTCGCGGTCAGCCCCGACATGATCGGCGTCGCCGGGGCGCTGATCGAAGGTCTGGCGTTTGCGCCGGACCTTGCCGTCTGGTGTCAGGGCCAACCGGATTTCGTGGCGCTGCCCGAGGGCCTGCGCCAGCATCAACGCGGATCGTTGGACGGGTAAGGGAATGTTTGGACAAGCGGTTCACGCCACGGCTGGCATTGGCATTGGCACCTTTCTGGGGGTCCTGATCGTGACTTTCGCGATGCGGCGCTCCGGGCGCAAGGTGCTTGTTCTCAAGGATTCGCCCTTTTTTACGGCGCTTGTGGCGGGCATGGGCGCGTGGACGCTTGCGGCTGTGATGTCGGTGGTTCTGCGGGTGATGGGATGACGGGGCTTGTCCGAGACCCGTCCCGGGCGGCTGCGGCGCGGGCGCGAAACCCTGTCCGCCGGGAGAGGGTTGAGATGACCCACTGCGCGCTGTCGCATGACCCGGAAACCGGGGTGCTGCGTCCTCACTTGGGATGGCGGCCCGCTGGGGCCATTGCAAATGGGTGGCCAAGAGTTGCCGGTGCGCGTTGGGCCTCGCTATGGGGCGCGGCTGAGGCCAATTCTGGTTGCGCGTCTGTCATTGCGGTCCAACGCCATCGCTGCGGTTCGACCATCGGTTTCCCTCCGGCCGGAGGGGCGGCATGACGGATCCGGTGCAACTGCGGGCGCCCGAGGTGATGGGTGACGCCTACTTTGACGTCGCAGCGGCCCTGCGTGCGCTGGAGCTCGGCGCGCCGGTTGTTTTCCCACCCATGCACTTGACGCAGGTGCAGATCGGCGCGCGGCACTTGCGGTTTTGTTCGAACTACGAGCGGGACCCGATCCAGAAAGCGCAGCGCAAAGGCCAGTTCTACGAACGTGAGGATCTCGACGAGATCGCGCGGCATCTGCCAGAGGGCGCGCGCATCCTCGATGTTGGTGCCAACGTGGGCAATCACGCGCTTTATTTCGCCACCCAATGCGCGGTCGACAGCGTCATCGTGATCGAACCGAACCCGCGCGCCTGTGCGCCTCTGGTGGCCAATGTGATCCTGAATGACCTGGGTCAGATTGTACGCATACT